>NZ_JAEDXV010000025.1:0-70196 GCF_036877645.1 Terriglobus sp. ADX1
ACGCCTGCGCAGGCGTGATGTGTTCAAAGTCTTTCAGTGGCGTGTTGCGGAAAGGACCACCGCTCGCGGTCAGCCATATCTGCTTCACTTCCGCGGTGGTGCCGGCGCGCATCGCCTGATGGATGGCATTGTGTTCGCTATCAATGGGAAGAATGGTGACGTTGTTCTTCTTAGCCGCAGCAATGATCAGTTCACCCGCTGCCACCATCGCTTCTTTATTCGCGAGACCGATGGTCTTGCCTGCATTTACTGCGGCATAGGTAGCTTCTAGACCGGCGACGCCAACAATAGCGCTGACCACAAAGTTCACTTCCGGCAGCGTGGCCACGCGGACCGTACCCGCAGATCCATAGGCAACTTCCGTGCCGGTAACGCCTGCCGCCTTCAGCTTTTGCGTTAGCTGCGCAGCAAGTTCTTCCGTGGCAACTGAGATCACCTGAGGACGCCAGCGCACACACTGCTGGAAAGCCAGATCCAGGTTCGTCCCGGCGGCGAGTGATACGACGCGATAACGCTCCGGGTAGCGTTCGCAAATGTCCAGGGTGCTGGTTCCAATGGAGCCGGTGGAACCGAGAATAGCGATGTTCTTCATCACGTTTCATTTTCTCAGATAGGCGCATCAGCGCGGATGCTATCGTTCGTGGGCGAGGTGCAAATGGCTGCACGCGGTTGCTGGAGTTCAGGCCGAGTCATCGCAGTGGCGACACTCCTTTGCGGCACGCTGGATATCGCTGATGCTGCTATCTTTACCGTTGCCCACGGGCATAATCCGCTGGTGATGCTTCGTTCCATCGCCGCCTGTCTCTTGGGCCCGGCTGCCATGCGCGGCGGTAACGCCATGTCTTTGCTCGGTTTAGGACTGCATTTCCTGATTGCTGCCTTCTGGGCCAGCCTTTTTGTGCTGTTGATCAGCCCAACAATTGCGGCTCGTCGCTATCCGCTTGCAGTCGGCACGGTCTATGGCCTGTTGATCTACGTTGTAATGAACTACCTCGTCCTGCCACATACGGCCCTGCATATTCCGCTTCCACAGCCCGGTCCCGGCATGGTGAACGGGGTGCTGGCACTGGTGCTGCTCTTCGGCGTGCCGCTCGGTCTCCTGAGTCGCAAGCGCTGCTGAGGGACTCCGTTTTCCTCATGCAGGTCGGCTGATCTCCCATGTTTTCTTTGCGATCGTTTAAGTTGGCGTGATCTCATTGCGCGTAGTCCGGTGTACACTCCATGCATCCCCGTGAGAAATCGCGGGTTGGCAGACAGGGTTTCGTAAGGAGGCATCCCGTATGACCAAGGCAGATCTCGTGGATGGCGTGACCGCCTCCGGCGACCTTACCCGCCGCGATGGCGAAGTGATTGTCGATACGTTCTTCGAAGGCATCATTGATGCCATCCGCAGTGATGAGAAGGTGGAGATTCGTGGCTTCGGATCATTCCGCATCCGTCAGCGGAATGCGCGCATTGGTCGCAATCCCAAGACAGGCGACAAGGTGGAAGTGCCCGCGAAGCGCGTGCCCTACTTCAAGCCGTCCAAGGAACTCCGCGACCTGGTGAACGCCACAGAACCCTCAGCTTAACCTTCTTTTTCCAGCAATTTGCGGAATGCCTGGGCATACGGCTCAGGCAATTCGCGTTTGGTCATCTCGCGGTTCACCACCACGTGGCTGGTCGAGCCCTCGCAGAGCAGCTTGCCGTCTTCCACGCGAACAACCTCGTACGCCATCTTTAATACTGGGCCGCGCATGGCGGTAATACGTGTGCGTACAGCGATTTCATCGTCGTAACGGGCAGATGCGCGATAACGCGCTTCCACGCTGACCACAGCGATCAGGCAGCCGTGCTCCTTTTCCAGATCCGCGTAAGCAAGTCCCAAAGAACGCATCAGTTCCACGCGACCTACCTCAAACCAGATCAGATAATTCGCGTGGTAAACCACGCCCATCTGGTCGGTTTCGGCATAGCGGACACGGAGGCGGGCTTCGGCGTGGAACGGCTGCTGCGGCATGACTTTAAGTCTAATGGCCCAGCAGCGCTTCGCTGGTGATCGTGCGCACACCGGCTTCATTCCATCGCTGAGACATCGTCGCCATGGATTTGGGATCGATGCCACGCACAGCATCAATCACGACGGTGATATTGAACCCAAGCTGCTTTCCATCCAGCGCGGAATATCCAACGCAGTAATCCCATGCCAGGCCGGTCAGATAAAGGTCCGTAATGCCCTTGTCGCGGAAATGGCCCGCAAGTCCCGTCGAAGTGCTGTGATCGTTTTCCAGAAAGGCAGAGTAGGAATCGATATCCAGCCGAAATCCTTTGCGTAGGATCAGGCCGGTGTGGGGAAGATCAAGTCCGGGCGCCAGCTCTGCGCCTGGGGTGTTCTGCACGGTGTGGTCTGGCCATAGCGCCTGCTCTCCGTATGCGGCTTGTGCGGTGTCCTGAAAGGGAAGTTTGCCGTGGGTCGAGGCGAATGAAATATGCCCTGCAGGATGCCAGTCCTGTGTCACTGCGATTTCAGCGAATTTCCTGCCCAAACGGTTGATGACGGGGATCACTTCATTCCCTTGGGGGACAGCCAAGGCGCCATTCGGGAGAAAGTCCCTCTGAACATCAACGACCAGTAGTGCTCTTTGTGACATCTGACACGATCCTTTGCTTTCCCTGACCTTACTGTTTGATTTTCTGCTCTGCGATTTCGATGCGCTACCGTCTGATCATCTTCCTTTGGCCCAGAGTATCTACACGTTCACAGAAGCGCGGCATAGTTACTTGTTTGGTTCCTTTCCGGTTTTCTTCTGGAATTCGGGGGTATTTATTCCGGTTCCCCCTTGACTTACCAGTTACCCCGTATCAGAGTAGGAACATCGCGGTCGTTCTTTATCGGACGTGCGCGATATGGGGCCCCGCTCTGGCACCCATCCGCTACACGACAATATGGCAACCATGATGGCACCCGTCGAACAGCGGGAGGTACTTCGTTGCGATCACTGCAGCCTGGTTCAGTTCCGGTCTGCAAACTCGCTTTGCCGCAAGTGCCGCAAGCCCCTGGATGTGGAAGAGCCCGAGCCGGTTGTGGCTCCCGCGCTTTCGCTGGTTCCACCGGCTGCGCAGACGTCGGAAGATGGCGGTCTGCAGGTGGCTACCGCCGTGCGCGATCTGCGTCGCGTACGCAATCTGAGCCAGCGTCAGCTTGCTGGCCGCATGAACGTTCCCCGTACCTATATCAGCAAGATTGAGAACGGCAAGGCGATGCCGACCCTCAGCAGCCTCGAGCGCCTGGCAAGGGCCCTTCAGGTGGACATCAGCGCCCTTCTGCGTGACGCAAAGACGCGTCACAAGGACGAGGCTGCCGTTCTGATGGCCGACCCGTTCCTGGCAGAAATCGCCCAGTTCTGCTCGCAACTGGACGCGCTGCAGAAGTCGATCTTCCTGAACCATGTGCGCGAACTGGCCAGCGGCCGTCGCCGGATGGCGTAGGAACCTGACTTTTCGCGACTTCTCTCTCCTCGGCACCGCGCTCAGGTCGATTGCTTCATTGCAACGGCCTGAGCGGACGTGCTACGGTCGAGCGGTAACGAAACTTCCGGAGTCGATCCCTTGCCCCTGACCCAGCCCTTGCGTATCCACGAGCTTTCCCCGAAGGAACTCGAGGTGTATCGCACGCTGGATCCGGCCCGCATCCCCGAGCACGTCGCCATCATCATGGATGGCAACGGCCGCTGGGCAGGCAAGCGCGCCATGAAGCGTTTCCTTGGCCATCAGCAGGGCGCAGAGAGTGTCCAGTTCGTTGTCGAAACGGCATCGCGCATCAATCTTCCGTTCCTGACGCTGTATGCGTTTTCCCTTGAGAACAATCTGCGTCGTCCCAAGGCGGAAGTCAGCTTCCTCATGAAGCTGCTCAAGAACTATCTCGTCGGCAATGTGAAGCGCATGCAGGACAACAATGTCCGCATGAACTACATTGGCCGCACACACGAGCTGCCGGAAGAAGTGCAGGAAACCATGAAGTGGGCGCAGGCAGAGACTGCGAAGAACACTGGCACCACACTCACGCTCGCGCTGAACTACGGTTCGCGTGCTGAGATTGTGGACGCAACGCGTTCCATCCTGCGCGACCTCATGGAAGAAGCGCATCGTCGCGGATGTTCTGTAGAAGATTTGCTCAGTGTGCAGGGTGGCGTCGAATCCGTTGACGACGAAACGCTGTCGCACCATATGTACACACGCAACATGCCGGACCCGGATCTGCTGATCCGCACCAGCGGCGAGATGCGAATTTCAAATTACCTGCTGTGGCAGATTGCGTACTCGGAGTTGTTCGTCACAGACCGCTTGTGGCCGGACTTCCGTGGCGAGCATCTGCTGGAAGGCATCGCAGCATTTCAGCAGCGCAGCCGCCGCTTTGGCGGTTTGGATACAGAATTTACTGACGAGACGCTGCCTGACCCGCAGACACCTCAGGCCACAACGCCGGAGATGGTTAGCCGCTAGCCGATGCGGACGCTGGACCGCATTGCCGGGTGGGTTTTCATAGGCTGCAGTCTCGCACTGTTTGTCCTTCTGCATCGTTTCTACTCCGGAAACACGGAACCTCTCGTTCTCTGCACCGCGCTCTGCGGCCTTTTGCTTGGCGCCATGAACCTGATGCGAGCCGAGCGTCCGCATGATCGGACATTGGCCAAGGTCTGCGTTGCAGGGAATGCGTTTTTCGGGATCCTGATGGGCGCGCTCAGCCGTGCGGTAGAAAGTTTCCCGTTGCCGCTGACCATGGCAGCGCTCTGTATCGTCCTTCTATTGCTCAGCATGAGGACACGTCGCCGCAGCCGACCGATGTAAAAGCGGTATCCTCAACACTGGCCCATGAAAAGAATTCTCACTGCCATCGTTCTCATCGCTGTTGTCTTCAGCCTCATTTTCTGGGGCAACCAGCTTGCGTTGATCGTCATGTCGGCGCTGGTGGCGCTGCTGGCCGCGTATGAGTATGTGGCGCTGACGCGGGCAGGCGACGAAGTGGTTCCGGCCTGGTGGCTGCTGCCGGCCGTGGTGCTGTTGTTTGTGGTGACGTACTGGCGTCCGTTGGATTCGCCGTTGCCCGTATTGAGTGCACTGGGCCTCAGCTTGTTGACCATCGTTGCCTTCCGCGAAGCAAAGAACGGCCACCTGGAGCGCGTTCTTCCCATCGCCGCGGCAGGCTTCTTCGGCCTGATTTACATTGCCTACCCGCTCACACTGCTGCCGCAGATTGAAGCAAAGGAAAACGGCCCCACACTGCTGATCTTCCTCATGTTGGTGGTGTGGACCGGCGACATCGCTGCACTGTACGTAGGCAAAGCATTCGGCAAACGCAAACTCGCTCCAGCTCTGAGTCCAAACAAAACGCAGGAAGGCGCGCTGGCCTCCATCGCTGGAGCCGTCGTCATCGCGGCTGTTCTGGCCGGTGTCTGCGAACTCTTCGGTCGTCGTGGCAGCACTCTGCTGCATATCTCTGAACCGCTGTGGCAGACGCTGCTTCTGGCGGCGCTGGTCAACATCGCGGCCCAGGTCGGCGACCTGCTGGAGAGCGCGTTGAAGCGTGGTGTCGGCGTGAAGGACTCCGGCGCAATGCTGCCCGGCCACGGCGGCATCCTCGACCGTATCGACGCGTTGCTGGTAGCGGCTCCGGTGCTCTGGTACCTGCTGCTGCTCAAGGACGCCGCCGGATTCGGCGGATTCTAACCCACGACATAGACCTCCACCCGCTGAGGGCTGTGCGATTTGACACGCCTGCCCTTGCCGATGAGACTTTCCACAGGATGCTTCGCTCTTTCCTGATCTCTCTTTCCCAGAACAACACTATGCGCGGCATCATGGAGCGGTCAGCTCCGGGCCGCAGGCTGTCCAGCCGTTTCGTCGCTGGTCTCACCGTGGAAGACGCGCTCCGCGTCACCCGCGATCTGAATGCGCAGGGCTTCGCCGTCACTGCGGATGCGTTGGGTGAAAGCGTCCGGTCGGAAGCGGAAGCACTCGCCGCTGCCGACATCTACCACCGCCTGCTGGACGGCATCACCACAGCGGGAATGAACGCGAACGTGAGCCTGAAGCTAACCGGCGTGGGCATGGATGTTTCGCCGGAACTGGCGGAACGCACCACCGGCGACATCGTGGCACACGCCGCGCACGTGGGGAACTTCGTCCGCATCGACATGGAGGGAACGCCCTACACCGAGGCGACCATCGCCCTGACCGAACGTCTTGCGCAGCAGTATCCCGGCGCGGTAGGCACTGTACTGCAGGCTTACCTGTATCGAACGGCGGACGACACGGCGCGCCTTCTGCGCCAAGGCATCCGCATTCGCCTTTGCAAAGGTGCTTACAAAGAGGCTGGCGACGTGGCCTTCCCGGCCAAGTCAGACGTCGACGCGAACTATGTGAAGTTGATGCAGACGATGCTTCCTTCGGGAGTCTTCTGCGGCATTGCCACGCACGACCCCGCAATGGTCCAGGCAACCGAGCAATTTGCTGCACAGAACAACATCCCACGGTCCGCATTCGAGTTCCAGATGCTGTACGGCGTGAAACGAGAACTACAGCGAGAACTCGTCCGCAAAGGCTACGGTGTTCGCATTTATCTTCCTTTCGGCACGGACTGGTATCCGTACTTCATGCGCCGCCTGGCAGAGCGTCCCGCAAATGTAATTTTCCTCCTGCGAAACCTCGTGTCCAATTAACGCCACGGCTAGCTTTTTCACGACGTTTTCTGCATCTTAGGGAGAGATTTCCCGTCTTTAACTTCTGTGACCCAAGTTATGATTCGTAGTCGTTTTGCGCCTGTACTTCTTGCGTTGGCGTGTACCACCCCTGTCCTGCATGCCCAGCAGACCGAAGCAGCCGTGCAGACGGTTGCTCCCGTCCAAACTGCTGCAAACGACAATGCTGTCGTAGCGATGGCCATACCTGTAGACCGCGAGGCCGAATCCTCCAGCCTGCCAGATGCTCCGGGGATGGAGCAGACACAGCAGTCGCAGGACCCGCATGCCTCCAATGCTGGGCAGGCAGGGCATACCCCCAGCGGTGAACCGCAGCAGACCCAGCGCATTTTGGGCATCATGCCCAACTTCAGCGCGGTATCCGCCGACACTAAACTCCCTCCCATGACGGTCAAGGAAAAGTTTGTGCTTGCGACGCGCAACTCCTTTGATTACTCCAGCTTTGTGCTTGCTGCCTTTACGGCAGGCTTCGCGATGAACGGCAATTCCTATCCTGAGTTTCACCAGGGCGTGAAGGGCTACGCGCGGTACTACTGGCACGGCCTTGCCGACACAGCCAGCGAAAACTTTATGGTGTCAGGAGCCATACCGGTCGTGTTTCATCAGGACCCGCGGTATTACACGCTGGGCCACGGCGGTTTCAAAAAGCGGGCGTTGTACGGTGCCACCCGCATCTTCGTCTCGCGTAGCGATGACGGCAATGCCATGCCGAACTACTCCGAGATCATCGGTGCTGGTGCCGCATCTGGCATCTCGTCGCTCTACTACCCCACGCGTTATCGCACCTGGACGAAGGTGGGGCAGAAGTGGCTGACCAGCGTCCTGATTGACGGCGCAGGTTACACGTTCAAGGAATTCTGGCCGGACATCAACCATAAGATCTTCCACACGCACTAAGCAGCGTTGTCATTCTGAGCGTAGCGAAGAATCGCGATAATGCAGCAAGTGGCGAAGGTGCTTCCGGTTTTCTGAAATCTTTTCAAGCGCATCGCCACAGGTGAACCTGTGGCGATCTTTTACTGCTCTGCTTTCTTGCGTGCTTCCCAAACTTTGACGTATTTCCAGTGGGCATAGACGGCGTGGTTCAGGTGGAAGATCAAGCCCTCCGCGCCGTCCAAAAAGCCGAGTCGAAAAATGTAGTTCTTCACCCATCCAAAAAACGGATTGACGAACGACTGCGCCAGCAGCGCCCAGCTGGGCGTTCCGGCCTTGCGCCGTGACAGCGCCACCACGGTGCCGGTGGAGTACTCGTTCATGTGATCCAGATAGTTGGCAAAGTCTGGATAGCCGTAGTGCTGCAGGTGGTTCTTCAGGTGGCCTTTGTCCGCGTTGTACTGCGGCGTGCCATGCGGCCCAATGCTTTCATCCACTGTTGCCATGCCACGGCGGAAGAGGCGCAGCTTCTCATCGGGGAACAGGCCGCCATGACGCATCCATCGTGTGATGAAGATGTTCAGCCTCGGCATCCAGAAGGCGTTCACCGTTGCGTTGCGCAGCGCATTCTGAATCTCCACCGCAAGTTCCGGCGTGACCACTTCATCCGCATCCAGCAGCAGAATCCAATCGCCGGTGCATTGTGCAATGGCAATGTTCTTCTGCTCGGCGTGGCCTTTGAAGTCGCGGTTGTAGCTGTGCTTCGCGCCGTGCTGCACGGCGATCTCCGGCGACCGGTCTTTCGATCCGGAGTCAACAATGACAATCTCATCCACCCATCCCTGCAAAGCAGCCAGCGTACGCGGCAGGTTCTTCTCTTCGTTCGTGGCAATCATGGCCACGGAGATGGTGGGTCTGTTGTTTTCGCTCACAGCTTTCCAGCATATCGAAAATGTGCCGTCATTCTGAGCGAAGCGAAGAATCCCAACGCATTCGCCCGCGGCAATGCGTTTGCGAATTTCTCACAAGAAAGCCAGCGACCTACGAATGAAGACGATCGGTGCGCCTAGAAATCGAAACGCGCTCCCAACTGAATCTGACGGCTCGGCGTGAGCGTCGTTGTAATGGTTCCAGCGCTGGCAACGCGGCCAGTCGTGGTGAACACGTTACGTTGCGAAGGAATGCCAAAGTTCGGACGGTTAGGCAGGTTGAACACTTCAGCGCGTAGCTGCAGCCGTGCGCGGTCGCTAAAGCGAAAATTCTTTGCGAGTGCCGTATCCAGCGAGGCCAATCCGGGGCCAATCAGAGTATTGCGTCCCAGGTTGCCGTAGTAGCCGGCAGCAGGAAGCGAGAACGCGGTGGGATCAAAGTACTGCACCGGCCCACCCTTGATCGGATTCGAACTGCGTCCGGGGACCAGATCTGGCCGCTCTGGCGACGGACCTGTGCCAAAGTTTGCGCGAGCACTGTCATAGCTGACCAAGGCAGAGAACGGCGCGCCAGACGCAAAGATCGCAATGGCATTGAACTGCCAGCCATCAGAGAGAAGTTTCGGGCCACGGAAGCGTGGCAGGTTTGCGGTCAGAAAAGTCGAGGAGTAGTTGCGCAGGTCATAGTTGCTGAGACCTTTTTCTGCGGCCAACGAATCCGGATCCTGCGGTACATCGTTCTCAGAACCCTGCGCCGTTACCAACGAACTGGTGTCGATGCTCTTGCCCCAGATGTACGTCGAACGGAGTTGCAGAATGTCGCGCCACTGCCATGCCAGCACCGCCTGCAATGCGTTGTAGCTGGAGAGGCCGTTGGTTTCCTTGTAACGAATCGCCGTGAAGTTCGGATTGCGCACCTTGGAACCGACGGGGAAGAACTTGCGTCCGTTCACGTAAGTCGGCAGCGACTGGTTCTCGTCCACAATACGTTGATCGTGTACGCCGCGATTGGCATCGTAGGCCAGAGTGAACGAAAGCCCACGGTGCAGTTGTTGCTGGACGCTCAGGTTCCACTGCATCACGTAGGGCGCCGCAGGGTTGTACTGCACAACGTCGATGCGTCCCAGCTGCAGGTTTGCCGGTGTGATGTTCGCATGCGGAAATGTCGGCGGCGTTACCGTGCCTACCGTGAAGAACGGTGGCTGACGACTACCCGCATTCAGATAAAAGTCTGTCCACAACGGATCAAAATAAATGCCGAAAGCACCGCGAATGCTGGTGTTCTTTTCACCCGGTACATACGCGAAACCGACGCGCGGAGCGAAGTTCAGCTTCGACGGATCGGTGTACATGGGGCCGATCGTGTCTGCGGTATCGTGCAGCACATCGCGCACCGTGGCCTGCAGGCCATTCTCTTCGCTGGGAACACTGGTGTGCTCATAACGAATGCCGCCAGTGAGTGTAAGCGCGTCGTTCGCTCGCCACGTATCGGTGATGTAAGCGGCATCCATGTGCTGCCGCCAGTTACGCTGCGGATTCGAACCCGGCAACGCAACTTCAACGCTGGAAGCAGTACCTGCCATGAAGTTGGCAACAGAAGTGAACTGATAGAAACCGTTCTGGCTCTGTGCAGCTTCCTGCGGGAAGATGATCTGCTTCTCATCGACACCAAACGCCAACGTGTGGCGACCGATGGTCCACGTCAGATCGTCCGCGCCCTGAAACAAATTCAGTTGGTTAACATTCGGACCAAAGCGCATGGGCCCGATCATCGCCAGCCCCGTCACGCTGATCGATCCGAAGGGCCTTCCGGACACAAACGACAACGAATCCGGAATGTCCTTAATCAACGTGTATTCCAGCGTGTAATACGAGCGGTTATAAGCCACACGAGCTTCGTTCACCAGATGATCGTTGAAGCTGTGTGTCATCTGGCCGGTCAGGTATTGCGTGCGCGAGCGATTGTGCGACTGCGAAATCTGCAGCGAATCCGGCGTGTACGCATTTGCGTTGTCGAACTGGTAGCGCGCAAACCAGCTGGTCCGTGCCGAACTCTGATGGTCATAGCGCAACACGAAAAAGTCTTCCGTGGTGCGATTCGTATTCGTGGTCTTGAAGTATCCCGTGCCATCCGTAAAGACAGTGCTATTCGGCGAAGGGATGATCGTAAGAAACGGCTGCACGCTTGCCACAGCCGATGCGCGTGCCGTTGCATTCGGCACCAGCGCGCTCGTAGTTACGCCAAGACTCTGTCGCAGGCCTTCATAGTTGCCAAAGTAGAAATCGCGCTTTGAGATGGGACCGCCCAGCGACCCGCCAAACTGATTGCGACTGAAAGCCGGGATAGGCAGCGAAGCAGAGTCGAAGTAGTTCTTCGCATCCATCGCCGAATTGCGCACAAACTCAAACGCGCTGCCGTGAAGCTGCGATGTTCCACTGCGTGTGATCTCGTCGATAACACCGCCACCCGTGCGTCCAAACTCCGCGCCATAGCCACTCACCAGAACGCGGAACTGTCCCACAGAATCCACACCCAGGATGGTGCCGCTGGCGCCGCCCGGAGTGTTGTTATAGGCGTCGTTTACGTCGGTGCCATCCAGCAGAAACGCCACCTGGTTCGTGCGGCGACCGGAGATGCTGATCTGCTTACCCAATCCCTGCGAATCCGGATTCAAGCGGCGCGACATCACCACGCCCGGCGACAAGTACGCAAGCTGCGTAACATCGCGGCCATTCAGCGGCAGTTCACGAATCGCACGCGGCCCTGTAACTGTGGAGAGCGATGCGTCCTCGCGTTCAATCTCCGTCTCAGGCGCGGCCTGCACCTGCACGCTGGCAGACGCTTCCACGCGAAGCGCGGCATCCAGTGCCGCGTGCTGTCCCACAGTCAGCGTTAGCTTCTGCTCCGTGGTCGCAAAGCCCGCCGACGTGATCTGTACCACGTAGTCGCCCGGCGCAATCTGCGGAATCACATAGACGCCAGTGCTGTTGCTGTCCACTGTGCGTACCGTGCCGCGGTTCGCATCGGTCAGCGTGACATGCGCTCCCGGCACCACTGCGCCCGTCTGGTCATGGACAATGCCTGACAGCGAAGCATTCGCGCCCTGCGCCATGGCAGCGCCGGGCAGCAGAACGCACGCAAGCGCTATGGCAGGCGCATTCAAGCCACGCCCACGGGCGGGCAGCAATCTCTCATCAGTAAGCAAGCGCATGGTATGCCGATTGGACGGTAGTAGAGCCCGAAAGGACTCGCGCACTATGCTACGAATTTCGACGGTGAATTGTCACGGCGTTGGCCTGGTCAATGGACGTCAGCAAAAGCGAAGAGACATTCACATGCGCTGGCCGAGTAACAGCCCACATAATGGCGTCAGCCACGTCTTCCGGAGTCAACGGCGTCGTGTTGGCGTAAACCTTGGCAGCACGCTCCTTATCGCCGCCAAACCGCACTTCGCTGAACCGAGTCTCCACCATGCCGGGATCAACGCTGGTAACGCGCACCGCCGTGCCCATCAAGTCAATGCGGATGCCTTCTGACAAAATCTTTTCCGCGGCCTTGGTCGCACAATACACGCTGCCGCCCGCATAGGCCGTCCAGCCAGCCGTGGAACCAAGATTCACCACATGGCCACGATTCCGATCCACCATACCGGGCAGAACAGCGCGCGTTACATACAGCAGGCCCTTGGTGTTGGTGTCGATCATCTCTTCCCAGTTGTCGATGTCGTCGAGATAAAACTTCTCCAGACCCCGCGCCAATCCTGCGTTATTCACCAGGATGTCCACTGCGCGCCACGCTTCGGGAAGATTCGCAATGGCATCTGCAACAGCAGCACGATCACGCACATCCAGCGCAAACGTATGCACTGCCTGCGCTCCGGCCTGCAGCAGTTCGTCGCACATGGCATCCAGCGCATCCGTGGAACGCGCACACAGCAACATCTTTGCGCCTTCCTTCGCCAGTGCCAATGCTGTTGATTTCCCAATGCCTGCGCTGGCGCCGGTGACGAATGCAATGCGATCGCGAATGCTGATGCCCATGTCATTGAGTAAAACAGCCGTCATGCCGCGCCTGCAAGTAAATGCAAAAACGAGCCGCCCGGAGGCAGCTCGTTTTTGCGAATGAATCGTGTACTTGCAGTTATTGCTGCGGAGTTGGTTCAGCCTGCGTCTTTACGCCGATTGAGGGGCCAGAGACGACCATCTCCACGCGGCGATTCTGCGCTCTTCCCGCAGCAGTAGAGTTATCTGCAACCGGGTTAGCCTTGCCAAACCCGAGCGAAGAAACATTCTCCGGATTCACGCCATTGTTGATGAGAAACGCCTTGGTCGAATCGGCACGGTCCTCGCTCAACTTCAGGTTGTAGTTATCGCTGCCCACGGAGTCGGTATAACCCTCAATCTGCAGCTTCAGGTCAGGGTACTGCTGAAGAATGACGGATACCTTAGCCAGCGATATCTGCGCGTCCTGTTTCAACGTGCTCTTTGCCGTGTCGAAAAGAACATCACCCAGCGTGACCACAAGTCCGCGAGGTGTCTCCTGCGTTGCCAGCACTGCGTTCAGTTGCGCACGCAGTTTGCGACGCATTGCGATGACGTCCTGCTGAGCTGCAGCAGCAGCTGCATTGGCTGAAGCTGCATTGGCCTCTGCTCGCGCCCGTTCGGCTGCTTCACGATCAGCAGCAGCACGCGCACGCTCTGCGTTCATGGCCTCTTGTTGCGCCGCTAATGCAGATGCCGCAGCCGCCACCTGTGCATCCTTGCGTGCGTTCACTTCCGCAAGCTGCCGTTCTTGCTCACGCTTGCGCAGCGTTACGATGCGTGCATCTTCAGCGCGCTGTACTGCTTCGCGCGCCAGCGTGATCAGCATTTTTTCGTCACGCTTCTTGGCTTGATCCATCGCATCGGCGCTGTCCAGGTTCTGCTTCACCTTCGCCATGATGTCCGGCGCATACTTGTCCGCGCCTGCAAGCATTGCAATCTGGTAGGCGTTATGCGCCTCGTACAGTTCCAGTGGGCTGTGCTCATCGCGAGTAATCGGGTGGAACACTGTCTTTGCCCCATCCGTTTGCGCATAAATACCTTTGGGCAACAGTGTGTAATGCGCATTCACATGTTCAATTACGCCGTTGGTCTTGCCCTCAACAACGTGGTTTTCCATCACCACAACATCGCTCGGAACCTTAACCGCGAAGTAAGGCTCGGCAGTGATGATCAGGCCAAACGATTGCAGCGGCACCGTCACCTGCATCTGCACACGCTGCTTGCCGCCAGTGGGTAGCACCTCACCCAGGTTTGCAGGCGAGCCATCGGGAGTAATGGCCCAAAGAACGTAAGTCAGATACTCCTGGCCGAAACCATTCGCAGGAGGAAGCCGATCGACATCCAGGTCAACAGTAATGCGTCCCTTGCCGCTGCTTACTTTCGCATTGCCCTTCGCGTTCGGCAGCAGAACAGTGCCGGTCATATCCAGCTTCGTGTCACCGCTGCGATGCAGATAGTTCACTGCGTCCAGATTGCGGCGGACAACATTGACACGATAGAGAGGTTGTCCATTCAGTTCGCCTACCGGGCGTCCACCATTTTGGATACCCGTGCGCGACGTTTGTGGATCTGCCGTGGGATTCAATTCCTGCGCGTGAATACCGATGGTGCAGGCAAGAATGCCAGAGATTACCGCCGCCGCACCAAACCGAAAGGAACGTTTTCCGTCGTGTTTCATGACTCTCCTCATGGATTTCCTGTCGCTATCGCGTATGTTCAGCAACCGACAGATTTCCAACTAAAAAAGAGATGCTATGAAAACGAGCTAAGTAGTCCGCAAAAAAGATTGTTTCTTGCGCAGAATTTTCGTACTTATAAAGGTTGCCTGTGACGCAATAAGTCGCGATTAAATGGCATGGAGTTACAGCAGCGAGTAACTTACTCGCTGCGTCCCGGCCGTGTCATCAGCATACGAATGGCTTCCAGTGGCGACCTGTCTTCATACAGAACGGCGTACATCTGTCGCGTGATCGGCATCTCGATATCTAACTTCGCAGCCAATCCAAGTGCAGATCCAGTGCAGCGAACACCTTCTGCAACCTTGCCATTCAATCCCGCAATGATCTCGGGGAGTTTTCTTCCGCGGCCAAGCTCCACGCCCACCGTGCGGTTTCTGGAAAGTGAACCAGTGCAGGTAAGAACAAGATCGCCGTAACCTGCAAGGCCAGCCATCGTTTCCGGCTTCGCTCCAGAAGCAACAGCAAGTCGTGTCATCTCTGCCATGCCGCGTGTAATCAGCGCAGCGGCTGCATTGCTGCCAAGCTCAAGACCTGCAACCACACCTGCAGCAAGCGCAATGACGTTCTTCAATGCGCCGCCTAGTTCAACACCGGTGACATCATCGTTCACGTAAACGCGCAGCGAGTCGGAAGAAAAATCGCGTTGTAACTGTTGTGCAGCTTCGGCATCTTTCGATGCCAGCACAATTGCCGTGGGCAACGCTGCCGCAACTTCTTTTGCAAACGAAGGTCCGCCGAGAGTAGCAAAACGTACAGGCGATGCCGCTGCCACAACTTCGCTCATGCGACGAAAAGTCTCGTTCTCTAAACCCTTCGATGCAGAGACGAAGATCTGATCTTCGCGCAGCACGGGCGCAATGAAACGCGCGGTATCACCAACAAATTCAGACGGTGTAACGCAGAGCAGAATGTCATGCTCTTCAGCGGTCTGCAACAGGTCCCTGGAGATGCGAAGGTCTTCCGGCAGCGCGTAGCCGGGAAGAAACTGTGTGTTCTCGCGCGTTGCAATCATCGCATCCGCGTGTGCAGGCGTATGTGCCCACAGCGTCAGTTCATGCTTCTTCTGGCGTGCCAACGACAGGGCCAGCGCAGTACCCCACGCGCCCGCTCCAAGAACTGCAATCCTGCTCATGCTTCCTTTTTCTTTGCGCCGAACTCGGGCTCGGTGCGGTTCAGCAGACGCGAGATATTCGCGTGATGTTTCACAATGACCAACAGCGGAATCGCGATATAGACAAGGTCCACAATCAACTGGTGCCGTCGATCGAAGAAAATGCAAAGTACTGCAAGCGCTGCAGCGGAGATGATGGACGCAAGCGACACATACTTCGTAAGTGCGAAGACGATGGCGAAGATCAGCACCGCAAACAGTGTGGTGAGCGGCATCAGGTACAGGAACACACCCAGCGCCGTTGCAACACCTTTGCCACCGCGAAAGCCAAGCCACACCGTGTACATGTGACCAAGCACGGCGAACAGGCCAGCCATCGCTTCCAGGTCATAACCGCTCGGAAAGCCCAGGCGCTGCGCCATGTGCCATGCGAACGAAACCGCGACGGCGCCCTTCAATGCATCCAGCACCAGCGTTGCTATCCCAAGTCCTTTGCCGCCGGAGCGTGCCACGTTGGTTGCGCCAATGTTGCCGGAACCACTGGCGCGGACATCTTCATGTCGGAAGAAGCGGACAAGCAGATAGCCCGTGGGGATAGACCCCAGCAGATAGGCAACCAGCAACGTAACAATCCAAAGTACGGTCGGGGTCATGACTCGGTAGAGTGTAGCAAGTCTCCCCTCAAAACAAACGGGAACCCCGCGTCCGCGCAGCGAACCTGGGTCATCGCGCAACGCTCCATCAAACGCACGGAGTGCGTCGAGAGGCGATCAAACGCACGGAGTACGTTCCCGAGCGAAGCTCGTACAGTCATAGACCGTCATCCTGAGCGAAACGAAGTGAAGCCGAAGGACCTGCATTCTTTTCAACCCTCTACAACGTCCCGGTAAGCCCAAAATACTTCCAGCTTCACAAAGCCAACCTGGAGACAGCCGCTCTCCATCGCGCAAAAGCGCGATCGGGTGGGAACCCAAAAACCTGTCAAGCCCCTAAAGCACCCAAACCAAACAAACCAAAAGAAATAGAGTTGGCATGCTATTTCCGCCATTTCTCTAAAATAGAAATAGCCCAACAAAATCCGCTGACTTGCTAACTTGCTGACTTGCTGCTTCTAAATCCTTTAGAAAGACGATTTTGCCTCTAACTCCAATGGGCAGACGATTTTAGCGACAATAAAGCCGTAACCCCAATAGAAAGACGATTTTAGAAAAACAGGGGGAGGGGGTACCCCTCTTGGCTAAACCAGTTTTTGCCGCAGCATCACCAGCGCGTATTGCGAGGCAAACCAGCGAACGCGTCGCGGTCACCGCTCAGGTTAAGTTCACGTACCTGCGTTCCGTCAGCATCCGCCAGAGCGATATAAACGCGGCCCACAGGCTTGTTCAGCGTCGCTCCACCCGGTCCCGCAATACCAGTCACACCAATCGCCAGATCCGAGCCAATGCGAGCGCGGATGCCTTCTGCCATCGCTCTAGCTACGGGATCGCTTACCGCACCATGCTGCTGGATCATCTCCTTTGGCACATCGGCAAAGAGAGTCTTCAACTCGTCGGAATACACAACCGCTCCGCCAAGGAACGAGCGCGACGATCCAGAGATAGCAGTGAGTCGCTCCGCGATGAGACCGCCAGTGCAGCTCTCCGCTGTGGACAACGTCAGGTTACGCATGCCCAGCATCAGCAGCACCACCTGCTCCAGCGATTCCCCATCGGCAGAGAAGACGTAGTCCATCATCTCGTGCTCGCAGCGGGATAGCACTTCATCCACGCGTTCCTGCGCCTCTTCCAGCGTAGGCTTGGCGCACTGGAAGTGCAGTTGTATCTCGCCACCTGTGCTCAGGATGGTGGTGCTCACATCGGGATAGGAAAGGTAGATGGGCGAAGTGCGTGCATCCACTTCGCTCTCAGGCACCACGGCCATACGCAACCAGCGATACGCAATGTGCAACCGCGGAATCACCTGCTGCAGCCGCGGACGCACCTGCTCCACAAACATCGGCAGCAGCTCCTTCGGCGGCCCCGGCAGCAGCGCAATGTACCGAGGCTTCCCCTCATACTCCGTGGCAAGCCACTGACCCGGTGCCGTGCCATTGGCATTCGGCAACAACTTCGCACCGTCAATTACATCGGCTTGCTTGAAGTTGATCTCCTGAATCACAAGGCCGCGCTTGGCGAATCGTTGCCGCAAAGCTTCTACAACGGTTTCGTTACGCGTCATGCTCAGTCCAAGTGCAGACGCTACAGCTTCGCGCGTCAGGTCATCTTCTGTCGGGCCCAGACCACCGGAGAACAGCACAATGTCCGCGCGCGTGAGCGCGATCTTCACGGCATCCACAAGATGCTGGAAGGTGTCGCCAAGGATGGTCTTGAAGGCGACAGTGACGCCAAGCTTGTTCAGCTCCGCTGTAAGAGCAAGGGAGTTGGTGTCCTGCCGGTAGGGCGTGAGCATCTCGCTGCCCACAGCAATAATCTCTGCAATCATGATTCCTTTAAGATGAGCTTTCTCTTGAGAAACTCTCAAAGCTTAAGTGCATCAATGGGGCAATCGCAGCGATGAATAACCCCATTAAGTAAATGCGCCAGTCGGATGAGGAAGGCCATTCGTAGCTCTTGTGCCAGATTGCTATATTCCATAATTCCTGTAGCGGGATGAAAAAGGATAGAACAGCACAAAATAGGCTCGCTGCTACGAACGCGTAAGAACGTTGCAGTAGCTTGATGTTGTTCCGAGATATCCCAAATAAGAGGAAGAGTACAAACCAAGTGCTTCCTGCTATTGGCACGATTACGGGGACCATGAAGGCTCCCACAAAACCTCTGGCTAGTTCGATGAACTTAAAGTCTTCAGATTCTTGGAACGCAGCAAATACAACAAAGCAGACGAACGTCACGACAGACGCGAAGTACACACTGAGCAGTATTTGTACTGCCCTCATCACAAGCATTCTTATTTGCCGCCAAGCATAACTCGTCGCATGAGCCGTTGCTTCGTTCAACGGCTCAACCGTCCTTCCACGCCAAGGACCACACTATACAGAGCGCTGTTCGTCGCCAGTACCGCTTCGCCTGCCTCGGTGAAGGCCAATCCAACTAGCCCTGCGCCGCTAAGTACACACGATGCTTCCTTCTGCGGCGTGATGCGGATGATGCCGCGTTCGCCATGCAGTGACGCTGCAACGTACACATTGTCCTGCGTATCGATGGCCATGCCCTGTGGGCGTCCCAGACCGCGGTACCACACGCTCACCTCACCATCGGGTGTGATGGCGTGGATGGCCTCGTTGCTGCTGGTGGTGGGCCCAGTGACCAATAGCGTGCCATTGCCGAGGAAGGCCAGATGATAGGCCGAAACAGAAGGTTCCAGCGTGGCGAACACGAAGACATTCCCCTGAGTGTCCAGCTTGAAGATGGTGCCGCTGCGGTCGCCCACGTAGAGGCTGCCGCTGCCGTCGAAGGCCAGTCCGGTGGCAACGCCCATACCCTCGGCAAACTGCACGGATGCGCCGTCGGGGTTGATGCGGTACACCGTACCCTCTGAGCGTGAGGAGCAGTACAGGTGCCCGTTGGGACCGAACGCAAGTGCGCTGGCGTTCTGCAGGCTGCGCACGAAGGGACGCATCTGGTAGTCGCGGTCGATGCGGAAGATGGACACCGGTACGTCCTGTCCGCGCGTTCCGGAGAAGGTGGCGAATATGTTGCCTTCGCTGTCCACAGCGGGATTGGCAATGGGATGCAGGTTGTCCGCGATGGGGACAGCGACGTTCAGCGGCAGAGGATTGCTGTGGTTATCGTGGATGCGCACCACGACATCGCCGGAGATGGAACCATCTGGTACGCGGATGCTGATGCGGGAGGGGGAAGTGAAACTCAGGGCGGCGGGGACGTCGCCTATGGTGATGTCGGGGCGGGTGGTGTCCGCCAGGTGTGCGCCGTAGATGTCCACAACGCCGTCCGGCATGGCTGCGGCTGGGGTGATCCGGTCAAGGTGCGGTGCGTTGGGGTCGGCGTGGCCGCGGAGATGGGAGAGCAGCGTCATCACCTTTGAGGGTATGCCTCGATAGGTCGCGCTTGCAACGTAGCTAGTGCTTCGGCGCGCTCTGGATCAGGTGGTAGATGATGAAGCCTTGTTGCAGCAGGGTCTGCACGATGAGGCCGTAGACGCCTGCGGCAAGGTCGTCCACCACGATGCCGGTGCCTTCGGGGAGGCCTTCCAGGCGACGTACTGGCGGTGGCTTCAGGATGTCGAATACACGGAAGCAGAGCAGGCCCAACAGTGCGAAGGGCATGGTCGGCAGGCAGAAGACGAGCGTGAGCCATTGGCCTGCAACCTCGTCGATGACCACGATCTGCGGGTCCTTGCGGCCACTCTCGCGGGCTACGCGGGTGGCTGCGGGGATGCCGATAGCGGTCGCTGCGGCGGCCATAGCCAGTGTGATGAGCGGCAGCCAGTGGAATGGCACATGGCGAGCTACGATGAACCACACGATGACAGCAGCGACGGAACCGTAAGTTCCCGGGCCGGGCTTGAGGAAGCCGGCGCCGAAGAAGGTGCCCACGACCCACGCCCAGCGCGTACGTTTCACGCCAGGAAGATGTTCGGCGGGAAGCACCTCATCGCGGGTGATGGTGTCGTGTTGTGCGTTGGGAATCTCAGCCACGCTTAGTTCTCGTACTTGTTGTGGCGCTGCTGCTCGCGTTCCAGGTCTTCCAGAAGGTCTGGATCCAGGATGGGCGAGGTGATCTTGTAGTCTCCGCTGGCCCACTTACCGAGGTCTATGCGGCGGCAGCGATCACTGCAGAAGGGGAAATCATCGCCCTTCTCGGTGATCAGTGTTCGACAGGTGGGACAGCGGAGTACTTTGGTAGCCATAACAGTTATTGGATGCTTCGGGTTATGCCTTGGCTGCGACGACCTGCGCGCGGCGTGCGGCGAGCTGCTTCTTTACGGCCTCAAACTGCGCCTGTGCCTTCTCGCTGCCGTCAACCAGCTTCTTGGTGTTGGGCATGAAGGTGTTTCCGGTGGCCTCTTCCGAGATGTCGGCGAACTTGGCGCGGATGAAGAGTGCTTCGCCCTGCGTAGCGAGGAAGAGGTCAGAGTCGACTGCGCCGTGCAGAGGAAGTTGAGCGGCCATCTCCCAGAAGCTGATCACCTGACGCCAGTAGACGTTGTTGGGGTTCGTGGGATTGTGGATCTGCTTGAACTCGTCCACGTTCGCTGGCCAGAACTCCATACCGACGTAGTTGCGTGCCTTGCGCATTACCTCTTCGCGGCGTAGCTCGTAGAGCTTAAGAACGATGTCTGCATCTGCAGGTGTTGCCATTGTCTGTATGATCCTTCTTCCAGTGCTATTCACTCGGCTCTAGCGGAATGCCGATCTCGATCGGTCCGCTGGCCCTAAGTGGATTGTACGGTGCCGTGAATCGCTCGAACTCTGGGACGTTGCGTTCCCGGCGGCCAGATTGGGGCAGCCACTCGCTCAGAGCCCAGATCCATGTGTCGCGGAGTGTGACGATGTCATGCACCGTGAAGATGGCGTATTGGCCGGCCTCGATGGTGATGCGTGCTGGCGAGTTTACGCCTTCGTAGTTGGGCAGTGCGATGCCGGTGAAGTAGTGGAGCTTGCCGTCCGCAGTGCATGGCGATGCGCCGTAGAGATGCGTTGCGGTGTGGAGTTCGGGGACTGGACGCGACATCAGGTCAGCCCATTGTGCAGGGATGCGCTCTGTTGCGTCCGCCTGGCCTTCGTAGATGACCATGGTGCCTGCGAGGAGGATTGTGTCGATGTGGCGGAACTCCGGTTGCGTCATCAATGCTCCTTCAGTTGCACGTCAGCATTACGACACGAACACCCTCTTGGCGGAAGCTCCAAGATCGACTTACTACCGTTCGGAGAATCTCTTTACCAAAGTAGGTTCCGACGACTACCTTGTCTCCGACGGAAGGTATCAGCAGAATGTCTATCGGCTCAAGCACGACGTCTGGATGAGTATCACCTGTTTCGGGGAAGCTGAATGTCATAACAACTTGAGTTCGCATGCTCCCTTTTGCCGAATCTAGTCAAGGATCCTTGCGACCACATCGTAGTCGTGGGCTTCGGTGATCTCGGCCTGGTAGAAGGTGCCGGGTATGAGGGCTTCGTGCGGGCCAAAGTCGTTGAGTAGGACGTGGCCGTCGATCTCCGGGGCCTGCTGGAGGGTGCGGGCCTGCCATAGGAGTTCGGTCTCCTCGCTGGGGCCTTCCACCAGGACTTCTACTACCTTGCCTACCTGTGCGGCGCGGGCTTTGGCACTGAGCTTGAGCTGGGTACGCATCAGGCGGCGACGGCGGGCTTCGATGGTCCGCTTGGGCACCTTGTCGCCGAGGTCGAAGGCGGGTGAGCCTTCCTCGTCAGAGTAGGAGAATACGCCGAGCCAGTCGATCTTGGCGGCCTTGATGAAGGCCTCCAGTTCGGCGAACTCCTCATCCGTTTCGCCGGGGAAGCCGACGATGAAGCTGGTGCGGATAGCGATGTCCGGGACGATGGTGCGTGCCTTATCGAGCATGCGGAGGAAGATGTCACCGCTGCCGCCGCGCTTCATCCGCTTGAGGACGGTTGGCGAAGCGTGCTGCAGAGGCACGTCGAGGTACCTGGCGATGTTGTCGTGCGCCGCGATGGTCTCGAGGAGCTTCGTCGTCACCTTGTTCGGGTAGGCGTAGAGGAAGCGGAGCCACTTGATGCGGCCGATGCCTTCCACCTCTAACGTAGCGAGGGCCTCCAGCAGCATGGCGAGGCCGTCCTTCATGCCGAGGTCCTCGCCGTAGCAGGTGGTGTCCTGGCCGATGAGGGTGATCTCGCGGACGCCCTGCTTCACCAGGTTCTCCGCCTCGTTGAGGATGGAGGAGATGCGGCGTGAGCGGAACTTGCCACGAAGCTGCGGGATGATGCAGAAGCCACAGGGATGATCGCAGCCTTCGGCGATCTTGATGTAGGCCGAGGCGCGCGGCGTGCTGAGGATGCGCGGTGTCTCGTCGGAGTAGAGATAGCTGGGGAGTTCGGCGGTTGCGCCATCCCAGTCGGTGCGGGCGAAACGGCCCTGCTTCTCGCGGAGGTCGCCTTCGGGGCGCGAGGTCTGTTCGGGGACATCGAGCTGGCTGTGCTTGCGGACGGCGCTGGATGCGCGGTCGATGAGGCTGCTCTCCGCGATGGTTGCGGGCGAGAGATTGCCTTCGGCAACTTCCACCTCTAGTGCTGCTGCTCCGCCGAGTTCGGTGTGCGCGTGCGTGTGAACCGGTGTGTTTGCGGAGGTGAGGATGTTGAATGGGCTGTTGTTTGGGACTGGCTTCGGCTGCAGGCCTGCTGCGGCGAGGATGTCATCCAGTTCGCCGGTGCCGAGAACGGCGTCTACCTCGGGGATGTTCTTCTGGATCTCGTCGCGGTAGCGCTCGACGAGGCAGCCGGTGACGATGAGGCGTTTGGCGCGGCCTTCCGTCTTGTGCTGCACCATCTCGAGGATGGTGTTCACGCTCTCCTGCTTGGCGGAGTCGATGAAGGAGCAGGTGTTGACGACGATGATGTCGGCGTCTTCTGCGGCGGGTGTGAGTTGCGCGCCTGCGTGGTGAACCATGCCCATCATGACCTCGGAGTCGACGAGGTTCTTGGGGCAACCGAGGGAGACGAAGCCAATCTTGGGGCGTTCGATGGTCTCGGTGGTGAGGTTCGTTTTGATTTCTGCTTCGGTGATGGTTGGCACGCGGGTGTCCCTGCCGGGGTGAGTGGTGGGGTACCCCCCTCCCCCCTCAAATTTCTAAAATCGTCATGCGGAAGGACTTATCGTCAGGGTACCCCCTAAAATCGTCATACGATTGGGGTTACACGCAAAATCGTCATTCTGCTGGAGTTAGCAGCCGCCCGCCAAGGCTTGTGCGTGCTCCTATATGGTCACCCTCTATTGTAGCGGTTTTTGGGGAAATTATCGGCACTGGGAAGTGTTTTGGATTGTTTGGGTTATGAGGATTGGGGCTTGACAGGTTTTTGGGTTGGCTACGAATCACGAGCTTTATGATGCAGGCATGCTGGAAACGAGGCTGCTGAAGGACACGTCGCACTTGCCTTGGGGCCTGCCCGAGAGAATGTGGCGGATGCGACAGCGGTGGTCGAGACTGTTGTTTGCGCATTGGCCGGTGCCCGTGGCGGAGGTGCAGGCGAAGCTGCCCGCCGGGTTAGAAGTAGACGTCTTTGACGGCTGGGCCTGGCTGGGCGTGGTGCCATTCACTATGGAACAGGTTCGGTTTCGAGGAGTGGGGATGCGGACATTTCGCGTGCCCACGGCGCATGCGTTTCCTGAGTTGAATTTGCGGACCTATGTGGTGGCTCCGGATGGGCGCGCGGGGGTGTACTTCTTTTCGCTGGATGCGGGGAGCCTGTTGGCTGTGGTGGGTGCGCGCCTGGGGTTTGGTTTGCCATACTTCTGGTCGTCGATGCGGGAGAGTACGAGCCCCGATGGAGTCGTGTCTTACCAGTCGACGCGGAGATTCGTGCGTCCCGCGGAGTTTGTGGCGCGGTATCGGTCCACGGGCAAAGAGGCGGCGCAGGATGATCTGCGGCGATTCTTGACGGAACGATATGCATTGTTTGTGCGGCGCTCTGGAAGTGTGCAGGCAGGCTACATATCCCATGCACCATGGTCGCTGATGGAGGCTGAGGCGGAGATAGTGGTGAATACACTTCCGCAGAGTTTTGGTTTTGCTTTGCCGGATCGAGCACCGGTTCTGCATTATTCCAATGTCCTTGACATGGAGGCGTGGACACTGCGGCGGGTGTCGTAGAAAGCATGCCGTTCTTTACAGGGATTGGCATACACTGATTTCGTTTGTCATCATTCCTTTCACTTTCCCTTGGAGTTTCTGTGCCGATGCGTTTTGCTTCTGCGGTGGTCTTTGCGTCGTTATTAGTGGTTCCTTCCGTAGTGGCGCAGGTAAACCTGACGTTGCCGGATGCAGCGCAGCAGGAAGAAAAGGGAATTGATCCGGAGCGGTTGCGGCAGCATGTGAAGACGCTGGCCAGCGATGAGTTTGAAGGTCGTGCGCCGGGGCAGCCGGGTGGTGAGAAGGCTGCGCGGTACATTGCGGATCAGTTCAAGGCGGCGGGGCTGGAGCCTGCGGGCGATCATGGCACGTACTTCCAGCAAGTGCCGATGGTGGGTGTGAAGACCGATCCTTCGACCGCGTTTGCGCTGGTGCCGACCCAGGGTGAGCCGATGAAGCTGACCTTTGGTACTGACTATGTTGCCAACAACCAGACGCACACACCGATTGCAGAGATTGATGCTCCGCTGGTGTTTGTGGGGCATGGCATTGTGGCGCCCGAGTACGACTGGGACGACTACAAGGGCGTGGATGTGAAGGGCAAGGTTGCGGTGGTGATTGTGAACGAGCCCACCAGCGACGATCCGAAGTTTTTCAACGGTAAGAGCATGACCTACTACGGCCGCTGGACATACAAGTTCGAAGAGGCTGGTCGGCATGGTGCGGTGGCTTGCCTGATTGTGCATCGCACGGACCTGGCGAGCTATGGCTGGCAGGTGGTGCAGAACTCGTGGAGCGGCGAACACAGCTATCTGCGTGATGATCCGGATACGAAGCTGAAGGCGGCAAGCTGGATTACGCACGACGTTGCGGACAAGTTGTTTGCAACGGTGGGTATGACGGCGGATGAGGCGATTACTGCGGCGGGTAAGCGCGGGTTTGTGGCAAAGCCTTTGCCGGTGCGGTTGAAGGCGCATGTGATTACGCATGTTCACGAGTACGAGTCAGCGAACGTGGTGGGCAAGATTACGGGAGCGAAGCCCGGACGCACGGTGCTGTACACCGCGCACTACGACCACTTTGGCATTGATCGCACGCGTAAGGGTGATCCGGTGTTTCATGGTGCGGCGGACAATGCGACAGGCACGGCCATTGTGATGGAGATGGCGCGGGCGTTTGGGCAGAAGAAGATTCAGCCGCCTTCGACTGTGATTTTTGCAGCAGTGACAGCAGAAGAGCAGGGGCTGCTGGGTTCGCAGTATCTGGGCATGCATCCGCCGGTTCCGGCGAAGGATATTTCGCTGGACATCAATTATGACGAGCTGTTGCCGCTGGGCGACGTGACGGGCGTGGGCGCGGGTGGAGCGCAGAGAACGACCGCTTATCCCATCTTGGAGGCGCTGGCTGCGCACGACAACCTGACGCTGCGTAAGGGCGGCGTGGATGCGGGCGGTGGGTACTATCGCAGCGATCACTTCTCGCTGGCGCGTGTGGGTATTCCGGCGTTTTCGCTGGGGCAGGGTGGCATGTTTGTTGGGCATGATGAGGCGTGGGGACGCGAACAGTCGCGTGATTTTGGGCAGAACAAATATCACACGCCTGCTGATGTGTACTCTGACTCGATGGACTTCACCGGCAATGCGCACATGGCGCGCTTTGGGTTTGAGCTGGGATGGATTGTGATGAGTCAGCCGGAGCGCATGGAATGGTTGCCGGGCGACGAGTTTGAAGCAGCTCGGAAACGGCAGTAAGTTTTTAAGGTTTGTTGGGAAGTTGCAGTAGACCGCACGCAGGGTATCTTTGCTGCGGATTGGCGCAGTACGGAAGGTACCTCCAGCGGGACATGCTCAGGGATTGGATTGCAGGATTGAGCCGGAGGCTACACGTGGAATACGCGATGCTGACGGACGTGGGTCGCAGTCGCGCACATAACGAAGATGCCTGTGCTGCCGACGAGATGGCGGGGCTGTTCGTGGTGTGCGATGGCATGGGCGGCGCTGCTGGCGGTGAAGTGGCGTCGCATATGGCGGCGCGCGTGTTCTTGGAAAAAGCGCGGCTTGGACGCGATGTGCAGCCTGCACGCTGGCGGCTGGAGCGAGCAGCCATGGAAGCGAATAACGCTGTCTTCATGGAGTCGCATCGGGACATGTCGTTGCGTGGCATGGGAACGACGCTGGTGGGGTTGGAGGTTGGCCGCGACCTGCAGCAAGCGTGGGTTGTGAATGTGGGCGATTCGCGCTGCTATCGGCTACGGCTTGGTGTGTTGGAGCAGCTTACCAACGACCACTCCTTTGTTGACGAACAGGTGCGTGCAGGATTGATGACGGAGGATGAGGCTTCGATGTCGCATCTGCGGAACATCATTACGCGTGCCGTGGGGTCGCATGTGGAAGTGCAGCCGGATCTCATACGTTGCGAGTTGATGCCGGGTGATCTGTTTCTGCTATGTTCGGACGGATTGATTCGCGAACTGGATGATGAAATGATTGCGCGCGTGCTGAACGAAGGCGGTCGCGGTGATCTGCAGGGCTGCGCCGATGCATTGGTGGGATTGGCGAATGAACTAGGCGGTTCCGACAACATCACCGTTGTTTTGGTACGGGTGTAGAGCCTTTTGTTTCCGCTTTGAAATCGTAGAGCGGGATAAGAAAAGCAGGTCCTTCGACTTCGCTCAGGATGACGGTTTGAGCTTCGCTGTTTGTGATCTCTTCTTTACGGCTCGTCTCTTAGCGGATGAGCATGCTTACGATGGAAGCGCTCATCAGGTTTGCGATGGTGCCGGCGAGGAGCGCGCGCATGCCGAGGCGGGCGAGTTCGTTGCGACGGTTGGGAATGAGTGCGCCGATGCCGCCGATCTGCATGCCTACTGAGCCGAGGTTTGCGAATCCGCAGAGAGCGAAGGTGGCAATGGCGAGTGTGCGTGTGCTGATCTGATGCGCGTTGGCGAGTTGGCCTAGCTGTGTGTAAGCGATGAATTCGTTGAGTACGGCGCGTGTGCCGATGAGGTTGCCGACGATGGGGGCGTCGTGCCACGGGATGCCGATGAGCCACGCGATGGGCGCGCAGAAGAAGCCGAGGATGCTGTTCAGCGTGGATGGGAAGCTGACGTTGTGGCCTGCGACCGTGTGCACGCCGATGAGGTTGTGGATGCCGGTGAGAATGCCGTTGAGCAGGCCGACGAGCGCGAGGAAGCTGATGAGCATGATGGCGACGTTGAAGGCGAGTTGACCGCCGTCAATGGTGCCGCGCGCGATGGCTCCGATGAGGTTTTCGTTTTTGTGTTCGTCTTCGCTCTTGATGTGAACGGTGCCGAGGGTTTCAGGGACTTCGGTTTCCGGCACGAGCATTTTTGCGATGAGGATGGTGCCGGGAGCGGTCATGATGACGGCGCTGAGCAGATCCTGCGCGCGGATGCCGAAGGAGATGTATGCCGCCATGATGCCGCCGGAGACGTGCGCCATGCCGCTGGTCATGATGGTCATTAACTCAGAGCGGGTGGCGTTGTTGAGGAAGGGGCGGATGGTGAGCGGGGCTTCTGTCTGGCCCATGAAGATGGAGGCAGCTACGTTGGTTGATTCTGCACCGCTGGTGCCCATGGTGCGTTGCATGACCCATGCCATGCCGCGGATGACGATCTGCATGATGCCGAGGTGGTAGAGCACCGCGAATAATGCCGACACAAAGATGATGGTGGGCAGGACGGCGAAGGCGAAGACCTGGAGCGGGCTGCTGGGGTCGCCGAGTTTGCCGAAGACCATGGATGAGCCGTCGACCGAATGCGCGAGTAGACCGGCTACCGCGCCTGCGCCTTTGGCGAGGATGAGCTGGCCGAAGCTCCACTTGATGACGAGGAATGCGAAGAAGATTTGCAGGGAGAGGCCCCAGGCGACGGTGCGCCAACGGATGGCGCGGCGATCGGTGGAGAGGGCGTAGGCGACACCAAGGAGAACGACAAGGCCAATGAGTCCGGTAAAGCGGGCCAAATGCGGGCCCTCCTCTGCTGCAAATCAGGTGCGTTGCAGAAAGAGTGTACCGGAGGCGATGGGGAAATCGCCTCCGGCTTTTCACGGATTGTTTATACGGCCACGAAACCGCCGTCGACGTAGAGCTCCACACCAGCGACGAAACTGCTGTCGTCCGAAGCAAGGAAGACGACGGCTTTGGCGAGTTCGTCCGGTTCACCCATGCGGCCGAGAGGAACGCCTGCTGCAAGACCTGCCTTCAGCGCTTTCTCCTGTTCGGAGTCGTTGCCGACGAGACCGCTGATGGCGGGCGTGTCGATGGGGCCGGGGCTGACGACGTTGACGCGGATCTTGCGGGACTTCAGCTCGTTCGTCCAGGTGCGGGCGAAGGAGCGGACAGCAGCCTTGGTGGCGTTGTAGACACCGAAGTTTTCAAAGCCCTTCACGGAGACGATGGAGCCGTTGAGGACGATGGTTGCGCCGTCGGGCAGCAGAGGGAGCGCCTTCTGCACGGTGAAAACGAGCCCCTTCACGTTGATGTTGAAGGTTTTATCGAAGTGCTCTTCCGTGTAACTGCCGAGGGGAACGAACTCGCCGCCGCCCGCATTGGCGAAGACGATGTCGAGCTTGCCCTTTTCGGATTTGATCTGGGCAAAGAGGCGATCGAGATCGGCAAGGTTCGAAACGTCGCCCTGAACGGCAGTGACATTTTTGCCGATGGTCTTTACTGCTTCATCGAGTGAGGCTTGGCGGCGTCCGGTGATGTAGACGTAGGCGCCCTCATCCACGAAGCGTTTTGCCGTTGCGAGGCCGATACCGCTGTTGCCACCGGTGACGAGTGCGATTTTTCCTTCGAGCTTGCCCATGATGTTTAATCCTTTCGACATTTCGATAACTGTCGAAATGTACGCATCGGTATAGATTGCGGAGTGCGTTTCAGGATTCATAAGTTTTAGGGGTGAACTTTCCGAAAGCCTGCTGGCTCGAAGGAAAGCTCGTCTAAAGGGCTCACTTTAGGTTATCTATCGAATCTCGGTGAATGCCCTGGCTGTGATGCATTCACGAGATTCGCCGATTTCAGATGGCCGAGAAGCCGCCATCGACATTCAACTCGACTCCATTCACAAAGCTCGAATCGTCTGAAGCAAGAAACAGCGCAACTGTCGCGATTTCATCGGGTTGCCCCATCGTTCCCCGCGGGATCAGGGACTCGAACATTTTCTTCGCCTCCGGAGTGAGCACTTCTTCCTGCATCGGCGTGGCAATCGGCCCCGGACCCAGCACGTTTACCCGGATATTCCTGCCTTTCAATTCGTTTAGCCATGTGCGTGCGAATGAGCGTAATGCAGCCTTGCTTGCCGCATAGACACCAAAACCAGGAAAGCCCTTCACCGAAGCCACTGATCCGGTCATGATGATTGATCCGCCATCGTTAAACAGCGGCAACGCCTTCTGAACCGTGAACAGCGTTCCTCGCGTATTCAGATCGAAGGTGGCATCGAAGTGTTGCTCGGTAATCTCACCCAGTGGCAGTGCTTCGCCCCTGCCAGCGCTCGCGAACAGGACGTCAATCTTGCCCTTTTCTCGCTTGACCGTATCGAACAGATGGTCGAGGTCCTGGAGATTTGCCGCGTCGCCGCGCACGCCGGTCACGTTCCGGCCGATCAGCTTGACGGCCTCGTCGAGCGTCTCCTGCCTACGACCCGTGATGAAAACGTAGGCGCCCTCTTCCACGAACCGCTTGGCACTTGCCAGTGCCATGCCGCTGGACCCACCCGTGATGACTGCAACCTTACCTTCAAGCTTTCCCATAATTACTTCCTTTCGGTAGATGTGTAGCATTCGTACAGGAGAGTAGATTTCCTTAGAGATGGACGGGAACTGCTCATAAGTCCAGAAATTTTGTCTATTCGTCTAAAGAAATGGAACTCCAGTGGACCCAATCACAGACATCTTCAAAACACTGCATGTGACCGCTTTCGGTCTGCACAGGCTTGAAGCCACAGCCCCGTGGGGCGTGAAACAGGAAAATCAGGCCGAAGAAAAAGTCACGCTTTCCCGCAAGAAGATGACGCTGCCCAACGATTTGGCGCACTTTGCGATGCTTTCTCGCGGAAACTGCTGGCTGAGTGTTGCAGGGATTCCGGAGCCGATTCCGCTCACCGGTGGTGACTGCTTTTTGCTGGCAAAAGGGACTTCGATTGTTTTACGCGACAGTCCTCGGACACGTCCGAAGTGGAGTTTCAGCGAGATCGGGGCCAGGACCAACGGCAACGTTGCTCTTTGTGGAGGTGGTGGCGCACCGACGACCATCGTCTGTGGTTCGTTGAGTTTTGATCACGCCAGCCTGAAGCCGATCACTCAGCTATTGCCGAGCTTCATTTTGATGAAAGCTGATGAGGCACGCACGCTTGCTCTTCACAACACAGTGCAGGCACTTGCTTTGGAAATGGCAGAACAGGCACCGGGATCGGAAGTGGTCGCGACTCGACTGGCCGAGGTTTTGTTTATCCAGGTGCTCCGGGCGCACATCGCGTCGGGACCAGAACGTAACAAAGGGTGGCTTCGTGCGGTTTTTGATCCTCAGATGGGCACTGCCCTGAGTGCCATTCACGACAGTGTGAGTGCACCCTGGACGGTTGAATCACTGGCCGCAGCGGCGGGCATGTCCCGCTCGGCATTCGCAGCACGTTTCAAAGAGCTACTTGGACAAACGCCGCTGGAATATGTCACCGAGTGGCGGATGCAGAAGGCGATGCAGTTACTAAAACAGCGTGACAAGAAACTCATCGACGTTGCTCGGTTAGTGGGTTACGAGTCCGACGCTGCGTTCAGTAAGGCGTTCAAGCGAGTTGTTGGTGCTAACCCTGGTGAATACCTCAAGCGTGGTTTTGAAGGCCACGGCAATGCCGGAATAGCGAAAGACTTTTGAAGCGGTGGATTCTGACATTGGCGACGGGGTCCAGTGGGATACACCTTCTCATGCAGCGCAGGAGGTGTTTGGAGAGTTACTCCTCGTCATGGATAGTTCACACTGCGGTCACGATGCCGCAATAACTGTGCGGGAAGATGGTGGGGTATGGTGCGGACCTGCGATACGCTCATCCTCTCCGACGTCCACCTGGGCTCCGATGTTAGCCGGGCGGAAGAAGCCATCGACGTGCTGGAAGGCGTGGACTTCCGGCAATTGATTCTGTTGGGTGATATCTTCAGCGGTCTTGATTTTGCGCGATTGAAGCGACAGCACTGGGATTTCCTGTCGTGTATCCGCAAGCTCTCGAACCCGAAGCAACGGCGCACGATTGTTTGGGTGGAAGGCAATCATGACCATGGGTTGTCGCAGTTGATGTCGCACATGGTTGGCGTGCCGGTGTACCAGCGTTATGTGTGGGAGTACGCGGGCAAGCGGCATCTGGCGGTGCATGGTCATCAGTTTGATCGTTTTATTAACCGCAATATTTTGTTGAGCCGATTTTTTGAAGGCTTCTACGAGTTGTCGCAGCGGCTGGATAGTAAGGAACAGCGGATGTCTCGCTGGTTTGATCGCTTCAGTACGAGTTGGTTGCGGTTGACGGACAAGGTTGCTGAAGGTGCGCTGGCGTATGCGAAGGAAGGTCACGCAGACCGAGTGTTCTGCGGGCATACGCACGAGGCGATGCAACGTACGGAAGACAGTATTGAGTATTTCAACTCCGGGTGCTGGACAGATACACGCGCCACATTTTTGACCATTGACCGCAAGGGGGTCCAGATCCATGAGTATCAACCCGGAACTGTCCATCGTGATCCCGGCAAAGAACGAATCGAGACACCTGCCTTCGCTGCTGAGTTCGCTGGCGAAGCAGGATTATCCGGCTATGGCGGGTACGGAAGTATTCGTTGCTGATGCGGGTTCGACCGATGGCACGGCTGCGATTGCACGCAGCTATGACAACCTGCTGAACATTCGCGTGATTGAGGGTGGATTGCCCTCGGTGGGACGGAATCGCGGAGCGGCACAGAGCACGTCGCGCTATGTGCTGTTTCTGGATGCGGATGTGGAGTTGCGTGATCGCACGCTGCTGCGCCGCGCTGTAGCTGCGATGCAAAAACAACGCCTGCACTGCCAGACCGTGGACATTGCATGTGCGGAAGGTACGTGGGCGGATCGCTTGCTTTATTGGGGCAACAGCAGAATGCAGCGGTTGAGCGCCTGGGGCATGCCGTTTGGCACGGGTATGTTTCTACTGTTTGAGCGCAGTCGTTTTCACGAGCTTGGCGGCTTTGCAGAAGATGCTGTTTTTGCTGAGGATTTTCTGCTGACGAAGCAGGTGTCGCCGCTGCGCTTTTCTGTGTTGGATGGATGTATCTACACATCGAACCGCAGGTTCCGCAGAACAGGGCATGCGCGCATGGTATTTCTGTTTTTCTGGACTCTTTTGAATTGCAGAAACCGCAGCCACTTTGTACGTGACCACGGTTACTGGGATGGCGCTACGGAGACTGTAAGCAAGGCTTAGTGCGTGCGGTCTGCGGTGATGACCTGACGGATGAGCGACTGCTTCGCCGGAGGCTTCTGCTGAATCTGGATGGTCTCTCGCAACATTTCTTCTGGCGTGTCCAGCAGGTCGACGTTTTCTGTGAACAGTGTGACGAGTGGTTGACCTGCTGTGATTCGGTCGCCTATTTTTGCGTGCATTTCAATGCCTGCGTGGGCTGAGACGGGGTCGCCTGGTTTCTCTCGGCCTGCACCGAGACGCTGCACCGCCCACCCGACCTGTGTGCAATCCATGCTGGCAAGATAGCCGTCGGACTCTGCGTGGAGAACGCGAGTGGCTGTTGGTTTGTGGAAGGCAGCGGGGTTGTCGAAGGGCTTGATGTCGCCGCCTTGCAGCTTCGTCATCTCAATCCATTTTGTGAAGGCTGAGCCATCGTGAAGTAGTGCGAGGGATTTTGTTTTGCCTTCATCCGGGCTGCTGCTAATGCCTCCGAGATAGAGCATCCACCCGGAGAGTGTGACGGAGAGTTCAATCAGATCGGCATACATGGGATGGTGCACGCCCTTCATGATGTCGATGCATTCCCACACTTCAATCCAGTTGCCGGAGAAGCGTCCGAGCGGCTCGTCCATGGTGGTGAGCAGGGCGACAGTGCGTGTGCCGTTGCCTTCGCCTGTGCTGACCATGAGGCGTGCAAGGTGCTCGCTGTCCTCGTACTTTTTCATGAATGCGCCACTGCCAGTTTTCACGTCAAGCAGAAGTCCGTTGAGACCTTCTGCGAGCTTCTTGCTCATGATGCTGGCGGTGATGAGGTATGGCGATTCGACGGTTCCTGTGTGATCGCGGAGTGCGTAGAGGATGCGGTCTGCAGGGACAAGGTTTTTGGTTTGCCCGATCATGCTGAAGCCGCACTGCTGGATGATTTCGCCGAACTGCTTGAGCGAGAGTTGCGTGTTGAAGCCGGGAATGGTTTCGAGCTTGTCGAGTGTGCCGCCGGTGTGTCCGAGTGAGCGGCCGCTGATCATGGGATCGGCGAGGCCTGCTGCTGCGACGATGGGTGCGATGAGTAGAGAGCTCTTGTCGCCAACGCCGCCGGTGGAGTGTTTGTCGACGGTGAATTTATTGAGGAACGCGGAGTCAAAGACTTCGCCGCTGCGACGCATGGCGTCGGTTAGTGTTGCGAGTTCGCGAGGGCTGAGGCCTCGCTGGAAGATGGCCATGAGCAACGATGCGATGCGCGCGGGTGTGATGGATTCATCGACGACACCAGCAATGAAGCTGCGGATTTCAGCTTCGGAGAGTTCGTGGCCGTCGCGCTTGTGCAGGATGACGTCGATGGGATGAATGCTCATAATTATTTGGATGCTGTGTGTTGCAGGCTTTGTGCGTTGAAAGATGCGGGAAGTAGGTCGGCTAAGGTGCATTCGCCGGGTTCACCGTGTTCGCCGGGGAAGAAGATGCGGCAGGTGGGATCTGCGAATTCTGCGATGGTCTGGCGGCAGGCACCGCAGGGCTGGCATGCGATGGTGGCGTTTTCATTGGCGACGGCCATGGCGACGATGCGGATGTGTGCACCGCGCTCGACCACGGCGCGTGCAATGGCGGCTTGTTCAGCGCAGGTGGTGAGGCGATAGCTGGCGTTTTCCACGTTGCAGCCGGTGATGACGTGTCCGTCCTCCAATAGCAGTGCGGCGCCTACGTGGAAGTGGCTGTAGGGGGCATAGGCATGTTTGGCGGCGTGGGCGGCCTGTTCACGCAGGCTGCGGATGCCGCTTTCGTCCAGGTTTGCGGATTTGTTTTCCAGCGACATAGATTGCTGAGGCTAAACCCAAGCGCGAAAGGTTGCAAGCGATGCGGCGCGAAGGGGCACCTGCGCGTCTAACATGCTGCCAGATATGCCCGCTAAGAAAACAGCAACGAAACGAAAGCAACCGACGAAGCCGGAGAATGTTGAGGCATCGGTGCAGGTGGTGGACCCTGCCGAGACGAGTGCGGATGACTCGGTGCTGGAGTTGTTTCATCCGGTGACGGCGGCGTGGTTTCGTGCGGTGTTTGAAGGGCCAACGCAGCCACAACGAGAGGGCTGGCCCGCGATTGCGCGCGGTGATTCGACGTTGATTCTTGCACCTACCGGTACGGGCAAGACATTGACGGCGTTTCTTTGGTGTCTGGATCGGTTGATGTTGCAGCCTCGTGTTGCTGCCCCTGTTTCAGAAGTTGCCAAGCGTGGGCGCAAGGTTGCTGTTGCGCCGGTTTCAGAGGGCGTGCGTGTTGTTTATATTTCGCCGCTGAAAGCGCTGGCCGTGGATGTGGAGCGTAATCTGCGATCGCCTTTGCAGGGCATTGCGAATATGGCGCAGCGCATGGGCGTTACGGTGCATACGCCTGAGATCAGTGTGCGCACGGGTGATACGCCTGCGAATGAACGCGCGCGATTCAGCAAGCATCCTGGCGAGATTCTGATTACTACTCCGGAGTCGTTGTATCTACTGCTGACTTCCAATGCGGGCGAGGCGCTGCGCAGCGTTGAGACGGTGATCATTGACGAGATTCATGCGCTGGTGCCGACGAAGCGTGGCGCGCATATGGCGCTGTCGCTAGAGCGGTTGGAGGCGTTGACCGGGCGTAAGGTGCAGAGGATTGGATTGTCTGCAACGCAGAGGCCGCTGGAAGAGGTGGCGCGGTTTCTTGGTGGTGCGGAAGGGCAGCGAGTCAGCAAGTCAGCGAGTCAGCAAGTCAGCGACGTTCTGGGCGATGGTTCTATTCGTGGCGAAGATGAGAGTGCAGTTGGTGGGATTCGTTACCGTTCTGTGGCGATTGTGAATGCGGGAGCGCGGAAGCGGCTGGAGTTGACCGTGGAAGTGCCTGTGGAGGATATGGCGAAGCTTGGTGAGATTCAGGAGACGCCGAGTGGGCCAGCTTCGCAGGGGCCGAAGCGAACGAGCATCTGGCAGAGTATTCATCCGCGATTGTTGGAACTGATTCGTGCGCATCAATCGACGATTTTGTTTGTGAATGCGCGACGTATTGCAGAGCGGCTGGCTGGCGCGATCAATGAGCTTGCGGGTGAGCCGATTGCGCGTGCGCATCATGGTTCGCTTGCTGCATCGCAGCGTAGTGAGATTGAAGAGTTGTTAAAGGCTGGCGAGATTCGTGCGCTGGTGGCTACTTCTTCACTGGAGCTTGGCATTGATATGGGCGCGGTGGATCTGGTGATTCAGATTGAAGCGCCGCCTTCGGTTGCGAGTGGGATGCAGCGCATTGGGCGTGCGGGGCACCAGGTGGGCGCGCCTTCGAAGGGCATTATCTTTCCGAAGTATCGTGCGGATTTGATCGCGTGTGCCGCGGTGACGCGTGCGATGCATGAAGGGCATGTGGAGAGCACGCGCTATCAACGCAATGCGCTGGATGTGTTGGCGCAGCAGATGGTGGCGATCATTGCGCATCCTCCTTTGCCTGTTGTGGAAGCAGAGCGGCGCATGAAGAAGTTTCGCAGTGATGAGGATGAGTCGCCGGGAATTGCGTATGACGAGTTGTTGCGCATGGTGCGTTCGTGCAGTGGATATGCGGGTTTAAGCACGCAGGTGTTTGATGGTGTGTTGGATATGCTGGCGGGGCGATATCCGTCGGATGAGTTTGGAGAGCTGCGTCCGCGTATTACGTGGGACAGGACGAAGCAGTGGTTGACGCCGAGGCAGGGTGTGAAGAGGATTGCGATTCTGAATGGCGGAACGATTCCGGATCGCGGTTTGTATGGTGTGTTTCTTTCTGGTGAGCGATCGAAGCCGATTCGTGTGGGTGAGTTGGACGAAGAGATGGTCTTCGAGGCGCGCACCGGTGAGACGTTTGTTCTTGGCGCGAGTACGTGGCGCATTGATGAAATTACGCATGATCGCGTGTTGGTTTCACCTGCACCAGGTGAGCCGGGGAAGATGCCTTTCTGGCACGGCGATCAAGCGGGTAGGCCGTTGGAGTTTGGGCGGCGCATTGGTGCGTTGATTCGTGAGTTGCGCGATATGCCGCGTGCTGCTGCTGTGTCGCGATTGACGCGTGAGCATGATCTGGATCAGCTTGCTGCGGAAAATGTAATGCGTTACCTGGCGGATCAAGAAGTAGCCACGGAACAGGTGCCGGATGATCGCACGATTGTTGTGGAACGCGTGCGCGATGAACTTGGTGATTGGCGCGTGTGCGTGATGACTCCGTTCGGTTCGCGTGTGCATGCGCCGTGGGCGATGGCGGTGCAGGGCCGCATTCGTGCGGCGGGCGCGGCGGATGTGGAGACGATGTGGAGCGAGGATGGCTTCGTTGTTCGTTTTCCTGAAGCGGATAATGCGCCGGATGTGGAGCCGTTCTTTCCTGAAGCGCAGGAGGCGGTGGAGTCTGTGCAGCGGCAGCTGGGTTCGACTGCTTTGTTTGCTGCGAAGTTTCGTGAGGCTGCTGCGCGTGCGCTGTTGCTACCGCGTCGGCGTGCGGATGGGCGTGCTCCGTTGTGGCAACAGAGGAAGCGCGCGTATGACTTGTTGAGTGTCGCGGCGCGGTATCCGGAGTTTCCGATGTTGCTGGAGGCGTATCGCGAGTGTCTGCGTGATGTATTTGACATGCCTGCGCTCGCGGAGATTCTCAGGAATGTTGAGCAGCGGCAGATTCGTGTACACACTGTAGATTCGCGCACACCTTCGCCGTTTGCTTCGGCTCTGTTGTTCTCATATGTCGCGAACTACATCTATGACGGCGATGCTCCGTTGGCTGAGCGACGGGCGCAGGCGCTGGCGATTGATCAGGACCAGTTGCGTGAATTGATGGGCGACGCCGATCTGCGCGAACTGCTGGATCGCAATGCGATTGAAGAGACGGAAGAGCAGTTGCAGATGCTGGCGGATGACTATCGTGCGCGCACGATGGATGGCGTGCACGACATGCTGCTGCGGCTGGGTGATTTGAGTCGTGCGGAGTTGTTGCGACGGTGTGTTTCGCCTGAGGTGGTGATTACGCTGGATCGTTTGGCGAAGGCGCGTCGTGCGCTGGAGTTGCGCATTGGTGGAGAGAAGCGATGGATTGCGGTGGAGGATGCGGCGCGCTATCGCGATGCGTTGGGGGTTCCGCTGCCGCCCGGATTGCCGACTGCTTTTCTTGAACCTTCTGCAGATGCAATTACCGATTTGATTCGGCGCTATGGTCGTACGCATGGGCCGTTCACCACAGCGAAGGTGGCTGCGCGATTTGAAGTGCCGGTGGAGACAGTTGAGGCTGTGTTGCAGAAGCTGGTGGGGATGGGGCGTGTGGTGGAAGGCGCATTCTGTCCCGGAGGTCAGGAGCGCGAGTGGTGCGATGTGGAGGTGTTGCGCACCATTCGGCGGAGATCGTTAGCCAAGTTACGCAAAGAAGTGGAGCCGGTGGAACAGCAGACGCTGGCGCGTTTGTTTACGCACTGGCAAGGGGTGCTGACGCCGCGGCGTGGCTTGGATGCGCTGCTGGATGCGATTGAGAATCTGCAGGGTGCGCCGCTGCCTGCGTCATTGCTGGAGACGGAAATACTGCCTGCTCGCATAGCGACTTATCGGCCTGCTGATCTGGATACGTTGATTGCTGCGGGTGAGGTGACGTGGGCCGGGTTTGAGCCGATTGGCGAACGCGATGGGCGTGTGGGTTTGTATCTTGCGGAGAAGTTGCCGCTGCTGTGGCCTGCTGTGAATACGCAGCAAGCTGCTGCTGTGATTGAAGGCGGAAGTCATACGTGGGAGCGCGAAGAGAGAATCATTGAGTATCTGCGTGCGCATGGTGCTTCGTTCTTTCAGAATGTGCATGATGGCACGGGTGGCGGATTTCAAAATGAGACGATTGAGGCGCTTTGGAATCTGGTGTGGCGCGGCGCGATTACGAATGATTCGCTGCAGGCGCTGCGGGCTTATACGAATCGTGAATCGTCGAGTGCGCGGAAGCCTGCGCGTCGTGTGCATAATCAGCAGGCAGCGTTTCGTTCACGTAGAACAACGCCGCCAACAGCACAGGGGCGGTGGGTGCTGCATCCAGCCTTTGGTGCGGTGAATCGCAATGCGACGGAGTGGTCGCATGCAGAAGCTCAACAGTTGTTGCAGCGGTATGGTGTGGTGTTCCGCGAGACGGCGCATGCAGAGAATCTGCCGGGTGGTTTCTCTGCGGTGTATGACGTGTTGAAGGCGCTGGAAGAGAGTGGCAAGGTGCGTCGCGGATACTTTGCGGCAGAGCTTGGGGCTACGCAGTTTGCTTTGCCTGCAGCTTTGGATCTGTTGCGGTCGTTGCGGAATAAGCGGCTGGATAGTGATCCGGAGATGGTGGTATTGGCTGCGACCGATCCTGCGAATCCTTATGGTGCTTTGTTGCGTTGGCCTGCGGCGGGTGAGGGTGTTTCGTTGCAGCGAAGTGTGGGCGCGCGTGTGGTTTTAGCGGATGGTGCGCTGGTGGCTTATTTGCGTCGTGGCAATGCGAATATCCAGGTGTTTCTGCCGGAGGAAGAGCCGCAACGTGGGCAGGTGATGCGTGCGCTGGCTCGTTATTTTGTGGTGATGGCGCAGACGCATGAATCGGAACGCGCCGCTGCCGGGATGTTTGTGCAGACGATCAATGGTGTGAATGTTGCGGAGCATCCCATGGCGCGTGTGTTGCTGGATGCGGGGTTTCAGGCGGCCCCGATGGGATTTAATTTACGGCGCAATTTGCCACCTCTGTCGTTGTCTTCTGGTGTCAGTAGTAATTAAGGCTGATCTTTGAAATTAGCCTTGATGTCAACTAAGTGCCTTTCGCTTTCCGCAAAGAATTCGATGTACTCATCATGGCTAAAAAACGCATTTACAGCGTTTGAATGTGACAAGATGTAGCCGCCCCAACCATTCAATAAGGCTAGCTGCAGGATGCTGGCGAACTCATTCATTTCGAAATTGAGGAATAGGTGGCCAGGTGCTTCATGCAGTAAACGCTTGTCACTCGAAAGTTGTCTTAAGGCATAGTAAGCATGCCAATTTTCGCTTGAAGGCCAAATACCCCATTCCGTAATCCATAGCAGGACCGGTTCATTGGATGTGAGATGACTTGCAATCCAGCTCGCCATGGCAAATGCACGGTGGTCCTGCGTGGCGAATCGAATAGATGGAGTTCCGTTTGTTGCATCAGGCAACGTTCGATTCCGTTCTTGTAGCCAGTGCTGGCAATCGCTAGCCGAATAAATTCGCATCTAAGTCTCTAAGTTGATTTGAGTAAGGGTACAACCATAATGCCTGAAGGGGATACCATCTATCGTTCTGCGCGGGCGCTTGCGAAGGTGCTGGTGGGGAAGCATGTCACGAAGTTCGATACGGGATATGCGCAGTTGGCTGCGGTGCATGATGACCGGCCCTTGGTTGGGCGTTTGATTGAGAAGGTGGAGGCGCGGGGGAAGTGGCTGCTGATTTATCTCTCTGGCGATCTGATTCTTGTGACGCACATGTTGATGAGTGGTTCGTGGCATATCTATCGCACGGGTGAGAAGTGGTGGATGCCTAAGAAGGCGATGCGTGTGTTGCTTGAGGTGGATGGGTGGCAGGCGGTTGCTTTTAATGTGCCGGTAGCGGAGTTTCATACCGCTGCTTCGCTTGCGCGTAAGTCGAGTGTGCCGAAGCTTGGGCCGGATGTTTTGTCAGAGGGGTATAACGCGGATATTGGTTATGCCGCGTTGAAGGCGCGTGCGGCTTCGCATCCTGAGGATGAGATCGCGAATGTGTTGTTGAATCAACGCGTGATTGCCGGGCTGGGCAATGTTTATAAGAGTGAGGTTTGCTTTGCTGCGAGGGTGCATCCATTTCGTGCGATGAAGACGATCAGCGATGACGAGATGCGGCAGATGGCTGATGTTGCGCAGCGGTACATGAAGGCGAACGTGGCGGATGGTTCGGGTGAGGGGATTGTTACCTATACCGGGAAGCGTCGCACAACGCACAGTACTCGCAGGGAAGATCGGCTTTGGGTGTATGGACGGCGTGGGTTGGAGTGTCGTCGCTGCGGCGGGGTGATTGAGTATCGCAAGCAGGGGACTGGTGCTCGGTCTACTTATTGGTGCCCGGATTGTCAGCCGTGGGTTGGGGATGGGGTTGCGGTGAAAGGGTTGGATACGCCTGTGCGGCGAGTGAAGATGAGTTGTTGAGGCTTGCTTGGCTTCCCGCGAAATTGTAGTGGTGCGAGAAGAATGCAGGTCCTTCGGCTTCGCTCAGGATGACGCACTTTGTGCGTGTGAGCTTCGCTTTCGCGAAGCTGGTTTTGGATTTGTGGCTGGAAGGGGCGCGCGGTTGTGGCGCGTTCGAGTCCGCTGGGATTCTTCGCTTCGCTCAGAATGACCACTTATGCTGATGCGATTGAGAAGCTACTTGCGCTTCCAGCGTGGGGTCCAGTGGTTGCGGATGTCGATGTGTTGCATGCCTGCGCGGCGGGCGGCGGTGAGGCCTTCGTTCGAGTCTTCAAGGACCAGGCAGCGGGCGACGGCGATGTTGAGGCGCTCGGCGGCTTTGAGGTAGATGTCCGGTTCGGGCTTGCCGCGTTCTACGTCTTCAATGCTGACAATGGTGTTGAAGTATCCGATGAGATCGGTGGCGGTGAGTGCGCCATTGACGGCGACACGTTGCGCGTTGGTGACGACGGCCATGGGGACTTTGCCCTGCCATGCGCGTGCCACGTCCGCGACGATAGTGACTTCTTCCAGTGCGTGTGCGGCTTCGCGGTAGCCGGTGGTGCAGCGATGGAAGAACTCTTCACGTGTGATGTTGAGTGCGCCGATGGCTGTTTCGTAGTCGTCCATGAGATCGGCGGGGGAGAGGCCGAGGCGCTCGAAGTACCATTCGCGTGGCATGGCTGCGGAGTGCGGGTGCAGCGCGTTGGTGATGGCGAGATGCCATGCAGGCGCAGACTCCACGAGTGTGCCGTCGCAATCAAAGAGAATGGCGTCGAAGGAGCCTTCTGCAAGTTGAATCGGCTTTTCGTACAACGTTTACATCTCCAATGCGAACTGCGCGGATTCAGCGAAGACGCCGTTGCGCGGTTCGGTGGCGAGGTCGAGGATGAGACGCTCGAGCACGAGTGTCTTGTCGACAGGCCCGCTACGTAATTCGATGTCGGCGCGGGCGATAAGACGCATGGCGCGGGAGATTTCGCGGCGCGACTTGTAACGGCGGGCCTGCTGGATAAGCACATCCGCAGCGAAGGGCGGCATGCGGAAGCCCTGCCACAGCACCTGCCAGATGGCGCGCGAGTCGCGCACGTTCTTCTCGTGGATGATGAGCATCTGGCGATAGGTGCGCGCCAGCATGTAGAGATGGCCGATGGCGGAGTCTTCGCCACCGTCGCTGGCGTGCAGCAGGCCGTGCAGCAGCGAGAGTGCGCGTGGGCGGTCGCGTTGCGAAAGCGCGTCAGTCAGTTCGTAGAGTGAACGCTGCTTAGCTGCGAGCACCATCGTTTCGACGTCGCCGAGTGTGATGTGGCCGAAGTGTGTTGCATCGAGGTTGTTTTCGCGGACGGGCGCGCTGACGTAGAGCAGCAGCTTTTCCAGCTCGCTGCGGATGATCATCATGTCCACGGCGAGCGCGTCGACGAGTTCGCGTGCGGCTTCGGGGTCGCACTTGACGCTGCGTTCTTCCGCGGTGCCGATGACCCAGCGTGCAGCGTCGCCCTCTTCTACCTTTTGCAGTTCCACGATGCCGCAGTGATCGCCGAGAGTTTCCTTGATGCGGTCGTAGCGATCTTTATCTTCGCGTTCCATGCGGCGAAGGTCCGTGGGCAGCGTGAGGTGATCGGCTACGAAGAGGATGAGTGCCTGCGGGTTTGGCGACTGGAAGTAGCGATCGAGTGCTGCGAACTCTTCCTTCTTTGCGCCGCGACCATATAGCGTCTTCAGGCCGCGCACGAAGATGACCTGGAAGGGTGCCATGAGCGATGGCGTCTGTGCGAGGTCGAGCGCTTCAAAGATGGTGGTTTCGGTGCCGAGTTCGAGGTCGTGCAGGCAGAAGTCGCGAAGGTCCTGCGGGACGAGCTTTTCGAGGACGCCCTGACGCGCGCGTTCGTAGAGGAAGGTCTCATCGCCCAGAAGGACGTAGCCCGGTCGCATCTCAGCGGTGCCGAGTTGGGCGAGGAAGCGATCTGTGGATGCAAATGAACGTAACGGCGGCACTGGTATCTATTTTCGACGAGATTAAGGCTGTTTGTGCTGCGAATCCTGTGCAGGAATCAACGACGCGACGCTGTGGAATACGTGGATAAAACTCAGAAGCTGTTCAGGATGTCAGCGACGATCTCACTGGCCATGTCGCGTGAGAGGCGACGGACGGCGGCGCTGTCCTCCTGAATGAAGGCGCTGAGGTCCTGTGTGGACTGATATTGCTCGCGGAAGCTGAGCTTGTCGTTCTGGTAGAGGACGTGGCCGTCGCTCGCGGTGAGCACGATCTTTGCCGTGACCTGGATGAGGTAACTGGACGTGGAACCGGTGCTGGGATCGTAGGTGAGCGGTGCGATGGTTTCCGTGAGGATGGTGCCTGTGAGCGTGGCGTCGGCGGATTCCGGATCGTCGGATGACGTGATGTGATAACGCGTGCGGGTGTTGAGTTCGCGGATGGTTGCGTCAGTCAGGGCAATTTCCGTGCGGTATTGCAGCACGTTGGTTTTGAAGACGGGCACGGCCAGCGTGCGGACGTTGGCGGGTACGTGCGTGGCCGAACCTGCTACGTGGTAGCCGCAGCCGGTGAGCGATAGCAGCAGGAAAAGCAGCAAGAGGTATTGCTGTGGTTTTGCTGAAGAGTGGTAGCGGGGGGAGAGGAATGCAGGTCCTTCGACTGCACTTCGCTGCGCTGCGTTTCGCTCAGGATGACGACCTTTGGTCGTATGAGCTTCGCTGGTTAGCATTCGCATTCCCTCAGCGGCTAAAGCCGCCCCTCTTTGTAGCGCTTCGACGACAGGACTGAAGCCCTGTGCTTCCGAAAGATCAGCTACTTTCGTTTGTGATTCGTGGTGCAGGCATGTTGCTGTTCGCCGCGGTACTACGAACAGCAACATGCAGCATTTACTTTCCGCGGTTGGCCAGTGCAGCGGCCTTCTTCTGTGCTTCCATGAAGCGGCGGAAGCGATCGAGCGAACGCGCTTTGCCGAAGACGACCAGTGATTCCAGCAGCGGCGGCGACGCCGTGCTGCCCGTGAGGATGGCGCGGAGCAGCATGAAGCCTTCTTTGACGCTCCATTCCTTTGCGGTAAGAGTTGCGCGGACGGCTGCGTCAATGGCTTCGGTGTTCCAGTCGCTGGTTTCCAGAGCGGCGAGCAGATCCGTAGCAAAGGCTAGCGTTTCTTCCAGCGTGCGCTTCTTGGGAACGAAGAGTTCCGGTGCGGGCATGATGTTGTCGGCGAAGAAGAAGCCGGTCATGTCGCCGAACTGGCCGAGCGTTTCAATGCGCGTCTGCACGAGCGGCGCGATTGCCTTGATGTAGTCGTCGCTGAGGATGGTCTGGCGCAGTGCGGTGAAGAACTCGTCTGGCGATAGCTTGCGAAGGTATTCGCCGTTCATCCACTTGAGCTTGACCAGATCGAAGACCGGGCCGCCGAGCGAGATGCGCTGGAAGTCGAACTTCTCCTTCATGTCTTCGATGGAGAAGATGTCAGAGAGCTTCATGTCGAGGCCCTTGCTGACGATTTCCTGCTCGGTGGGCTGGGCCATGCCGCCGCCCATGAGGCCGAGATAGTTGAGGAGCGCCTGCGGCAGGAAGCCGGCCTGTCGGTAGTAGATGAGCGAGACGGGGTTCTTGCGCTTGCTGATCTTGCTCTTGTCGATGTTGCGAAGGAGCGGCATGTGCCAGAAACGCGGCAGTTCCCAGCCGAAGGCCTGATAGAGCAGCACGTGCTTGGGCGTGGAGCTGATCCACTCCTCGGCGCGGATAACGTCGGTGATGCCCATCAGGTGGTCATCGACGACGTTGGCGAGGTGGTAGGTGGGATAGCCGTCAGACTTGAGCAGTACCTGGTCGTCCACGTTGTGGTGGTCGAAGGTGATGTCGCCGCGCAGTTCGTCGCGGAAGGTGGTCGACGAGACGCCGGGGCCCTTTTCGCCGTTTGGCACGCGGAGGCGCACCGTGTAGGGCTTGCCTGCTGCGATGGCAGCTTCGGCCTGCTCTGCGGTGTAGTAGCGGCTGGGGCCGTTGTACTTGGGCGCGGTCTTGGCGGCCATCTGGGCCTTGCGCTCTTCTTCCAGTTCTTCCGGCGTTTCAAAGGCGCGGTAGGCGTGGCCGCTGTCAATGAGCTTCTGGCAGTATTCGCGGTAGATTTCCGTGCGTTCGCTCTGGCGATAGGGGCCAACGGGGCCGCCGACGTCCGGACCCTCGTCCCACTGGAGGCCGACCCAACGCAGGGCGTCGAAGATCATCTGCTCGCTGGTGGAGACGAAACGGGTGCGGTCGGTGTCCTCAATGCGGAGGATGAATTTGCCGCCGCGCTGCTGGGCGAAGAGGTAGTTGAGCAGGCCGATGTAAGCCGTGCCGACGTGCGGGTCGCCGGTTGGCGAAGGTGCGATACGGACGCGGACTGGCGCCGTCGCTTTATTGATGAATTCGGATGTCATGCCATCGTTGATTCTACCGTTTCGGCGGGAACAACTTGGTCATGCTGTTGGGTTGGTGTCGGTTGGTGGCGGCACATAGGGTGGCTGCTGGGGTGGGTAGGCTGGCGGCGGGGTGTATGCCGCGGGCGGAACATAGCCGGGCTGGGGCGGGTACGGTGGCGGATACGGCGGATATTCCGGGCCCGCCGGAATCACGTTCCAGCGCGAGAAGGCCAGCACATACAGCATGATGAGATTCACCAAAGGGAGAATCATCAGCAACGAAAGAGCAGGCGTCATGCCCGCTTTCTTGAAGATCTGCCAGAAAGGCACGATGACGATTGCCCAGACAACGAGCATGCCAAAGAAGATGAAGGGGATCATCGCCATCATCATGGCGTGAATCTGGGCTGGATCGGGCGGCGTATGCTCCATGCGCGGTGGGCCTCCGGGTGTTGGCTGAAAGCGTACACCCGGGTATGGCGATTTGCCGCATGGCGTTTTGCAAATATTTTGCGACGCTGCTCGCCGATCTTGCAGTGGGGCACTAGGATGGCAGCAACGCGGATTAATTGTGCGTGGGAGCGACGTGATGAAGCGGATGGCGGCAGTGTTGGCGTTGGTGGCGTGTAGCGGTTCAATGTGGGCACAGCAGGGTGGTATGGCGACACCGCCGGCGCCGGAAAAGGGCTCCGTGAGCGGCATGATCAGCGAGGCCGTGGCCCAATACAAGCAGATTAAGACGATCATTCTGGCATCCGCAGAGAAGATGCCTGCGGAGAACTTCAGCTTTAAACCAGTGCCTGAAGTCCGGACCTATGCGGAACTGTTTACACACGTTGCGCAGGCGCAGATGGGTATGTGCGCGGCTCCCGGTTCGCCTCGCCCCGCTCCTGTTACAGCTACAACCAAGGAAGATGTGATCAATGCACTGAAGGCATCGTTTGAGTTGTGCGACGCCGCCTATGAAAAGGTGACCGAGGCCAATGCTACCGAGGTGAGCGGCGCGGGTTACATGCGTGCTTCGCAACTGGGCAAGATCTACAAGAACGTAGCTCACGACAATGAAATGTACGGCACCATGGTGGTGTACATGCGACTGAAGGGCATTGTGCCGCCTTCAACGGCAATGCGTGGGCGGATGTAAGGTCGCCCCATTCTAGAAATGAAAAAGCCCCGCGAAGTGCGGGGCTTTTTATCGTTTATTCAATTTAAGTGAGGTCGTCGGTGTCGAAGGTGGGTTTGCGGCCCAGGCGCGCCATGTTGTGTGGTTCTTCTTCACCCATGAGGGTACGGACGACGACGTCGACTTCCGTTGGGTCGTCGATTTCGGCGACCAGCTTCTTGGGCTCGTCGAGTCCGGCGATGGATTCCAGCAGGACCGTCACGTGGGCTACGGCGGTGCCTTCCTGCGGCAGGCCTCGGGGGTTTTGGCCTTGATGCTGACGTCGCGTTCGGAGACGTGCAGCAGTTCGGCGACGCGCGCACGCATTTCGCCTGCGATGGGCACGATCTTGGGGCGCATCATGATGAGCACGCAGTCGAGGTTGACGATGCGGTAACCGGCGGTGGCGATCTCTTCCAGCGCAGTTTCCAGAAAGAGGGTGGAGTCGGCGTTCTTCCAGCGCATGTCGCTGGGCGGGAAAAAGGTGCCGATGTCACCGGCGGAGACGGCTCCAAGTAGGGCGTCGGTGATGGCGTGGAGCAGCAGATCGCCGTCTGAGTGGCCGGCGAGGCCTTCGGGATGGTCGATTTTCAAGCCGCCAATCACCAGCGGTACGCCCGGCTTGAATGCGTGCGAATCAAAGCCGTAACCAATCCTCATGCCCATCGTGCTGCCTGCTTTCTTTGTGCCGCGGTGTGGTCACGCAGCGGGAAACTTGTCGCTTTCCAGCATAAATGGCATTGCCTTCGGGAGTACGCGCCGATGCGCGATGCGGCGCAACCCGATATACTTCACTCCCTATGGTTGTTCACGCGATTCTTCCGGCAGCGGGTTTGGGCACGCGCATGGCTGTGCCCGGTGTTAGTGCAAAGCAGTTTCTCTCACTTGGCGGTGTGCCGATCCTGATCCACAGTGTTCGCGCGTTTGCGGACAAGGCGAATGTGTCCACAGTGACGCTGGCTGTGCGGTCGACGGAGATCGATCATGTTCGCGCGCAGCTTGCGCAGTATGGGCTGGGCGAGAAGGTTCGCGTGGTGACTGGCGGCGAGACGCGGCAGGAGTCCGTTGCTGCGGCGCTGCGTTCGCTGAAAGCGGGCGATGACGATATTGTTCTGGTGCATGACGCGGTGCGTCCGCTGATTGAGCCAGCCACGATTGAACGCACCATTGAAGCGATTGCCAAGCATGGCGCGGCGATTGTAGGCGTGGGTGCGATTGACACCATCAAGCTGGTGGAACGCACTGCCGATGGCGCGATCATCACCGGTACTGTGCCGCGTGAACGTGTGGTGCAGGCACAGACGCCGCAGGGTGCTCGCTTTGCGGATATGTTGCGTGCGTTTGATGAAGCTGAGGCGGATAGCTTCTCCGGGACGGATGAGGCGAGTCTGTTGGAACGCGCGGGTGTCACCGTTGCCGTGGTGCAGGGCTCGTCGACGAACCTGAAGATCACGCAGCCGGGCGATTTGGAGTTGGCGGAGTTTTATCTGAAGGCACGCCGGTAAGCGCTCGTCATATTGTGGAAACATTTGTGGCGCGAATCGCCATCGCGTGATTTGCGTGGTGACGCGTTGGGTCGCGATACCATTGCCACGACCCCATGAAGACACTTGCTCTTGCTGCTTTTCTTGTCGCCTCGACTGCGTTTAGTCAAACCGTTCCGCAGGCGAATGATCGGTTGATCTTTCAAACGCAGAATGGCTGGTCGCCGCGTGTGAACGTGGAGGCGGGCTCGGTGATGGTCTATGGCATCAGCGAGAGCATGCCGGATCGCATTAAGTCGTGGAAGGACCATGGCTATCGCGTGACGGTGATGACCGGCGTGGCGTGGGGTACGTATGGCGACTATCTTCGCGGTGAGTTTGATGGCAAGCAGCACTGGGATGAGACGCAGCAGGAGTCAAGCGGAAAGCTGATTCTGCATGGCGGTAAAGAGGTGCCGTATGTTGCTCCTTCGGAGAGCTATGGCAAGTATCTGAGCCGCGGTGTGCTGCGTGCTTTGGATGCCGGTGCGGAAGCGATCTATCTTGAAGAACCTGAGTTCTGGGCGCGTGCGGGTTGGTCGGAATCATTCAAGCGCGAGTGGGCTGCTTATTATCACGAGCCATGGATTGCGCCGGACTCTTCGCCGGATGCGCAGTACCGTGCGAGCAAGCTGAAGTATTTCCTGTACCAGCGTGCGCTGGCGCAGGTGTTTGCTGCGGTGCGCGTGTGGGGTAAGGAGCATGGCAAGGTTGTTCCTTGCTATGTGGCGACGCATTCACTGATCAACTATGCGCAGTGGCAGATTGTTTCGCCGGAATCGTCGCTGCTGGATGTGGGCGCCGATGGATACATTGCGCAGGTATGGACGGGCACGAGTCGTGCGGTCAATGTTTATCAGGGTGTGAAGGCAGAGCGCACGTTTGAAACGGCGTTCCTGGAGTACGGAGCGTTGCAGAACATTGCGCGTTCCAGCGGTAAGCGCATCTGGTACCTGAACGATCCCATTGAAGACAATCCCAACCATTCGTGGACGGACTACAAGCGCAACTGGGAGTCGACGCTGGTGGCTTCGTTGCTGCAACCGGAAGTGAGCAGCTACGAGATTCTGCCCTGGCCGGATCGCATCTTCGGGCCGAAGGCGTTGCGCCCTTCCACGGAACCTACGGAGGCGAACCCGAAGCCACAGCGCACGTTTATCCCTTCCGAGTATGAGACGGAGTTGCAGACGGTGTTTCATGCGCTGGGGCAGATACGGGGACAGGCTGCGAAGTGGCAGGTGAGTGGCACGCAGAATGTTGGCGTGTTGGTTTCAGACACGTTGATGTTTCAACGCGCGAAGCCTCTGCCTTCCGATGCAGACCTGGGCAATTTTTACGGCATGGCGTTGCCGCTCATCATGCATGGTGTGCCAGTGGAGCCGGTGCAGATTGAAAGCACGTATCGCGGCAAGGATGCGGCGGATTTTCTCAAGCAGTACAAGGTTCTGTTTCTCACCTATGAGGGACAGAAACCGCCGTCGCCCAAGTTTCATGGTGCGATTGCCGCGTGGGTAAAGGCTGGCGGTGCGTTGGTAGTGATGGATAACGATGGTGATCCCTACAACCACGCGCAGGATTGGTGGAATGACAACGGCAAGACGCAGGTGATTCCGCGTGATCTGTTGTTCCGCACGCTTGGGCTGGATGCGGCGAAGGAAGGCACGCATCGCGTGGGAAAGGGCGTGGTGATTTTCCGCAAGGTGTCTCCGTCTGCAATTGCGCAGGATGTGAACGGGCCGGCTACTGTGTTGGCTGTGGCTAAAGATGCTGCGGCGCAGATTCATCTGCCGTGGCGTGAGTCGTCGGCGCTGGTGTTGCGTCGTGGGCCGTTTGTGATTGCCTCTGGTTTTGATAAGCCAGAAGGCACACCGGAGCGTGCGATTACGCGCGTTGCAGGGAGTGCTGTGGCTTCGTTGGATAAGAACAACACCAGCAATGTGGTTGCAGAAAAGGCGGCGACGCTTCCGCATACGACGCCTTCTGCCACAGTGATTCGCGGGCAGTATGTTGATCTGTTCGATCCGCATTTGCGACTGGTGCATGATCCGCTGGTGGGCGAAGAGGAGCGGCGATTGTTGTTGGACACAGCGTTCTTTCGAGCCGACAACGCGCGCATTCTTGCTGCGAGCGCAAAGGTTGTGGATGAGCGATCGACCTCGAACTCGTTGCAGTTTGCAGTGACCAACATTGAGGCCCGTGATGAGCAGGATCTGACGGCGGTTCGAGTGAAGCTTCCGCGTGCAGCAAAAGGCGCGACCGTGGATGGGAAGTCGATTTCGATTGCGAAGGAAGAGGACGGCACGGTCCTGCTGGAATTTCCTGCGAGCTCCACGCCGAGGCGGATCGTCGTTTCTTTCTAGCGAGATAGCGCACTTCACTTCCTGACCGATTCTCAGAGAAAAGCTGCCCAAAATAATTTGGAAAAGTTAGTTGCAATATATTCCTATATCGGAATATATTCTCGCCATGACACGAAGATCACATTCTGCGGATGTCTTCAGCGCTATTGCCGAGCCGCGGCGGCGGGAAGTTGTCGCGGTTCTCGCGGATGGCCAGGAGTATGCCGTCAATGAGATCGTGCTTCGCATGAAGATGGCGCAACCTGCTGTCTCCAAGCATCTGAACGCCCTGCGCAAGGCCGGGGTGGTAACGGTGGTCAAACGCGGACAACACCGCATGTATCGTCTCGAGGCGTTGGCTCTTAAGCCGGTGCATGACTGGGTGCGAGGATTCGAGCGTTACTGGACGCACCAGGTGGACCAGATCAAACAGCGTGCCGAACAAAAGGCGCTGGAGAGATTGATTCGTCTCGACAAAGACAAGCAGTAAACCCAAAGGGGGAGCAATGGCAGCCACAGTTATGGAAGGCGTTCTGCATGCCTTCGAAATCGTTAAGGAAGAGCGGATCGCGGCACCCATTGAGATCGTCTTCGAAACCATCCTGGAGCAGATGGGACCACTTAATTCCACTCCGGAAAAGCCGATGCCGATGGTGTTGGAGGCGTGGCCCGGAGGACGCTGGTATCGCGATCTGGGCAATGATTCCGGTCACTTCTGGGGTCATGTGCAGGCCATCAAGGCGCCTGCATTGCTTGAAATCTCAGGGCCTCTGTTTATGTCGAATCCCGCAGTTTCGAATTTGCAGTATCGGCTTACCGAAGAGGACGGCGAAACCGTGATGCGCTTTCGCCATCGTGCGATGGGTTGGGTTGGCGATCAGGAACGCGGTGTGGATGCCGGTTGGAGCCAGTTGATCGTACGGATTGTTTCGGCGGTTGCGGAGCGAGCGAGGAAGTAGCTATGTGTCCCTTTTGCATTTCGACTGCGGTATGGATTGCGGCGGGTGCTGTATCTGCGGGTGGAGTTTCCGCGCTTGCCGTAAAGGTTTGGAACTCAACGATGCACAAACAGGAGGTGAACAGTGACAACGAATGAGCAGATTGCGCGTATGAAGAAGCCGTCCGTGGTTTCTGCCGAGGAGTGGCAGAACGCATGGCAAGAGATGCTGGTGAAAGAGAAAGAACACACTCGTTCGCGCGATGCTTTGGCAGCAGCACGACGGCGGATGCCCTGGTTTGCCGTGGAGAAGGAGTATGTCTTTGAGGGGCCGCGGGGTAAGGCTTCGCTGTTGGATCTCTTCGATGGACGGCGGCAGCTTGTGCTGTATCGCGCCTTCTACGATTCGAACGTCTATGGTTGGCCGGAGCATGCGTGCGTCGGTTGTTCGATGGGCGCAGATCAGGTTTCGAACCTGTTACATCTGCATGCACGCGACACTACGCTGGTTTATGCGTCGCGTGGATCGCAGGAGAACATTGCTACGCTGAAGCAGCGCATGGGCTGGAATGCGATTCCCTGGTACACCATCACGGATGATTTCGATAAAGACTTCGGCGTGGACGAGTGGCACGGACATAACGTGTTCTTTCGAGATGAAGACGACAAGATCTTCCGCACATACTGGACCAATAATCGTGGTGATGAAGCGATGGGCAGCGTGTGGAGCTATCTTGATCTGACACCACTGGGACGGCAGGAGATTTGGGAAGATTCTCCCGAAGGCTATCCGCAGACGGAACCGTATAAGTGGTGGCGTTGGCACGATGCTTACGGCAAAGAAGATGCGAAGTGGGCAAACGTTGTCGACAACGCGACGGTGCTTCTTAATCTGTAAGAGTTCGTGGTGAGACATATCCTGCTCGTGACGAGCAGGATATGTCAGCAGTTCGGCTGCAGGAGTTCCGGACAAGCGCCGCGCCACGACAGGTAGAGGTTATGTTCCTAAGTCAGGGGGACTGCATGAACATACAGGAACAAATTCAGGAGTATATCGCCGCGCAGCAGGAACCCAAACGTGGCGATATGCAACAACTGCATTTCATGATTCTGGGGTTGAGCCCCGACTGCAAATTGTGGTTTCTGGATGGAAAGGACGAGCACGGAAAAGTCGTCTCCAACCCCAATATTGGTTATGGATCGCAAATGATTCCCTATGCGAATGGAAAAACCAAAGAGTTCTATCAAGTGGGAATCAGTGCGAATACAACAGGCATCTCCGTCTACATTATGGGTATAAGCGACAAGAACTATTTGGCCCGGACATTTGGTGAGCAACTCGGCAAAGCAAGCATTACCGGGTATTGCATCAAGTTCAAAACACTCACGGCCATCAAAACGGATGTTCTGAAAGCCGCAATTCAATACGGACTGGATCGTGAGTAAGCTTGCTGATCTCAAGCGATCCGGGCATTGCAATCATGCAACGCAATTAAAGCTTCAGCATCATTTCGTTTGTCTGCGTGAAGTTGGCTTTCTCATAAATGGGTTTGCCGAACTTCGATGCGTGCAGCGTGATGACCTTGTAGCCGCGTTCACGGCATAGATCGGTGGCCGCTTGCAGGATGAGTTTCGCGTAGCCTCTGCCACGGGCTTCGTCTGCTGTGTAGAAGTTCGTCAGGTAGGGGCGGCCAGGTTCGGTGTGCAGATAGTGCGGTGGGAAGTCGGCGAAGAAGACGCCTCCGCTAGCCATCACCTTGCCGTCTTCTTCCAGTAGCAAGCCCACATAGCGTCCATCAGCCAGACGCTCACGCACCCACGGTTCGAAGTTGATATCCATCGCGTTCAATTGCTCTTCTGTTGCGAACTCATTTGCCGTGAACATGGCGTGGCGATGTTCGGTGATGAGCTTCGTGTCTTCGACGGTGGCTTGGCGGATGGTGGACATCTCTGTGGTCTCCTTCAGCATTGCAGTGGTGCGAAAAGAATGCAGGTCCTTCGGCTTCACTTCGTTTCGCTCAGGATGACGAACTTCGTTCGTATGAGCTTCGCTGGCTGACGTAGTTGCGAGAAACTTTGAAGCGTATCGGCTGATACGAGTGCGTTGGGATTCTTCCCCTTCGACAGGCTCAGCGTCAGAATGACAGTCGTTCAAGTTCAAGTGGAAAGAAGAAGGGCGGCCTGTGGGCCGCCCTTACTTGGCTTGATGGGCGGCTTTGCTGCCGCCCTGATTGGGTGACAGCGATTTAGCGGGCGGCTCCTGCGAGCTGCTCGGCACCGGCTTTAAGAGCTGCAGCCTTGTCGGTCTTCTCCCAGGTGAAGCCTTCGCCCGTGCGGCCGAAGTGGCCGTAAGCTGCGGTGGCCTGGAACTTGGGCTTGCGCAGGTCGAGGGTTTCGATGATGGCCTTCGGCGTCAGTGAGAAGTTCTCGCGGACGAGCTTGGTGATTTCGCCTTCAGAGATCTTGCCCGTGCCGAAGGTGTCCACCAGGACGCTGACGGGCTCAGCTACGCCGATGGCGTAGGCAAGCTGAACTTCAGCGCGGTCTGCGAGGCCGGCGGCAACGATGTTCTTGGCGATGTAGCGCGCCATGTATGCAGCCGAACGGTCAACCTTGGTGCTGTCCTTACCGGAGAATGCACCGCCGCCGTGACGGCCCATGCCGCCGTAGGTGTCCACGATGATCTTGCGGCCGGTGAGGCCGGAGTCGCCCATTGGGCCACCGACAACGAAACGGCCGGTCGGGTTGATGTGGTACTTGGTGTCTGCATCGAGAAGCTCAGCAGGGAGAACAGCCTGGATCACATGCTCCAGAACGTCGGCGCGGAGCTGCTCCGTGGTGACAGCTTCGTCATGCTGCGAGGAGATGACGACTGCGTCGATGCGGACGGGCTTGTGGTTCGCGTCGTACTCCACGGTGACCTGGCTCTTGCCGTCGGGACGGAGGTAGCCGAGCTTGCCGTTCTTGCGCACTTCGGTGAGGCGTGCGGCCAGCTTGTGCGCCAGCGAGATGGGAGTGGGCATCAGCTCCGGGGTCTCGTTGGTGGCATAGCCGAACATCATGCCCTGATCGCCCGCGCCACCCGTGTCCACGCCCATGGCGATGTCCGGCGACTGCGAGTTGATGGAGGAGATGACGGCGCAGGTGTTGCTATCGAAACCGTACTCAGAGTGGGTGTAGCCAATGCCTGCAACCGTCTCGCGTACCAGCTTCTGGAAGTCAACGTAGGCCTTGGTGGTGATTTCGCCAGCAACAACGACGAGGCCGGTGCAGGTGAGGGTCTCGCAGGCAACACGGCTATACGGATCCTGAGCCAGGCAGGCATCGAGGATGGCGTCGGAGATCTGGTCGGCAATCTTGTCGGGATGGCCTTCGGTGACGGACTCAGAGGTAAAGAGGAAACGATCGCGAGTGGACAAAAACTGCTCCTTGAGGCGCTTGCAGCGAGTAATAGATATTCGATCCATTTTAACGCGTCATGGATGCAGAAAAGGCTGATTTAGAAAGGAATCGGTGTTAGTGCGACCTGTAAACGGATGGAACCCATTTCTTTTCCGGCAGATGCACGATGCCGCGATGCACCAGAACCCACAGAACTCCGGCTGCAAGGGCAAGGACGATGAGCAGCATGGCTGCTACACCAAGCCAGCGCAGGCGACGGGCCGGGGCATCGGTGACGCGGCTGCGATGTACGGCTTCGGCGAGTTCACGCCAGTCGTCTTCCCGTCCTTCTGTATCGAGGCCTTTGGAACGCATGGCGTCCTGAAAGCGACGTACCGTTTCGTCGACGTCGAGTCCGCAAAAATTTGCATAGGAACGGACGATGCCGCGATTGAAGACGCCACCGGGCAGGTCAGTATATCGGTCTCCCTCAAGCGCCTGAAGATGGCGCAGGGAGACACGCGTGGAAACCGAGACTTCGTCCAGCGAGATGCCGAGGGATTCTCGCTGTTCTCTGAGTTCCTGACCGAATGGCATGCGTTCCGTTGCTCGTATATGTGCTCTGCAGAGGTTTGCGACGCTGACGCTACGCCGTCATGCTACATGTAAGCCGAGAAAAACCAAAGAAACAGGAGAAGAAAAAGGTTATTACCGAACCCGAAACGGAACGGTTGATATTGCCAGCAGGGTCAAAACACGGTGCGGTATAAGGGGTGGCCAGGAAATTCTGCTTGGAGAATGTTGTGAAAGCTTGCCGTTTGTTTTTCGTTGTTCTTGTTGCGGTGTTTGTTTCGGTGATTTCGTTGTGCGCTCAAGAGCGCTGGTCTGCTGAGAAGGCAAAGGATTGGTATGCCAAGCAGCCGTGGCTGGTTGGAGCAAACTATGTGCCTTCCGATGCCATTAACCAGCTTGAAATGTTTCAGGCCGCTACGTGGAATCCGGCGCTGAATGACAAGGAGCTGGGATGGGCTGAAGGCATTGGCATGAACACCATGCGCGTGTTCCTGCATGACCAGTTGTGGGCGCAGGATCCGGAAGGATTCAAGAAGCGGTTGAATGAGTTTCTGGCTATCTGCGCGAAGCATCACATCAAGCCGATGTTGGTGCTGTTTGATTCTGTGTGGGATCCGGAGCCGAAGCTGGGACCGCAACATCCGCCGATCCCCGGTGTGCACAATTCGGGTTGGGTGCAGAGCCCTGGCCGCAAGGGGCTGACTGATCCTGCGTATGAGCCGAAGCTGGAAGCGTATGTGAAGGGCGTCGTTGGTGCGTTTGCGAAGGATGACCGCATCCTGGCATGGGACATCTGGAATGAGCCCGATAACGACACGCCGCAGTACGGTGTGATTGCAAACAAGACAGCACGCATTGATTACTACTTGCCCAAGGCGTTTGCGTGGGCGCGTAGCGTGCATCCGGTGCAGCCGTTGACCAGTGGCGTGTGGCATGACGACTGGAATCCGGGAAAGTTGAAGTCGACCGCGAAGATTCAGCTTGAAGAATCTGACGTGATCAGCTTCCACAACTACGGATGGCCTGAGGAGTTTGAGGCGAAGATCAAGGAACTGCAGCAGTATGGTCGACCGATCATCTGCACGGAGTACATGGCGCGCGGTGCGGGCAGCACGTTTGATAACAGCCTGCCGATCGCGAAGCAGTATCACGTAGGCGCAATCAACTGGGGTCTTGTGGATGGCAAGACGCAGACGCGCTATCCCTGGGATTCATGGCAGAAACCCTATGTGCTGTCGCAGCCGGTGCTTTGGTTCCATGACGTGTTTCATGCGGATGGCACACCGTATCGTCAGCATGAGGCCGATTTGATCCGGCAGTTGACCGGGCGTGGTTTGCAGTAGAGAGCAAATATGAACGCGCGACCGCAGCCATTTCGGCAGTGGTCGCGGCGTTTGTTGTTTGCGGAGTTTGCAAGCCGTGCAGTGTTAACCTTGGCAGTGAGCATTCTCTTAATCACGAGGTTTCACGACGCATGGCTACTGCCGTAATCGCACCCGAAGAAGTTCTCCCGTACAAGGTCGCTGACCTTTCGCTGGCCTCATGGGGCCGCAAGGAAATCGACATTGCTGAGCAGGAGATGCCCGGACTGATGAGCATCCGCGCGAAGTATGCCGCAGGCAAGCCGCTGCAGGGTGTACGTGTGACCGGATCGCTGCACATGACCATCCAGACGGCTGTGCTGATTGAGACGCTGAAGGATCTGGGAGCAGACGTTCGCTGGGCAAGCTGCAACATCTTCTCCACGCAGGATCATGCGGCTGCTGCCATTGCAGAGACGGGCACGCCGGTCTTCGCATGGAAGGGCGAGACGCTGGAAGAGTACTGGTGGTGCACGTACCAGGCGTTGACGTTCCCCGGCGGTCTGGGACCGCAGCTTGTGGTGGATGATGGTGGCGATGTGACGCTGCTGATCCACAAAGGCGTTGAGTTGGAAGATGGCGACCGTAGCTTTGTGGATGCCAAGACGGGTATCAGTGAAGAAGAAGCTGTGATTCAGAAGCTGTTGCTGAAGGTGCTGGCAGAAGATCCGCAGCACTGGCACAAGCTGGCGAAGGAATGGCGCGGCGTTTCGGAAGAGACCACTACCGGTGTGCATCGCCTGTACGAGATGATGCGCAAGGGTACGCTGCTGGTGCCGGCGATCAACGTGAATGACTCCGTTACAAAGAGCAAGTTCGACAACCTGTATGGCTGCCGCGAGTCGCTGGCTGATGGCATCAAGCGCGCTACCGATGTGATGATGGCGGGCAAGGTTGCCGTGGTTTGCGGTTATGGCGATGTGGGCAAGGGCTCTGCGCATTCGCTGCGCGGCATGGGCGCTCGCGTTGTGGTGACGGAGATCGATCCCATCAATGCGCTGCAGGCTGCGATGGAAGGCTTTGAAGTAACGACGCTGGAAGACACGTTGGGTCGCGGCGATATCTATGTCACCTGCACCGGCAACCTGGACATCATCACGCTGGAGCACATGCAGCAGATGAAGGATCAGGCCATCGTTTGCAACATCGGCCACTTCGACAACGAAATCCAGATGGAGCGCCTGAACAACTCTGGCGCTGAGAAGCTGGAGATCAAGCCGCAGGTACACAAGTACACGTTTGCCAATGGCAACGCGATCTTCATTCTTGCGGAAGGCCGTCTGGTGAACCTGGGTTGCGCTACGGGCCATCCGAGCTTCGTTATGTCGAATAGCTTCAGCAACCAGACGCTGGCACAGCTTGATCTTTGGAAGAACAAGGACACCTACAAGGTGGGCGTGTATGTTCTGCCGAAGCAGTTGGACGAGGAAGTGGCGCGCTTGCACCTGGAGAAGATTGGCGTGAAGCTAACGACGCTCTCACAGAGGCAGGCGGACTACATCGGTGTGAAGGTCGAAGGTCCTTACAAGGCTGAGACTTACCGCTACTAGTTGCTCGTGTTTGAAAGGGCGCGGCTTCGGCCGCGCCTTTTTCGTGCCATGAATAATGGCGCATTCAGGCATGACGCAAAGGCGCGGGACGGGATGCCCCTGGTAGTAAGGCGGCATCCTAGCCTGCGGTGAGGTGAAGTGCCATGCGCCTAAGTATTGTGTTGTTAGCTTCGAGTTTTCTGGTGGCTGGGGCCGGCATGGCTCAGACGACCATGACGCCGCCCACAGCCGCAACCCCCACGCAGCCGGTCGGACCCGCGACACCACCCAACGGAAATAGCCGTCCAACGCCGGGTTCGCCTGCGTTACCGACCGCTCCCGGAACGCTGCCCGAGCAACCCGCGACGGGAGGAGCAGCACAGAGCCCGACACAGTCCACGCCTTCCACGGTTCCCTCCACTACGCCGGGGTTGTCGCCGTCGCCTTCCATGACCCCGCGGGAAGGTGCTCCCACTCCCGGCACGCCGCAATCGAGTGGAACAACTTCCGGCACGTCTACATCCGGTACTTCGACGCGGACGCGTACCGGTGGCACGGGAACGAAGAGTAATTCGTCTACGACGACGACCACGCCATCCACGACCATTCCCAGTTCTCAGCCGGGAGCGCCGGGATCAAACGTTGCGCCTCATTAATGCGAGGGCAGACTTTTCTTTCTCAATCACGCAGGAGGTAAAACCGAATGAAGCATATAACGATGACAACAGCAGTACTGGCACTCTCGCTGACGTTTGCAGGCAGTCTGGCGGCCCAACAATCGAACGAGCAGGCACGGCAGGATGCTGCGGCGCAGGCGAATATGGATCAGCATGCGTCCAAGCAGCAGAAGAAGGCGGCCAAGGCTCAGGAAAAAGCTGACCACAAGCGTGAGAAGGCTCTGAATACCGGCGAGGCAAAGGATGCCGCCAAGGCGCAGGACAAGGCGGATAGCCAAGCGGTGAAGGCTGGCGAAAACCCGCGATAGTGCGTCGCATAGAACAACAAAAGCCCACCTGCGAGGGTGGGCTTTTTGTTGCTTTTGAAGTGGTTACTTCTTGTGGGCAGCGGTCCCGGCGACGGGTGTTGTGCCCTGTGTCTGGCGGAGCGCGCCTTCCACCATGGCGAAGACACGGTTGGGATCATTCGAGCCGCTTTCGCTGCCGGAGACGATCTGCCACTTGGTCGCGGTCGCCACCACAATGGTGGGGGTGCGGGTGACGTTCAGCTTCAGGCCCAGGTCATAGTCTTTTTGCACTTCTGCTGCGAACTTGGGGTCCATTGAGAAGGGCATAGCCTGACCGTGCTGCTGCATCCAGCGGCGGGTGAAGTTCTGCAGGTCGTCCTTGCTGTTCAGCGCGGGCTGCTGCACGAAGACGTCGTCGCGGTATTTATTGGCCAGATCCGGGCTCACACGATCCTGCAGGTAGCGGGCGAAGATGGCTGCATCCTTGCTCCAGACGTGCATCTGGAGTGGGAAGTCGTAACGGACGAGCGGCACGTGATACTGGGCAGCCGCACGCTCGATGATGGGGTTGGCGTTACGGCAGGCCGGGCATTCCAGGTCAAAGAATTCGATAATCGCAACCTTATGACCGGCGGGCGGCTTCAGCATGGAAGTGTCGCGGAAGGTGGAAGGGTCGGGCGTTCCGGCGAACTGCGCGTGGGCAGCGGGGACAACGGCAAGGCCGATGGCAAACAGAGAAGCGGCCACGGTGCGGCGAATCGACATGGGTTTCGGGTCTCCCGGCGCGGGCTCGCAGGCCACACATGCGCCATGTTCTGCATTTTATGACGTATGGCCGCACGGAAAGTCGCTGAAGACTAAGGTGGCGCACGATAAACTTTCCGCAACCGCCGGGCCGTTCCGGGAATCGAATGAAATGTCTGCCCCTTCCGGGGCCCTGAGTCAGAAAGCCTTGAGCGAAAGTATTTATACAAAAAGATTGCCGATGTGGGCCGCCGTAGTGCTGGCGGCACCGATGGTCGCCTCTGCGCAGACCCAGCCGGTTGCGCCCGTACAGGAACCTGCCATCCAGACTGCGCCCATGCCGCAGAAGCAGCCGCCAGTTGCCGATGCCATGAACCTGCCAGAGGCTCCGGCGCCGCAGGCTGTGTCGCAACCGGTGCAGGCAGCTTTGTCCGCAGCCAAGCCGCAGGATCTGGGCCATGGCGTAACGACCCCGGTTTCCACAGGACAGCCGCTGGCTCTTTCGCTGGACGATGCCGTGCGTTTGGCGTTGGAACACAACCTGACGATTTCGGTAGATTTGCAGAATCAGCGACAGATCAGCGGCTTGCAGAAGACGGCGTTCAGCGCGCTGATTCCGACCATGACTGCGGTGGGTAAGACGAATACGCAGGAAGTGAACCTGGCGGCGATGGGCTTTAAGCCTTCTTCGGTGGCTGCGTTGCTACCTCCGGGAACAACGTTTAATACGATCGTGAAATTTGATACGACCGGTGCGCAGTTGAATCTGTCGCAGCAGTTGTTCAACCTACCGGCGTATGAGGTCTACAAGGCTTCGAAGTCTGTAGGCGATGTGGCCAAGTGGCAGCTTTATCTGGACCGCGGCGACGTGGTGAATAAGGTGGCCTCGCAGTACATCCTGGTGCTGTCAGATATGGCTTCCATTGAGAATGCGAAGTCGCAGGTGGCCAGCGACCTGGAGCTGGAACGTCAGTCGCAGGCACGCAAGGATGCCGGAACGGGAACGAACCTGGACCTGCTGCGCGCACGTGTGGAACGTCAGACGCGGCAGCAGGAGCTGATTGCCAATACGGCTCAGTTTGAAAAGGACAAGGTGCAGTTGAACCGGTTGATGGGCCTGGCAGCGGATCAGCCGTTGCAGTTGACCGATGCTGTTCCGTACCACGAGCTGGAAGCACTGCCGCTGGAGACCGCAAACCAGGTGGCGTTGAAGCGCCGTAAGGATCTGCTTTCGTTGCAGGCGCAGATGAAAACTGCGGAGTTGCAGCGCAAGGCTGTGAAGTACGAACGCCTGCCGGCGGTGACGCTGGGCGGCTTCTATGGAGTTCTGGGTCAGACGCGCGGTTTGTATCACGGTGTGTTCTCAGCGCAGGGCGGCGTCAACTTCCCCATCTTTGAGGAAGCGCGTATTCGCGGTGACCGCGAAGTGGCCGATGCGCGGTTGATCCATCTGCGTAAGGAAGTGGATAGCCTGAAGGCATACATCGAAGCGCAGATTCGTTCGGCGATGCTGGATGTGAATACGTCTGACGAGTTGGTGAAGGACGCCACCAGCAACGTGGATCTGGCCACCGAAGCGCTGGACGAAACGAGACAGCGTTATCGCTCGGGGATTGATGACAACCTGCCCGTCGTGCGTGCGCAGGCTACATTGGCAAATGCACAGGCGCAGCTTGTGAGTGCGCTGTACCAGTTCAATACGGCGAAGTTACAACTGGCACGCAACACGGGCGTAGTGGAATCGCAGTACGATTCTTACCTGGGCGACTAAAGTTTCTGTACTCTGCTAACGGCAGATGCAATGGGTACGTCCTTGCTATGTCACCATAGAAGCCAGGGATGCCCGATTCTGCTTATTCCAGTGAAGTGCATCACGCCAAACGGCCGCTCGATTCTGAAGGCAAGGAAGGCGCGGCGTTTTCGTCGCGCAACTTTCGTCGCTATCAATTGGCGCGCATGCTTGCCATTCTGGGTGCAGAGGCGCAGTCCGTTGCCGTTGCATGGCAGATCTATCAACTGACACATAATGCATTTCTGCTGGGCTGCACCGGCCTGGCGTTGTTTCTTCCTGGCATCTTCTTTGTGCTGCCTGCGGGGCACGCCGCGGACCGGTACGACCGCCAGCGGATCATCGTTCTCTGCTATGCCATGCAGGCCGTGTGTACGGCGGTGTTGCTGTATATGTCGCTGGTGGGTGTGCGGCATGTGCTGTACATCTACGTGATGCTGTTCTTCATTGGCGCGGGACGCGCATTCAGCGGGCCTGCATCCGCAGCGATTCAGCCGCAGCTTGTGCCCAAGGGCGCGTTTGTGAACGCGATGACATGGGGCTCGGCGATCTTTCAGATAGCGAATATCAGCGGACCTGCCGTGGGCGGGTTGCTGTTCACGATTCAGTTTTCCGGCGCGATGGCGAAATGGACCGGTGCGCCCATTGTGTATGCGCTGACGATATGCACCATGCTGACCTTCGTGGTGCTGGTGAGCACGTTGCGCCCGCGTAAGGAAGTGACGGAGAGCCGTGCCATGTCGTTCCAGACGATGATGGAAGGCGCCCGCTATGTCCGCAACGCAAAGCTGTTGTTGGGTTCGATTTCGCTGGACATGTTTGCGGTGCTGCTGGGCGGCGCGGTGTCGCTGATGCCGATCTTTGCACAGGACATTTTGCATGCCGGACCAAGTGGACTGGGAATTCTGCGTGCGGCTCCGGCGCTGGGTGCGTTGTGTACTTCCATCACGCTGTCGTTGCGGCCCATACGACATAGTGCGGGCAAGCTGATGCTGGTGGCCGTAGGTGTCTTCGGTGTGGCGACGGTGGTGTTCGGGATGTCGAAGTCGCTGCCGTTGTCGCTGGCAGCGCTGTTTGTGCTGGGTGCCAGTGACAATATCTCTGTCATCGTGCGGCAGACAATTCTGCAGCTTGGCACACCGCCAGCGATGCGTGGCCGCGTGTCTGCGATCAACTGGTTGTTCCTTGGCGCTTCCAATGAGTTTGGTGAGTTTGAAAGCGGCCTCACGGCGCAGTGGTTTGGTGCGGTGCGGGCTGTGGTGTTTGGTGGCATTGGCTCCGTGATGGTGACGGTGCTGTGGAGCATCTTTTTTCCCAAGCTGCGGGATGTGAATACGCTGAACGCGGAAGAGTTGCTGAAGGCAAATGCCGCATTTGCGGCGAGCGAGCCGGTGGATTAGGGATCTTTCCTGATTGCAAAGAGAAGGGAACAGCACGAATGCTGTTCCCTTTCTCTTTGAATTCCGCTCGGAGCTTCTTAAGTTAGCGCGGTCTGGGCGAACTTCCGCACCATGGCCAGCAGCAGCTTGCGGTCCGCATCGGACAGATGGGAGCTGTAACGCTGAATCTGCGTGAGGAAGCGAATCTCGTCTTCGGTGAGCGCGATGGCCGCCACGTCGCGGCTGACAGGGTCGTCTGCGAAGAACTGGCTTAGCGGCACGTCAAGCGCCGCGGCAATCTTCTGCAGCGTCTCCAGCGACGGCACAGTGTGGCCGTTTTCCACGCGCGACAGGTAACAGCGTAGAAGCCCTGTCCGCTTTTCAATATCGCCTTGCGACATGCCCTTCTGCAGGCGGTAGCCGCGAATCGTCGTCCCGATGTTCATCGCCGCGGGGGCCGCCTCTTTTGCCGGAGGCATTGGTATCGGCATCATGATGTGCATGTCAGCCATTGACCAAAAGGTAAAGAGGCTAGTTACTGCTGACAAGAACAAAGTTCATGGTTTAGCGGTTTGGAACCACCGCGGATTCGTGACAAGGGAGAGACCAACGTCAAATGCCCCGAAAACGGTGCAAAGGCGCGGTGAAAGCAAATCTGCGAATCGGCATTCGCGTATTGCAAAAGCCACAGTCAATGGCGGCTTGCCCACAGGTTACAGCAAATCGACCTTCATGAAGAGCAGCCCAGGGATTGGATTCGTGTTGTGGCGTTCGGTTTCCACAAATCCCATGCGGCGATAAAGCAGGACTGCATCCGGCATGGCTTCGGCCACCGTGTCCAGCAGCAGTTCCGTGGCGCCCTGAGCACGCGACCACTCCATAGACGCCTGGATGAGCCTTCGTCCCAGCCCGGTGCCGCGTGTGGACGGCTCAGTCCAGAGGCGTTTCATCTCACAGCTTCCGGGGCGATCCTTCCGCTGTTTCACTGCGACGCAACCCACGGCTTCGTCTGCACGGAACGCGAGCAGCAACACCGCTTCCGGTTCCTTATAACGCTCTGGCAACGCGGCGAGTTCTTCTTCGTAATCCGCAAGGCAGATGTTCACTGGTCCGGCGGGGTTGTGCAACAGAAACTCCGCATAGTGCCGCAAAAGCAATTGCGCCGCGTGCAGGTCCTGAGGCCAGCATGCGGCGCGTAGAGTGATCGGGTTTGCGTCGGTGACGCTCATCCCATGTACAGGCCACCGTTCACGTCCAGCGTGTGTCCGGTGATGTAAGCTGCGTCGTCGCTGGCGAGGAAACGTACCGCTGCGGCAATGTCCGCCACCGTGCCTGCGCGGCCCAACGGAACGGCGCCCAGCATGGCGTTCTTCTGGTCTTCCGTCAGCACGTGGGTCATGTCCGTCTCAATGAAGCCCGGAGCTACGGCATTGACCGTGATATTACGGCTGGCAAACTCGCGTGCCATGGACTTTGTGAGGCCGATCAGACCAGCCTTCGATGCGGCGTAGTTTGCCTGTCCCGGTGCACCCAGTTCGCCGTTGACGCTGGAGATGTTGATGACGCGACCCCAGCGAGCCTTCATCATGGGCTGCAGCAGGGCCTGCGTGAGCAGGAACGCACCCTTCAGGTTGGTGTCCAGCACGTCGTCCCAATCGCTGGTTTTCATGCGCAGCATCAGCGTGTCGCGTGTGACGCCGGCGTTGTTCACCAGGATGTGCACCGCGCCGAGCTTCGCGACGATGTCCTTTGCCGTGGCCTTTATGGCTTCTTCGTTGTTCACGTCCAGCGCAAAGCTTTCGGCCTTGCCACCAGCGGCTTCAACTTCCGCCTTCACTTCCGCCAGCTTGGCTTCATTGCGAGCAGCCAGCGCCACTGTGGCTCCGGCCTTTGCCAATTCCAGGGCAATGGCCTTGCCGATCCCCTGCGATGCTCCTGTTACCAGCGCGACGCGCCCTTCCAGACTTGCTGCCATGCTCGTTCTTCCAACCTCAACTTTCAGGTGCGATTATACGAAGTTGCTTATGAGGACAGGGTGCGCAGTGTGGTCTCCACTTCGCTCAACGAGTCGATCTTTCGATACGAACCCTCGCATGGTGCTGCCTCTGTGTTGCCGAACAGGAACAGATGCAGGATGCCTGCTGCCGTACCAGCTGCAATGTCGGTGCAGCGGTCCCCCACCAGCACGGAACGGCTGATGTCGAGGCCGTGCTCTTCTGCTGCGCGCAGAATCATGCCGGGCGCAGGCTTGCGGCAATCGGTATCCAGTTTGTATTCGCCCACGCCGTGTTCGGGATGAAACGGAGAGAAGTAGATGGCATCCAGACGTGCATCGTGCGGAGCCAGTTCGTCCTGGATATGTTCCATCAGGATGTGGAAGTCGGCTTCGGTGTACATGCCGCGACCTATACCGGCCTGATTTGTAATGACGATGGTCACGAACCCCATCGACTGTGCGGTTTGAAGCAATGGGATGATGCCCGGAACAAGGCGGCAATCCTCTGGCTTCCACAGGTAATGAACTTCCTCGTTGATCACGCCATCGCGATCCAGAAACAGTGCAGGCCGCAAAGTCTTCATCCTTTATCTCTCCACGGTCTTCGCCGTGCGCTGGTTGTAGTTTTCGCCTTCCGCGAACCGGCGTTGTCGGTTGAGGAATAAACCCTTGTCTTCTATCGTCCCATTAATTTGCAGGCTGTGCGAAATGCGTCATCGTGGTGCTGCAGGCATCTTCGAAAGCGCTGCTGCAGTCCTAAGCCGGGAAGGAGTGAAGCCATGGCAGACACGCATCCGGCAAATCAACCTACGCATGTGGAACCGAGTGGTCCTCGCGGAGATAACCCCGCCACCTCCGGTTCCGACGACACACGTGTCCGTTCTTCCACACCGGAAAATAGCAAGGGAAAGATTAACCCCTCGGCACCCGGAGATACAGGAACCACACCCGGTACGAACGCCCAGTAAGCCATCGTTGTGCAGCGGATGTGCGGATGGTCGGTTAGAATTGGGCGGTACCGTTCTTTACTTACCCATGCCCAAGCTGACCCGTCCGCTCGTTCTGCCGCTGATTCTTTGCGTCTCTGTATCCATCGGATGCACGCGTGAAGTTCATGTGGAAGTGCCTGCCGGATTTCACGGACATGTGGAGATCCTCTGCGGCGATGTTGTGCAGGACAAGGACAGCACGATCCGTATTGGAGATTCCGGGATGCTGGCTGGTGTAAGTTGCCCGGCAAGACAGGGCCACCTGCTTATCGCACGTCCCAGCGGGCAGCCTATTCAGACACGCGAAATCTGGAGCACCACCGGTGACGGCATTGTTCGGGAAATCAGCTTCGATGTTCCGTAGCTGAGACGGTTCCATCACTGCGATGGAAGTGCCGGTAAAACTGCAACTGAATGATGTCACGTTAAAATCAACCCTGCGGGGCCTATAGCTCAACGGTCAGAGCAGGGGACTCATAATCCCTTGGTTCCAGGTTCGAATCCTGGTGGGCCCACCAATACATCGTCGTTTGCGGAAGCTATCAGCATTTAGCGCGTGACGATTTGTCTGGATGGGCGTGAAGCTCCGGCGGCGTTGCGTTCCCGCCATGCTCTTCAAGATATTTGCAGGCGTTGATGATGTCCTGTGCGAGCTCCTGCGCGACATTGTGGTTGATGTGCGGACGCAGTACAACACGAAGGCTGCGCACTGTTTCGGCATTGGGTGGCATTGTGTAAGCGGAGAGCACCCAGCCCTTTTCTCGCACCTTGTTGGAGACATCGAATTCGTTGAAGCGCTTTACCTTTTTGTTGAGTGTGACGGCGACAACGGGGATGCGCTGCGTGGTGTTCATGATGTCGAAGTAGCCGCTATTGACGAGGGTATCGCGCAGCGCGATGGCGTTATCGAGGGTGTGTTGCATGAGGCGTTTGTACCCTTCAAAGCCGAGTCGCAGCATCATGTAGTACTGCACCGCAATCTGGAATCCGTTGCGCGAGAAATTGAGTGTTGCGGTGGGCATCTCTCCGCCGAGATAGTTGACGTAGAAGACGAGGTCTTCGTGAAAGACCTTGCGCTCGCGGAAGATCACCCAGCCAAGACCCGGGGGAACAAGGCCGTATTTGTGGCCAGAAGCGTTGATGGATTGCACACGCGGCCAGCGGAAATCCCACTTGTAATCCGGATAGAGAAATGGATTGACGAAGCCGCCGGATGCGCCGTCGATGTGCATGGGAATGTTGTGGCCGGTGCGCTTCTCATAGTCGTCGAGCCATTTGTGGATGCCTTCGAAGTCATCATCTTCTCCTGTGAAGGTCTGTCCTGCGATGGCGACGACTGCGATGGTGTTCTCATCGACATACTTATCCAGGTTTTCGGCGGTAAGGCGATAGTTGCCTGGTTTGAGCGGAACAATACGCGGCTCTACATCGAAGTACTTCAGGAATTTTTTCCAGACAATCTGAACATTGCCGCCGGTGACCATGTTGGGCCGTGAAGCATCCTTGCCAGCCTTGCGGCGCGCTTCACGCCAGTTCCACTTATGTGCCAGTCCTGCAAGCATGCAGGCTTCTGAGGAGCCAACAGTGGCGGTGCCATAAATGTCCACCCCTTTGGGGCCATTCCAGAGTTGATGGAGCCACTTCACCATGCGTGTCTCCATGGCGAAGAGGCGGGGGTACATGTCGTGGTCAATGTAGTTCTTGAAAAGGTTGCGCTGCGCCGTTTCCAAAGCTTCTTCTTCGGCGAAGGTGGTCACAAAAGAGCTCATATTCAGGACAGGATTGGTGTCCGTCCATTCATCGCTTAGAACAACGTATTCGGCTGCGCGCGCCGACATGCCAGATTCTGGAAAATGATCTTCAGGTATCTCGAGATTGAACTGGTCGTACGGTGTGATCTTTTCAAGCGAGGTGGGAATGTCGGCTTCGGTCTTGTGTGTCAGCTTCTTTGCAGCGATATTGCTTGCCTTTTTTGTTGCGGTCTTCGACATAAATGAATCTCCCGATGACTGAATGAAGGCGCAGCTTCGGCGAGCCAACTGCGCGGTTGGCATTTACTTGAGAAGCATCACGAGGAACATCCCCCAGATGGTGAGCAATGTGTTTCCGACGGCGTAGGTTACGGTGTATCCAAGGCCGGGAACCTGGCTATCAGCGGCATCGCAGATCATGCCGAGCGCTGCTGTTGTGGTGCGTGCTCCTGCGCAGGCGCCAAGAAGAATGGCCGGATGGAAACGGAAGATGTACTTCGCGATGAACATGCTGAGGATGAGCGGAAGAGACGTCGCAAAGATGCCCCAAAGGAAGAGACTTATACCGAGGTGACGCAGTCCTGAGACGAAACCTGGCCCTGCTGTAAGTCCAATTACGGCGATAAAGACATTAAGACCAACGGAGTTCATGAACCAGACGGTAGGTTCAGGAATGCGGCCGAACGTAGGATGAATCGCACGAAACCAGCCTGCGATGATACCCGCAACAAGCGCTCCGCCTGCGGTGGAAAGTGTTAGCGGAATGCCCACGATATTGAAGACGATGGCGCCCAGGAGTGCGCCGAGAGTAATGGCAAATCCTATGAAGGCGACGTCCGCGACGTTGGTAGGGCGATCGATGCTGCCAAGCGTAGTCGCCGCGAAGTTAATGTCCTGCGTGCGTCCCACAAGCGTAATTGTGTCGCCGCGCTGAAGCGTGGTGTTGGCAAGTACAGGGATCGGGGTTTCTGTGGGACCGCGGCGAATGGCACGAACATAAATGCCACGGGCAGCTGGCTGAGAAGCGAGTTCTGCGAGCGTCTTGCCATCTACCTCTTTACGCGAGACGAAGACGTCGACTCCTGTTACTTCAGCGGCGACGGCGAGAAGCTCAGGGTCATCAACCTCAGTTCCTCTGTGCCCAAGTGCTCCGATGAGTTGATTGCGCTGTCCGCCGACGGCGACGATATCCCCGGGCTGCAAGACCAGATCGAGTTTGGCTTCTTCGATCTTGCCGTTGCGACGAATACGTTCCACAAAGAGGCGATAACCGTTGGGTTCGAGTGATTCCGCCTGCGCAATTGTCTTTCCAACAACAGGGCTGTCCTGCGGGACCTGAAAGGCGCGTAACTCAAACTGATGCCACTGCTGTCCTTCGCTGGTGTTGCCCCCGTGTGTCGCTTCGTACTCTTTGCATACTGCTACGAGATCAATGCGGAGTAGCCACGGGCCTATTTGCGCAAGAAGAATGGCAGAGCCGATAGTTCCGAAGATATATGTGACAGCGTATGCCGTTGGCATGGCATCGAGCATCGTCTTGACTTGATCAGGCGGCAAATTCAGCCGATTGATGGCATCCGTGGCGAGCCCCATCGATGCAGAGATGGTTTGTGAACCGGCATAAAGGCCGGCGGCTGAGCCAATATCATAGCCAGCAATCTTTGCAGCAACCCACGCTGAGATGAGGCAGAGTACACATTCAACAGCAGCGAACAGAGCCTGCGGCAAGCCGTCCTTTGCAATCCCTCGAACAAACTGTGGTCCAACGCCGTAACCCACAGCGAAGAGGAACATTAAGAAAAAGACGGACTTCACTTGGGGCGATACGGTGATTCCAAGTTGCCCAATAAGTACAGCGGCGAGCAATGTGGCAGTGACAGACCCAAGCGCGAATCCTTTGAAGCTCTTACCGCCAACCCAGTAGCCGATGCCGAGCGAGAGGAAAATTGCGATTTCGGGGTAGTGCCGTAACGTCTCTGCAAACCAATCCATGCGCTTCTCCAGTTAGGAACAAACAGAGTCGGGAAAACATGCGCCGTACTTGTATAGCTACTCCGATTGCAAAAACATACTGTAAGTCTTGTCAGTTTTTCCCATGGTCTTGATGTGTTCGACTTGGCGTTGCACCTTGCCCGCCCAGGCGTTTGACACTGCAGTGGAACGACTTAGTCCATTCCATTCGCAGATGAAGCTCTTCTTATAAAGAGCGCTGAAATTCGCTTCTGGCAGTGGAGGACTATGAAAGTCGCCGTGTCGATCCTGGTGTCTCTTTTGTATGTCATGATGCCCGCTTCTCTAAAAGGGCAGGAGCAAGGCGATCCGCGTGCTGCCCAGATCGAAAGCTTGCAGAAGCGCTTGAACGATATCCAGGACGAAGTGCGGCGGATCGAATCGCTTCGCGGTCAGATGGATCAGATTCAGAACGAGATCAACGCATTACAAAATAAGCCGAACACGACCGTTGCTGCGAGTGTGTCTGCGCCAATTGCCCCTCCAGTTGTCACCCCTCCCCCCAAGCCTGATGGCACGATCGTGAGTGTTCAGC
>NZ_JAEDXV010000026.1:0-66992 GCF_036877645.1 Terriglobus sp. ADX1
ACGCTCCCAATCCTGTTCAAACACATGGATCATCTTGTGAATGGCGGGCGCATTTTCGAAGATAACACCGATCTCTCGGCGTGCCTCCAGCTCTAGCTTGCGGAGACTCTGACTGCCTAAGAAGGCGGATTTCCCGTCGCGAATGATGACACGTGTATGAAGCCGCGTAGGCAACAGGCGAAACGGAAGCGAGTAAGCCTTCGGCGAAACGCGACCAATCACGCGCACATCAACCCCCTGCGTCACCTTATCGCGCAGCAGCGAAATGAAGTCCGGGTCGCTGATCTTCATCTCGTACATCAGGATCTGCTTCTTGGCGCCGTTAATGAAGTCCATCAATTCCTTACGCGCATTGATCGGACTCACGATTAGCTTTTTGCACGTAGAGACATATGCTGTGCGATGTACATCGCACTCAAACAACTTAATGGCTTCAGCCACGACGGCAGGAGTAGTGATGGCAACAGCAAAAGAACGGCTTAACGTGATGTCGAGATGCGTGTAGTTGAACGCAAGCAGATAGAGTTCCTTGCGATCGATAATGAACATCTTGCCGTGATAACGCACAAGATCATCCGCAGTCCGAGTAACGGTGATGCCCTTTTCGAGCAAACGCATCTCCAGCTTACGAAGATTTTTTTCTTCGCCTCGGTTTGTAAACGCGATCAGCGCCTGCACGGACACACCGCGCTCCACAGCTTCTACCAGTGCACGTTCAATCTCGCTGCGATCAAAGCGGAAGATGAGTATCTGAATACTCTTCTTCGCTTTGTGGAGCGCATCCAGGATCGGTTCGATCCCGTCTTCCGGCTGTACCATCAGCTTCACGTTTGCAGTCGTTCTCCTGCCGGCTGTCACCGGATGATTTCTCTTACATGATGAGGATGCAAATGTAACAGAGGAGGATGTTTTTTCTTACGGTTTGCGCATCTGAACTTCTATACATCCGGTTTCCAAAACCGATGGGAGAACTTTCATGCGTTTGAACCGCCTTTCCCAGTGGGCGCTGCTTTGTACTATTTCTATTGTTCCTGTGGGCTTTGCTGCCCATGCACAGGACGACGCTGCTGCCCAGACCAGCCACAGCAAGACGAAAGACGATGATAAAGACAATGATCGCGACGTTCGATCGAACGCAGCCCTATGGGCGAAGATCCAGAACCCTGTTCTGTGGCATGACCCCGGCAATATCGCCTCGCTGGACCTGTACTGGGGCGCCGGAGGAAAGGCAAAACAGCCGAAGCCACCCTTCGTATTTTTGAGCGAGGACACCAACGGAACCAACCCCAAATTTGATGCACGGGATGCCAACGGAACCAAGTGGCGCGTGAAGGAAGGCGAGGAAGCACAGCCCGAAGTGGCCGCTTCGCGCCTGCTGTGGGCAACGGGGTATTACACCAATGAGGACTATCTGATTCCGGGTGGGCAGGTGCAAAACGTCAAGATGAAGCGCGGCTCGCAAGATCTGAAGGAACGCGGAACCCTCGTCAATGTACGATTCGCACGCAAGCCGGATGGACAGAAAAAGATTGGAATCTGGGAATGGAAGACAGCTCCGTTTTACGGCACGCGTGAGTTCAACGGTCTTCGCGTGATGATGGCCGTGATCAATAACTGGGATTTGAAAGACGTGAACAATGCGGTCTTCATGGATTCCAAAAATAACCGGCAAATCTTCCTGGTAAGTGATATCGGTGCGAGCTTTGGATCGAACGGAGTCTCGTGGACGCAGTCGCGCTCCAAGGGCAACATTGATAGCTTTCGTTCCTCAGGATTTATTCAGAGCAAGACGGATTCCACGGTGAGTTTCTCCACACCGAAGAAGCCGACAGGAATGCTGCTGGCAACTATGGGTGCGACTGCAAAATCATTTGCCATGCGCAAGGATTTAGATTGGATTGGAAACGACATCCCTCTTCAGGATGCGCGATGGATCGGCCACCTGCTGGGGCAGCTCTCGCATCGACAGTTAACAGATGCGTTCCGCGCAGCGAATTTCTCTGAAGAAGAAGTGCAGGCTTATGTAGAAGTGGTGGAAAGCCGCATTGCAGAGTTGAAGAAGCTATGAGAAGGCAATGATAAGAAAGCCGGGCTTGGACGCCCGGCTTTCTTATGGAAACATTTAGGCCAGCAAGGCAGATCGTTCTTCGTCATTATTTTGGAGGTCGTTCAATTCCTGATACAAACCGCCTGCCTTCATAAGTTGATCGTGTGTTCCGCTCTCCACCACACGTCCGTCCTGAATGACATAAATGTTGTTTGCTTTGCGTACCGTTGCCAAACGATGCGCAATCACAATGACAGTCTTGTCCTGCATCAAGCGATCCAGCGCCTCAAATACAAGGTTCTCCGTGTTGGCGTCCAGCGCGGAAGTAGGTTCATCGAGAATGAGGATGCGGCTGTTGCGTACCATCGCTCTGGCAATGGCAATACGCTGCCGCTGTCCACCAGAAAGCAGAATGCCTCGTTCACCCACTACGGTGTCATACTTCTGCGGAAGATTATCGATGAATTCTGTGGCATTCGCCGCCTCCGCCGCGGCAACGATCTCCGCGTGTGAAGCCTCTGGACGTCCATAAGCAATGTTGTCCCAGATACTGCCGCTAAACAGCACAGTGTCCTGCAATACGAAACTTAACTGCTCACGAAGTGAACTCTGCTGCACCTTCGTAACATCCTGCCCATCAATGCAGATTGTGCCGCTCTGCGCCTCGTAAAATCTCGCAATCAGATTAATGATGGTCGTCTTACCCGCGCCCGTGGGTCCCACTAAAGCAATGACACAACCTGGATCGGCGTTCAGCGTAACATCGTGCAGAATTTCATGTTCGCCATCGTAGGAAAAGGAAACATGTTCAAAGCTGATCTGGCCCGCTGTTACACGTAATGGCTTTGCGCCTGGAACATCGCGCATTTCGTTGTTGTTGCCAATGATCTCCTTGATGCGCTCGTATCCGATATCTGCTTTGGAATACGAATCCATGATCTTGGAGATATCCTGCATCGGCTTGTACATACTGGCAATGTAAGCGATGAAGATATAAATCTTGCCGCCGGTCATGTCAGAATCAAGCGCTAGATTTCCACCAAAGTACAAGACAAGGCATGTACCAATGGCAGTAACAATATTGACGATGGGAACCAGCTTTGCCTTGAGAGTTCGCGCCCGCAACGCGGCATCCACAGTCTCCAGGCTCTCACCTTCCAGACGATGAAGCTCATATTCCTCGCGTGAAAATGCCTTCACCACGCGAATGGAACTAATGACCTCCTGAACGACGGAGATCATCTTGCCTTCACGCTTGCGCACCTCACGCGATGCCTTCTTCACGCGACGCGTGTAGGTGTAAACGATGGCGAAGAGAATCGGAACAACTGCGAGCGCAATCAAAGTTAATTGCCAGCTCAGATAAAAGAGCACGCCAATCATGCCCAGGATCGTAGCGATATCGACAAGGATGCTGAGCAGACCGGAAACGATGAAGCTCTGAATGGAATCGATATCAGTTGTTACGCGGCTGATCAGATCGCCTGTCTGGCTGGTGTCGTGGTACGAGAGTGAGAGGCGCTGCACCTGTGCATACAGCTTGCGGCGAAGGTCATGCGTGACCCATTGCCCGACACTGGTGGTGGTGTATTTTTCCCAATACGAGCAAAAGGCATCGACAACGGCAATGAGCACAACCGCACCGCATGCGAAGAGAAGTATCTGATGTGGCTCAGTTCCCACCGTGCGCTTAATGAGCGCAAAGAGCCAGCCATGTGACTCCTTTTTCGCGATGACGTTATCAAGAACAATCTTCAGCGGCCACGGCTGGGCAACGTCGGCAATGCTTTCGCCCGCAATAGCCGTGAGCCCCAGGATGAGAGCGCGACGATGCGGGCGCAGAAGATCCTTGATCTTCAACTGCCGGTTCGGCTGCTGGTCTTTGCCCGTTGCCATTGAGGCGTTATCTCCGTGCTGCACTTAGTTCTTCTTGATCTTGTGGCGAAGGTACTGCCGAATGTCGTCACCAAATTCTTTAAACTGCTGCGTTGCCATGCGGCTTGCGATACTGCCTAAGGAACCTGTCGCCACACGGGTCCAATCACGATCCTGCTCAGGATAAATACCATTGGCAAGAGCTTGACTGGCAACAATGCCGGTGATTAACGGAATGTTTGCCGTGTCACCGCCGCTGTCCTTATGCGTGATCAGCACCCGCTCTGCCGCATAGATCACGCGCGACTTAAATGGATGTCCTGCCCCCAGCACATAATAACGAGGATCATCTCGCAGGATTGCCGACATACCACCATTCATGATGGCCTGCGTGCTCTGGCGTGCATAGTCAGCGCCCATACGCTCACCATAGGCTGCGCTGTCGGTGCCATAGTGCGGACGCGTATCCAGCAGTTGTTGTCGTCCTGCAGTAAATGCAGCGGAAAAGACGGCCCCGAAAGTTCCCATCTTCAGAACAGAAGCAGTAATCTTCTCCTTTGCTCCCCACGGAACCGCGGTATATCCGGGCTTGATGGTGTGAGCATACTTCCTCGCGACCATTGGCGTTACTGTAGGCGTCTGCCAGTCTTTGGTATTGTCCACCGCAGCAAACGAAGATGCCGGTGCCTGTGAGCTGCTGAAGCCAGGAGAATCCGGAAGCGATTCTAGCGAGGCAGCATCCACAAGCGCATGCACCTGTGGCATGTTGCGCTGCGCGCTACACGAGAGTGAGAGAATACCCGCAAAAAGAACAGAGAACCTATATCGCAAAATTAATGACATCATTTGTTTCAAACGGATAAGACGCCACACTGCAACTGGCTGTTGCATGAGGGGCATAGAGGAATCTGGCCTTCGTGAAGTTGCCTGCGGAATATGAGAAAGCCCGCGAAATTCGCGGGCTTTCTTTATATGCTGAGAGATCTTTTACAGCGAACTCATGTTGTGCAGGAACTCCTGGTTATTGCGAGTCTTGCCCAGCTTGTCCGTGAGCAATTCCATGGCTTCCACTGGCGACAGCGGATTCAGCACCTTGCGCAGAATCCATGTGCGCTGCAGATCTTCCTTGGGGATAAGCAGCTCTTCCTTACGCGTACCGGAACGCTGAATATCAATGGCCGGGAAGACGCGCTTGTCGACCAGCTTACGGTCAAGGATGACTTCCATGTTGCCTGTGCCCTTGAACTCTTCAAAGATCACTTCGTCCATACGCGAACCGGTATCGACGAGGGCTGTTGCCATAATGGTGAGCGAGCCGCCTTCTTCAATGTTGCGGGCCGCGCCGAAGAAGCGCTTGGGACGCTGCAGAGCGTTGGAGTCCACACCGCCGGAGAGCACCTTGCCCGAAGGCGGAACGATGGTGTTGTAAGCGCGTGCAAGACGCGTGATGGAGTCCAGCAGGATAACCACGTCGCGCTTGTGCTCAACGAGACGCTTCGCCTTTTCGATGACCATCTCGGCCACCTGTACGTGGCGTGCAGCGGGCTCGTCGAAGGTGGAGGAGATAACCTCACCCTTCACGGAGCGCTGCATGTCGGTGACTTCTTCCGGACGCTCGTCAATGAGCAGAACGATCAGAACAACCTCAGGATGGTTCGCCGTGATGGAGTTCGCGATGGACTGCAGCAGCACGGTCTTACCGGTACGCGGCGGAGCAACGATCAATCCACGCTGGCCCTTACCCACGGGGGTGAGAAGGTCCATCACGCGGCCGCTGATGTTGTCGCGAACGGTTTCCATCTTCAGGCGCTCGTCAGCATAGAGCGGCGTCAGGTTGTCGAACAGAATTTTGTTGCGTGTCTCTTCCGGAGACTCAAAGTTGATCGCCTCAATCTTGACCAGCGCAAAGTACTTTTCGCCCTCGTGCGGGGGACGAACGTTGCCGGAAATGGTGTCACCGGTCTTGAGGTCGAACTTGCGGATCTGCGAAGGAGAGACGTAAATATCGTCGGGGCCGGGGAGGTAGTTGTAATCCGGCGAGCGGAGGAAGCCATAGCCGTCGGGCAGGATTTCGAGAACGCCTTCGGCAAAGATGTGGCCCTCTTTTTCGCTCTGAGCCTGGAGAATCTTGAAGATGAGGTCCTGCTTGCGCAGGGCGCTGGTGCCTTGAATTTCAAGGCCGCGTGCGAGCTTTCCGAGTTCGGCAATGCTCTTTTCTTTGAGTTCGGTAATGGTCATGGGTACCTGTGTACGTTCGTTCCGTAATGTATGGGAAGCGGTGAATCTAAGGCGGGGGTTGCGGTGCGGAAGGGTGATGCAGGCTGGTACGGGTAAAGCTTGGGTGCAGTAATTACTTCAAAACTGCAAGTTCTACGGTACAGCGATTGTATTGCAGGAGCGAGAAAACAAGGGTGCGGGGGAACCGCACGGCCAGTTAGGCCGCGCGGCGCTCCTCGATGGTCTCCAACACTGCTGCCGGCTCAGGGCCAGTCTTCAGATCGCTGGGAGCGGCCTCGCGGAAGCGATCCAGCACTTCGTTCGTGGTGTCCTGCAGACGGGTGTTCGGCTTGTGCAGCTTGCGCGTCGCCTTGCTGGCGAGCTGACAAAGCTGGTAACGGTTCTGGACGTGGGTAAGAGCGCCAAAAATCAGATCAGAGCGCATGATTCTCCTTCTTCAATCAAGTCTCGCGGTCCTTCAGGATCCGCTGACGGATAGATCGCGGCACGCTGCCGCAGCTTTACATTTTGCGCAGCATGTCCTCATTTAAGAACGAGGTACACACCACAGGTTTCCGGCACAGAACTGCGCAGCTCTTCTGGCGGCGCTTCAGGCTCCGTTACCTTCACTCTTGAATCTCAGGGACGATTCGGGATCGTTGCGCCGGCCACCCGCGCAGCTTTGAGAATCGGATGTCCCAATGTATGGGATTCACCAACGCCCGGCCTGGATGCGTCGGCAGGAGGGAGATTCGCCGGGTTTCGTTCCCAACCGGCCAAAATCGGCTCCAAAAGCACCATAATTGCTTCAACCATGATTATCAATACTTATTTTCGGAAGAAATCGCGCCAAAGCTTCCAAATTGTGGAGAAAAATTAGCCCCCTTCTGTAAGTCCTGATGACTCAGTCTCATGCCCAGTAACTGCGATCCAGGGTCCGGTACTGGATGGCTTCCGCGATATGTTTTACGGCGATGTCCTGAGCCCCTTCCAGATCGGCAATTGTGCGGGCAGTCTTGAGAATGCGGTCATGAGCACGGGCGCTCAGTCCCTGCTGCTGCATTGCGCGCTCCAGAAGCCGTTCCGCGTCGCTGGAAAGCTCACAGAACACTCGAATCTGTTGGCTGGACATCTGTGCGTTGTTGTAGACAGGGCGATGCCGTTTCGTGGTCTGCTGGTCGCCCACTTTTCCAAAGCGCGCCGCCTGGCGCTCCCGTGCGGCCAGGACGCGGTCGCGGATCTGGGCGGAGGTTTCTCCTTCACTTCCCTGCCGAAGCTCCTTGTACTGCACAGCAGGCACCTCAATATGAATGTCGATACGGTCCAGCAGGGGGCCGCTGACCTTCGAGACGTATCGCTGGATCATGGGTGGCGTGCAGGTGCAGTCGCGGCTTTTGTCGTTGAAGAAGCCGCAGGGCTGCGGGTTATCTCAGTGCCGAATCTGTCAGCTATGTCCCGCTCCCTATCAAACCCAAAAAACTCAATCCATGAGGGCAAACGCGCCACAAAGCGAAGTTGCTGATGACAAGCTGCAGCGAAAGTGAGTTCGTCGGAGAACCGTCGTACACCAGACTTGTCGCCTCGAGAGCTGAGGCCAATCGGTAACTTGCGGCCGCTGATGGTAGCAGATCGAAACGGTAGTTCTCGGGCCAGCTTCGGAAATATCGCAAAAAATTAGGTTTAGCTGAGCCGTTAGGGAGGGACAGATATGTTGTTTTCCGAATCGGAAATTACCTAATCGTAAAAATGTCTACATAAATTGTCCCCTTTCACACTTATAATTCGCCTACCCGTTTGCAGTGATTGCCTATTTGAGGTGCCGTACGATGCGCCCTGCTTTCTGCCGCATACCCAAGCCGTTTCGCCTTTCCTCTCTGCTCTTGATGAGCGTGCTTGCTTTGGGAGAGACTAACCCCGGTGACACGGCACAGACTCCGCCAAAGACGGCGGAAGCAGAAACACCAAAGGTCACTGACAAGCAAAATATTGAAAAAGGTTGCGGCTTCAATCCGGACGAAACGGACGTCAAGAAGATTCGCAAGGCCAACGCCTGTATCGAGCGGGATCTTCGCGTGCGTCAGGAGCGGCTAAGACTCAAATTGCGGCTGGACGCAATGCGCGAGGCGGAGGCGCGGCTTCTCCGCGGGGCAGCCTCCGAGCTGCCGCAACCCAAAGGCGCTGGATTTGCAGCAGAAGCAGCGGCTATTGGCAGCGATACCCCTACCGCACCAGGAGACACACCGACCAACAACTTCGTCGGCGGCTCGCTCTCCGGAACCCCTTCTACTTGTATCGTGGGCAACGGCATCAGCAATCCTGCCCTCATTCGCGTCCATCGGGAAGTGATGACGCCGCACACCACTGCCGACGACTTCGGGTATCGTCTCGGTCGGAGGTTTGTCGTCTACCAAGTCACCGTGGAAAACGGCAGCAAGGAATACCAGTTCATGCTGCAAGACGTGAGTGTCGATTTCAGCCGACTCTTCCACGCCCCTGCGGGCACCTATCGCTATAGCGCTTCTGGGCAGGATCTCGGCTTGCTGCGCGGTGTGCCCGAGAAGGGACAGGACCTAGACCCTCGCAACAAGATTCTTCACGTACTGCAGGGTGTGGGCTCTGTGGCAGGCGCGGTTAGCGGCCTAACCAGCTTCGCGGACGTGATGGGACCATCCATAGCCATCTTCAACGGCTCTTTCATTCAGGGGTACACCACCCTTGCTCCGGACCATACGGCTACCCAATTAAACCGGTTGAGCGACAATGCGTTTACCGTAAACACCGTGATCGATAAGCAGCGTGGTAAGTCCATTGCCCTGTTCATTCCGGCGGACGAGCTCATGTCGAACGACGAACAGAAGCGGTTCCGCAACGACCCATTCGAGTTCCTAGGCTTCGACGGCGCGGACGGCCGCCTGAATCAGGCCGACATCTGCGTCGATGGCACCTTCATCCAAGCGGTGACGGTGAATGCACCGACCCTCAGTACCGTGACGTTTGCTTCCGGCTCGCTCACGGCCGGAGCGAACGCCGTCTTCAATCTCACCGGCAGCAACATGATAGGCGGAGATACAGTTCTGGTGGTCGGCGGGTCCATACCTGCAACGGTGCCGGTCACCGCGATTTCAGATGGCACCCGCGCGACGGCCCAGGTTCTCCTGCCCTCCGATTTCGATCCAACCGCTACGACCTTCACGCTGAAATCGAAATCCAACCCGGCCCTCAGCAGCGGTACGGGCATCAAGCTGCAGGTGCTAGCCCCTGCTTTGACTGCGGCCCTTCTCGAGAAGAACCCTCCTCCAACCAAAGGGGCGCAGGCAACGCTGAACCTAGTGGGAGCTAACTTCGTGAACGGTGATACGACGGTCATCCTCAACGGCGCCGCACCGGTCACGGTCCCTGTTCCGGTCAATGCGGATGGGGTCTCCGCAACCTTGACGGTTACCCTTCCAGCCGATTACGCCGATGGAACGACGACCGCAACCTTACAGTCCAAGTCGGCACCCGCGTCGAAGAGTGCACCTGTCGTCGTGCACATCAAACCGTAATTCCTCAGGAGAACGACGATGGTATCTGCACTGATGCAGAGCGCACTGGCAGACGGATTCGTGAGCACTCCGGGAGGCTACCGGAAAACAAGTGACGTCCATCTTGTAACGGCCGGGCAGGCTGTAGTGAAGCGTGGCGGAGCCTCGTTTGTCATGAAACTTAGCACGGGTGCTTTGACCGGCAGCTCCAGGGAGGGCTCGTCCCGCACGCACCCGGCCTCGCAGATAGGCGCGTGGGTAACCTGGGCAAATTGGCAGAACACCACCAGCGTCGCGATTTCATCGTTCGCGACCCGTTGGGTGGTGCCTCCTCCTCCGCGGGCCTCCGGCGATCAGCTTGTTTATCTCTTCAACGGCTTGCAGGATCCCCATGGGACCGAAATCCTTCAACCCGTCTTGCAGTTGGGTGTCTCGGGGGCCCGCGGCGGTCGGTTCTGGAGCATTGCGAGCTGGCACGTTGACTCGCAGGGGCACGCATATTGCACGCCCGCTCTACCGGTACAGCCAGGCGATCAACTTAAGGGGCTAATGACCCTCGTGAGTAGTTATTCGGACGGAACCCACAACTACCGCTGTGAATTCGTCGGACGGGAGGAGACTTGCCTGATGGCCCTTGGCATTCCAGAGCTGACAGATACGGTCGAAACGCTCGAGGCTTATGGTTTGACCGAAGCTGCGGAGTATCCGGCCATGCGAGATCTGAGCATGAACGAAATCAGCGTCGAGACCGACACCGCCCCTGCTGCGCTTGCCTGGTCCAGCCACACGATGCAGAATCCGCTCTATGGGGAGGACACCGTGATCGTCAGCAACGCATCTCCCGGTGGAGAGGTTCAGATTGTGTTCTGAAGGGCTCATCCATTCATCTGGAGCAACTGGTTCGAGACCAAATTTGTGCAGAATGGCGTTCGCTACACTCGACTTGAGAGCCGGAATGCCATCCGAGGGCAAGGCCATTTCCTTGTATGCAGACTCGTTCTTATTGGTTCTATTGCCTTCACGGTTCAGCAAAAGGCGAATAAAAAGAGAAAATTATAGTATGATGACGAGAAAGATCTGTTGGGCCAAAACTGGGTGCCTTATGATTGCGAGGGCCCAGTTCTCAACCACATCCAATGCGGAACAATCAATTAAGGTTCTGCATCGAGGAGTTCAATGGCATTCTTGCAGGCAGAGCAACTGGAATCCCTGACTATCGAGCGGATGATCTTCCATGTGGTCGGGCCTGCATCGGACGAACTCGTTCTTTTGGAAGAAATTGATCCCACACCGCACGCCGACTTTTTCATCGAACGACTCCAGAGTGCCAACACTGGCATTATGTTCGACTTTCTTCCTGGATCAAGTGTCCTAGCTTCGTTGTCGTCGATCGACCAAGACCCTAAGAAGTTCCCCGAGGAAAGTAGGCGGATGGCGGCCCTCTTCAACGAGGCTCACGGGAAAAACACTAGTCGAGGAGTGTTCTTCGTTTTCTCGTTACGAACTGCGAATGAGCGATTCTATGCAGTCGTGAAATACGACCATGAAACGGTACTGTCCTACACGATCGAAGAAACCCGTACAGGTGCTCGCCCGCTGATCGAAAGGCTGCAGGACACGTTTGTGCAATCACCACAGGCGCTGCAAAAGACGGCAATCATAAAGCTGTCTAATACAGGTGGCGAGCTTTGTGTGAAGGATAGAGTCGCTCCCACTCTAGTGACAAATTACTTCAGAGGTTTCTTAGGCGCCCATCGCAGATACACCGAAGCTGACCTCACTACAACGCTCGCTGAAGTTACGAAGAAGGTTGCCAAGGAATGTTCTTCTGATCTCAGCGGGGATGCCAAAAAAGCGGTCACCCAGCGGCTGTATGACACGTTACAAACTCAGACAAGCTTCGATCCTGGAAATGCTGAGGTCTTTTTGACCTCGGTGTTTGGCCCCTTAGAAGCCGAGTCCAATCTGAGGAAGTCTTTCGAGCGTCATATGCGGGCGCGAAGAGTCGATGGCGAGGCATTCAACTTTGACCGGCAAGCCATTCCTCGGCCGTCAAAGAGACGGATCGTAACAACCGAAGGAATCCAGGTCATCTGGGACCGGGAATATAGCGACATCGTATCGGTTCAATCAATAGCTGGAGGACAAACGCGGATCACCATCACCACCGGCGGCGTCGAGGAAAATGATGACTACACCGAGTCAAATTCGCGCAGGCGCTAACACCCTTTCGAATAGCGTAGAGGGGTTTAAGAACGAGACTCTGACGACCCTTGATGCTGGAGGTATCTTCACTCCCGAAGCGCTGGAGCAATGGCGAAGCATGGCCACAGATCTTGCACAATCCGGCTATGGTGCATTGTCTGCCATTGACAGCATCGGCGAAGAAATCGATTTGACCTCTGCACAATTCGATCAAATCCCGGATGCGGTTCGGGTGAGACTCACAAAAGCTCATGTTCCTGGGGCCTTCCATTTCTTTTTCGCCTCAGCGTTAGACATTTTGTTGACCGACCGAACGGCAGCATCAGAGGCACGGCGGGTTCTTGTCGCAGAACAATTTGATCCTTTTGCGACACAAAGTTGTAGTTTCGCGATTTGGGATGAACTGGTCGATCCGCCGTCGGAAATCACTGAGGCTCCGGTTGAGCCGACTAGGCTCGTCCGAGATCTAACCGGCGATGGTGTGGTTCCGATCAATGTAGGGATATATCTCCTGAAGGGCCAGATGCCACAAGACTCCACAGTCTTTCGCCAATGGGCCCGGACAGCTGTAAACAAGCTTCTGATCTGCCTGTCGAATGAAGTTTGGCTAAGTGATAACGGACTGATGGTCAGTTTAGTGGGACCGCGTGTTCAACGCATTTCGGTCGGTGCTAAAGCGGGCTATGATCCCCAGTTGCTGCAGGCAGTGACAGAAGCGGCGAGCTGGGTTTATTCCTCTACACGCGATCTAGAGGTCAGACACACCCTTTTCACGAATGAACTAGCTCGCGAATGGCCTGAGATGGCATCGCTTGAATCTTCATTTGCAGCACGAGCCCCTCGCGCACTCGATGCAGCGAAGACAGCCTACAGAGCTCATATTCGGGAGGGCAGCAAGGAGACCCTCAAGTCTCTCAGTGAACTACGTAAGACTTTGAATGAGGAAGTCTCCAAGGTGTCTACGCAAACAAGAGATCTCATCTCAACCCTTTGGAAAGACTTCGCTATTGCGGCAACGGCGTTGCTGAGCCGTGTTGCTTTGATCTTTGCTGACAAGAAGCCGACTGCGGACTCGATGCCCATGAGGATCATTCTCCTAGGGACGGCGGCTTTCACGATTGTGAACTTGTATGTGACTCTGCAATCGAATAGCCGCTTTATGCGGATTGCTGCTGACAATCGTAGCGTTTGGAAGCAGAAACTGTTCGGTTTTCTCGCTCAGGACGACTTGCAAACTTTGGCAGATGAACCCGTCAAGAAGTCGGTGGACGCTTACAACGCAGCAAAACGGATAGTGATCGCGATCTATGCTCTCGTTATTTTGCTGCTCATTGGCACGGCCTTGTCTCCATTCCTAGCTGGCTTCATGGGCTCGATTAAGTCGTTGGTAGAGGAGATCGGAAGCTGATGGCGAGAGATTAGATCACGAAAGATGGTCAGATGTGGGCGGTCTTGTTCGACCTCGACGAAACTCTGGTTCTTAGCGCTACTCGGGTGCTCACTTCGAACCCTTGAACGAGTAGGCTGGAAGCACGTGAAGATGCGAGAAGGACCGAGGGGACGAATTCACAAAGACGCGCCCGATGCGCAAGTTAAGAACTACATCACTCCCGGCGGCCTCGACCGCCTCAAAGATGAACGCCATTTCTTACTTACGAAAGATCGTCCGGCGGTTGTTGAGGTTGTGGCTTGGGCAGCGGGTAACGGGGACCGAAGCGAAAATGCCGACTACCAATATGGCAAGCGGCGGTTACGGCAGATTGATGGACGTATTCGGTTCCTCACTAAGAGGATCGAGTGCGCGGAAGTCGTGGATCCAGCGGCACCGAGGACGGGGCAGCGGGCGACGCGAGCATTCTTCGGAGCAACGATTCGCTATGCCAATGAGTCAGGGACAGAGCGGGTCGTACGCATCGTCGGCACGGATGAAGTCGATCTTGAACGCGATCACATCAGCTGGGTCTCACCATTAGGCCGAGCGTTATTGAAAGCCAGCGCCGGCGATGAAGTTGTTCTTCGTGCGCCGCGTGGGTCCGAAACCTTATGCGTGCTTCAGGTGTGGTACGAACCCATCGCTGTGGAACCGTTCCACGAACCAACCGCGTCGCACGTTGGCCCATAGCGAACTGGACAGTATCCATGCCAATCGTTCAAGGTACTGTTCGCTTCGTGGAGAAGATGAGGATTGAGCGAGGGTATCGGAAAACGCGACGTCGAATCCCCCAACATTGTGCTTCCGTCAAGAGAGTGAACTGGGGTACTTCTGGTAGCCACTGTTGAACCTTTCAGACGCCCCCTCCGACGGTCTTAGTGCCCTACTTCAAAAGCTCATCGAAGTAGGCGTCTAACACTGTCCGAATATAAGTCAATCGTTCCGGTTCGAATGGCCATCGCGAGGTGCGGATTCGTTCTGCCAACTTGTCGACAAAATTGTCTTGGTTGACAATCACTCGTAGCTTTTCGAGTGTGCCTTCTCCTGAGATTGCGCGACCATCCTCACCAGCAAGCGCAGATCCGGCGAGATCCAGTTCGAATCCAAACTTTTCCAAGTGCGAGCTTGCGGAATCATAAAGTCTGTCCTCATTGCTAGCGTCCGCATACTTCGAAAGGATGCGAAACAGGTCGAGAGCGTCCTTGTCCGTCGTGTTCCGGTCTTGCCAGGCGAAGATCTTTAGGATCGCCAAGGAAGCCAGCGAAACGACGGGGACTGCAAGCTTGGGGGCGATCTGAACGTGCACGGAAGATTCAAGTGCATCCGTGAATCCAGCAACCGACATCACCGTATCGTGCGTTGGTGGCCAAGCGATGATCTCATTTTCGGCTAGTCCGCCAAAGGGAATCAGGTCGACTGGCATTCCGGCTTTTGCGAAGTAGATTCTATGTCCAGTTTTGTCCGGTGTGAATTGTCCCCTGCTGAGGAAAGCATCGCGCAGGCTATGGAACTGCTCCCAGTTTTCAACGGCGATGGCGAGGTCAACGTCGCGGGTAGCGCGACTCACGGGAATACCAAAGACATGGTGGAGCAAGAGATCGCGCGCAGTAGCTCCCACGACGACGTAGGGACATCTTTGCGCCATCGTAAGCTCGTCCACGATGGCAAGAATTTCAAGTAGGAGGCCAGGGATCGGACGATCCTTAGGAACGCTATAGATCTTCGAGATATCGTTCATATAGGAGGCGGGCTGTCTCGATATTACGTCCGTCTTGCGTAGCCATTAGGTCTGCATAAACCAGGAGCGGTGGCACAAGATCTGGATGTTCCTCGGCCTCAGGCAAGTCCCAGAAAACCTGGAGCAGTTCAGTATTGCCATTGAGATCTAATCGCGCTCTAGCTTCAGTGAGTACTGCCTTCGGATCATCGCGGACGTAGAGGGTAAAGTGTTCTGGCCGGAGGTATCCGGTTAGACGTGCGGCAGCGACCTCTGCTCCCCAATATGCCTTCAATTTCGTCATCTCGAGCGCAAGCAGCCGATCGACATCGCATTCGTAACGGTTTCGGACAAGCTTTGGCCTAAGCGTGTCTGGATAGCGCGCCACCCAGGCTTCTACGAGTTCGCGCGCGCCGGTGAGAGTCCTTCTTCCCTCTCGTTGTACCAGATGGCCTCGGGCTTCAAGGTCTTTGATGACGGGACCGAGGGTGCCCAGTGCGACTTTGGCGGCATGCGCTAGATCTCGGTATGTTGCGTCGGCGAGTTCCGGTTTGCATAAGAGAGCAAATGTGACTTTCATGCCCACTTCGGTATAAACCCGATATTGTGGATTCTCGGCCAAGGTGGTAGGACGGGGCTCACCCGTTATAAACACGGTCAACCCCGGAATGGCGACGTGCGCGTTCCCAGCTGTGTCGATAAAGGGGAGGTTTAGTTCCCGGCACCGTTCTGCGAGCGCACGAGTGATATAGGGTGCAACGAGCAAAGGACGCGTGTGAGGCGGGAGATGGGCATGTCTTTTTGCAATCATTCCGAGGGTAGCGAAGTTCCTGACCACTTTGATCTCCGCGACGAACTGAGCGTGAGCTGTGGGACCATTCAACTCCAAGAGGGTATCTCCGATTGGGGAAAAACCTGGAACGATTCGCAAATCTAAGTGCGCCGTTCGCTTTACGGCCTCAAGGGCATCATTCAAAATGACTTGCTGGCGATGATGATCGGGATGGGCCATGGATTGCCTCCTCTCCTGTTCGCAATTTAACACTGTTCGGACGATACGAACAACAAGGATATGCGAACAAAATCGAGACGGAGATTTACTAGTCACATTGACGACAGGTGCCTGAAAGTCTGCCGTCCTTGGCCCCCGCTCGTGTCCATCATTGGGCTGAGTTACTAAAGGTCTTGTTAGAACCGATTGGTGACATAGACAAGAAACTGTTCCACAGCCGCGTGGCTCCTGTCGCCTACATAAAAAGCGCGAGTGCGTTAGATATTCTGGCCAAGAATCACAACAACCGTCGAGACGTTTTGACGGTCGCTTATCTCGCGGCGAACTCATACGCAATCGTGAAGGTAGGAGTGTTTGAGTTAGCTCTTCCACGCAAGCATCTGCTTCTCTATGGCGTCGCCTTCATACTGTGGGGCTCTCTCATCCTATTGGGATGCAATGCCGTTTTGATGAATGGGCCGCCTGACAGTCATACCTAGGTGAAGAAAACAGGCCAATTCGCAGATTGAGTTTGGATTCTGCCCCATAAACGCCATAGCCGTAAGCGATCGCAACTTACGAAGCCGACTTGCCGTTACTAATCCTAAGTCGGTGAGTGACTCGGCGATTTGACGTAAATCCGGAGTGATGACACCGATAAGAAAAGATTCCGCAACGCCTAGTTTGCGGGTCCAAGTTAGTGCGGCTGCTCAATAGAGGTAAGCCCAAATGTATGTGGGTGATTGTGCCTAGTCGACGACGGACATTTCCTATGCGGAACCTCCTGCCGTCTAAAATCAGTACGAAATTCCGGGAGCACAGTAGTTGGCACTCTTTCCTGACGTCGTCCGACGAAGGAAAGTGCCGGAATGGGCGCCATCCACCGTCCATGTGACATGCCGATTTTGCCTCCACGCGACATTCAGGTCAGCCTGGAAATCTACGTACAACGCAGCGGCAGCCTTTCCTGCTTGCACGAGCGTTGCCGGGATCGAATAGATGCCATCTTGTCTGCTCTGCCTCCACAGCATCTCAGCGTTGGGCCAAATGACAATCCGTTGATGAGAAATCGTGACACGAAGACTTGGACGAACATCCTGGATGTTGTACGGACCTATGAAATTCGCCTCGCCAAAGTAGGCCCCTTTCGGAAACAAAGCATTGAACGTACCAAATGCGCCTTGCGTTGGGTTGTGATTGCAGCTTGCAACGCCTGCATCAAGCCCCACACGATAGTCGATCTCCCGTCCCTTTTGAGACCTGATCGTGTAGCCCGAATTGGTGGTCACTGTCTATGCTCGAATCGGGCCGGTAGGCAAATGTGCCGAACTGAAAAACTGCTTCCGAATCAGAATCCCAATGCCCTCACGTGCCTGCAAGACGGACTCCTATAATTTGCCTTTGCTCTCGCCCTGAACCAGCCTGAAAGGTCGCGTCTTTGGTACTACGCTCTTTGCAAATCTGGCCGACTCATTCCGCGCGCACTTCAACCTCTTGTCCCGATTGGACAGTGACATCCGCCCAAGTGATTGTGATACCCTCTGGCGTGATCGAGCGTTGGATAGGAGCATTGTGATCTCCAACCCTCAGCCTTGATGCTCTGCCCGCAAATTCGACGCGCCACCGCAATGACGGCCCCGAAACATTCTTCAGCCGGGTCACGTGAAGACCGTTGTGGCTTACAGTGATTTCGTTGTGCTTGATCGGGATCGCGCTCAACGTAGCCTTGTCCGACTCATGCGGCAACCTCGATAGCGTCGAGATATCGTAGGGTGCGGAGGTTGGTGCTGCAACGAGCCCCATCACGCCACTTGCGATTGCATCGACGACCGAAAAGGAAACCTCGGGATACTCTCGGCGGGCTTTCTGCGGGCCGGTGATGTCTTCAAGCACCTGATAGGCCGTCGCGATCCTTCCATACCGGAACAAGATCAAGGCAATGTACGTTTCTTCTTCAATGTTGATCTGCTTCCAATACGTTGGCGACGAGATGTAATCGAGCGCGCCACGAATCCGTTCCGGATTCTTCGTAGCTCCGAAGTACAGTACCATCGTGTCGCCCGATCCATAGGCGCTCAAATCACTACGGACCATCCCGTAGTAGTGATGTCCCTGTTCCGACCATGACACCCGTTCAAGTAAGGCTTGCATCGCTGTCGCATTTCGTTCCGTTGCTTGCAGGAGTTTGCGATCGGCAGAGACTTCCCGGAACGACTTCATGGCGCGATATTCCGCGGCAAGGAGATCGGAACCAAAAAGAAAGTCAGAAGTTCCTTCGCTGTAGCTCGGAATGCCTCTCGCATTGACGAAGCGTCCTTCGCGCAGGCGTCGGTTTGCAATGCGTGGACGATTAAGTAGTCTTCCGGGTTCAAGTTGCCAGGCCTTCAGATAGTTACTCATCGTCAGGGTTGCGAACGTCTTAAAGGCTGGATCATGTTGGTGAGGCGCATCTCCGCTCCATCGCATCATGCGAACGAACGCGTCCAGCACATCGAAGTTCGCTGGCAGGTTGAACCAGAAGTCGTCGTCGGAAACGTAGTCATCAGGAGAAGGCTTGCCTTCGCCAGTGATCTCCCAGTAGGCCGCCCAATCACGCGATTCCGCTACTGACGCTGCGAATCGTTGCAGCATATTCTCATTTGCTTCGGACAAACCTAGTACGGCCGCACCCTCCGTCTGATGAGAGACATCCCGCATGCAAAATGCATTGCGGCCGGGCAAAGCGGCCTCGTACCACGGACCGATCGAGCCGTGAGGACGTACATAGGCAAGAGCCTGTTGCTTGGCCCAACGAAAGGACTCATTCAACCATGGCGTTGAGCTGGTGAAGGCAAGCGCGGACGAGGCAGCGGATTGAGGTTGGGCAAGCGCTGTCGGTCCGAGAATAAGGGCAATTGCCAAAATGAGTCTGGTTCGCAATGGATATTCTCCTGAAAGCAGATCAACGAATCGCCAAAACAAATCCTGGCGAAGAGAGGTCCCCGCTGGACGCGGCACTGAGCCCGAACTTTCGCATGTTCGCTTCCGCAAGGTGCAAGGTGTTGCCCTTGATGGTCACCTGCGTGGTGACATCTAGGGCTGTGTCTGCCAGCAAATCTTGCACAAACACTCTTCTGTGCACAATCGAATGGGCGAAGACGAGACGGAGCGAGTTGCAGGCGCCGAAGATACCATACGGGCCCTTCGCGTCTCCAACCTGTAGTTCGATTTCGGCAGAGGGCATAAACCAGCCGTTTTGTTTGTGTGTCCGCTCCTGCACGCCGATGCCGACCGCTCCATTGGGAAACCTGGCTGCGAAAACAAACGGCTTCTCCCCGTGCGCTTCAACCTTTGGAAGTGCAATGCCACGCGCCATACACGCCGGTGCCCCTTGATACGCGACCTTCCCCACCACATCCTTATCCCAGGTCTGTCCTCGCTCGAACAGCCAATCATCGGTAAGTATCTCCTCGCTTGCAGAGAATGTCCCAAGCCCCACGCGAAAGGGAGGTGCGATCCGTTGCCACCGTAACGAACGGACGACCTCATCCATACGTCCTTTCGCCTTGCGCGGTCCGTTGAAAAACAGATCCGCATCGTTGCCCGGACGCAGGCCGACCAACGGATGCCGCAGGATTCCCATCGTGCAGCCCATTACGGCCGCCACGTAGACTTCGTCCTCCACATTGAGGAACGTTCGAAGCTCGGGACGGCCCTGGGCGCTTTGCAGCATCTCTGTCATGCGGTCCAGCGTGGTTGGAAGAGACAAGATCGACGTAACGTCGTAGGTGCGGTACACATCGGTATGGGCAAGGATCTGCTGGCGTTTTGAACCCTGCGGTTGCGCTCCAAAGCGGCCACCTCGGTGCCAGTCTCCGTTGAGCGCTGATTCTCCATGCACATGTTCGAATTGCAGGGGTAAGTGATCCGCATTGCGCGTTTCGATGAGGTGAAAGGTCGGATCGCCGATGTCGACTTTCCAGTAGTCGATTGCTGCGTCTGCGCTGATCCTTTCCAGTCGACGATCCTCCGTGCCACCGGGCGTGTTCCGACACCAGAGCGCAAGGCTACGCCAGCGTTCGTTTCGGACGGCATCGTTCAACGTGCGCAGTCTTTGGGCTGCGGAGCCGGTGTACGAGGGGAATTTTTGCTTGTCGAGTTCAAACGTGGACATGCCGCCCGACTCCCAGCCATCGTCGAGCATGAGGTATAAGTCTTCACGGACACGAGGGTAGAACGACCGCGCCCAGCCATGCGAGCCGAGAAGAACCTCCTCGTTCATGGCATCGTGCGCAAGCCGACTCCCCGAATCTCCTTCGAGGTCCTCGATGGACAACGAGGATGCGTGTTGTCCGTGCATGTAATTCTGGACCGCCCACGTGCACCAATAGTTGGGGGCTCCGCTGGGCGTCGTTGGAATGAGATTGATCGGTGTGTTGGTGGCGGCAGAGGGGGCGGGCAGCAATCCGTGAGCAGACCCCACGGTCATAGCCGCAGCTCCGCTCAAGAGAAACATCCTTCGATTCACATTTCATCCTTTGGTTCTAGGAGCAAGGGGGAAAGTCGTGGGCACCCAACGAGCGGGTGCCCAAGCGACGGAGGTCAGAAGGTGAAGTGAGCCCCAAGCTGCAACTGTCTCGGATTGCCGTTGGTCCCATTGATCTGGCCGAAGTTTGAATCCGCCAGGTTGGTATCCGGGTTGGAATAGTGGGGTGTGTTTGTCAGGTTAAACGCATCCACTTGCAGAGTTATCTTCATCTCGTCGTGGATCGCGGCTGTCTTCGACAAGGAAAGATCCGAGTTGTAGTAGCCAGGGCCATGGACCTTGCCGAATCCTGAGTTGCCAAGCTGGAACGGGGCTGGCGTCGTGAAGCAGCTTGTGTCGAACCAGCGCGATACGGAACCGATGGTGCGCACATTCGCGCACGTCACATTGGCATGGTTCGTGACACCGCTGCCGAGGTTATCGTAGGCCGCATTGAAGCTCAGAGGAGAGCCGGATTGCAGCTTGGTGACGGTGCTGAACTGCCAGCCTCCGAAGGCAAGCTCGATCGGTCTCTTCGCGTTAGGCATCCACCGTTGACCACGACCAAAGGGTAATTGGTACGTGAGGCTGGCAATAAAGTTCTGCGGAATGTTTGGGGCTTGATTCGTACCTTCGCCACGGTTCAAGCGATCGTCCAGCGGCCACCACACATTCATGTTGTCCAGTTCCTTTGACCAGGTGTAGTTGAAGCGTCCTGTGAGGGAATGAGAGAAACGCACTTTCACTTCCGTTTGCAGTGCGTGATAGATCGAAGATCCGTTCGCACCCGCAAAGCCGATGTTCGTCGCGTACTGATCGCCCGCGGCATTGAAGTACTTGTAGGGCAACCGGGAGTTGAAGGGGGTTGAGCCCGGTACGGGAGTATTCAGGTTGTAGCGACGGAAAAGGTGGAGGCCTCGCGTGCCCACGTATGTCATGCTGAAGGCCACCGCATCTGAAAGCTTCTGCTGAACGCCGAAGTTCCATGCATATGCCACGTCGGGTTGCATGTTCTTGTCCATGTAGCTGACCGAGATGCCCGGAGGTGGCGCGATGGACACATTGGTGGACGTAGGAATGTACTGCGGAAGCCCCGAGACGCTTAAAGGAGCGAGCGGGACGTTACGCTGTTGTGCTGGGCTGGTGAACACTTCAAAGAACGGATAGTTACGCTCCAGGAAGCCGCCGATGGCGCCAAAGTTTCCAGGAAAGTGAGTGACGCCGAAGGCTCCACTGACGGTGGTATTCGCACCGCCCGGCGTATAGGCAAAGCCGACACGGGGTGACCAGCCACCGTAATACGTATTCACGTTCGGAGCGCGATTGCCATCTTTCGCGAAATCGAGCAGGCCCGTTTGAAGATTGAAGTTCGACTGGCGATTGCTTTTGTCTATAGCTGGTGTGATCACATCCCAGCGGAGTGCGAGGTTCAGTGTGAGGTCGCGGCGCACCCGATACTGATCCTGCGCATAGATGCCGATAAGGTTTGCGCGGGTCGCCGGGATGGTCGCGACGAATCCGCGATCAGTGTTCGAAGGCAGGCCAAGCAGAAAGGTCGCGAACTGATTGCCGCCCGTTGGGTTCACGCAATTCGGGTCCATGGTGCAGCTGCTGGTGTAGTCCGAGATATAGGTGAAGTCGCCGTTTTTGTTTGCATCCGAGTTGGTGAGCGATGCCTGCAAGCGCCGGAAATCTTCGCCAACGGTAAACGTGTGCGGTCCCCAGATTTTTGTGAGATTATCCGTGATCTGGAACGAGTTGGTGATGCGTTTCGAATTCGTCCAGCCCTGCGAGCCGGTCGAGACCAGGTTGCCGATGCTGAAGTTGCCAAGGCCCGTGGCGCCAAAGGCCGCATTGTTACCATTCGGAATGCCAAGGGTCGTGTTTTCGTTCGTCCCAAGGTCATTGCCGAAGTCGTGCGTCGCAAACCGATTGAAGCCGAAGCGCAACTCATTGAGCATCGTTGCCGAGAAGGTGTGGTTATAGCCCAGGGCCGTATTGTGATTGCGCGATTGGGCATTGACATCATTGACCTGAACGAACGGCGTTCCCGGCGAAGGAGCCGACAGGTCGCGCCGTTGGTAGGATTCGCGACCAAACACGCGATCTCTCGACGTCAACTGATAGTCCACCTTGACGTCGAACTGATGGTTGTTGTCGGGCTCAACGGTGTTGGCCTTGTAGTTGTTGCTCGTGTTCGACTGATCGGTCGCTGCGGGCCAAATCGTATTCCCGGCGACCATCTTTGCAGAGACGGGGTCGAAACGATTGGTCGGAATCTGCCATGCAGGTCCCTGGGACGTGTTGACCGTCGCGAAGGGCTGACGCGTTTGGGGATCATAGATGGGGCCTGGGAACTGGGTTTTCAGGAATGTTCCCTGCGTCATCAGTTGTGTTGGAACGGTGAGGATATAGCTGATGCCGTTGCGAAGCAGAAGTCCCTGGTAGTCCACAAAGAAGAATGCCTTGTTGCGGATGATGGGACCACCAAGCGAAGCTCCAAACTGATTGGCGCGGTAGGGGGCTTTCTGGGTGGCTCGCCACTGGTACGCGTTCAGGGCGTCATCTCGGAAAAACTCATAAGCTGACCCGTGGAAGGCGTTCGTGCCGGATTTCACAAAAGCGTTGACCTGGGCTCCGCCATAGGTGCCAACGGTGATGTCGGCGTTATTGGTCGAAATCTTGACTTCCTGGATGGAGTCCAATGGCGGAGTCACATTGATAAACGCATTCAACAGCTCCATGTTGTTGACACCATCCAGCGTGTACGTGGTACCTCCCCACGGCATGCCATTGACGCTCGCGGTGATCGATCCGAATGAGCCTGCACCCGCTGCCGCCTCTGGCGCGCTGCCAAAACCAGCAGCGACCGACCCTGGGACCGTCTGGACGAGCTGAGAAAAGACGCGACCATTCAGAGGGAGGGTGGTTACATCCCGGCTGTCCAGAACCTCACCGAGCGAGGAGTTGCTTGGATCGATGAGGGCGTTTGTGGTGTTCACCACGATCGATTGGTTCTGCGAGCCAATCCGCAACGTGAAGGGTACTGGAGAGGTCGCATTTACGCTCACGATGATCCCTTTGGAGACGATCGTCTGCATGCCGGCAGCTTCGACCTGAACCTGATAGGTTCCGGGTGGCAGGTTATTCGCCTGGTAATCGCCGCGTGCATCGGTTGCAATTGACGTCACGATGCCGGTGTCTTGATTGGTTACCGTAACCTTGGCGTTTGGAATCGCGGCGCCTGTAGGGTCTAGAACTGGGCCGGCTATGCGGCCGGTGACGCCCTGGGCCATCGCGATCGGTGTTATCGCAAGTACAGCCGAAAGCGCCAACGTACTGCCGATGCGGCTGGATGTTGTCTGCGTCCATTTCAAGCCAGAAATGATTCTGATCATAGTGTTGCCTCCAGAACACGGCCTTGGAAGACCGTAAAACAGACGCAACCCTAACGAGCCTGTAAGAAGACCTGCTAGTTACGGGGGGATACCGTGCGGCAACATGCTCTTTTTTGAGCATTTTGACATGTGTTTCAACAAAGTTACAGCGTGTTACACGGGAGAAAATGCGGATTACACGGATTCGATTCCAGCTTGCGAGCGCGAGATCCCGTTCCAAATCCTATGTCTCGGAAGACAGGTTGGCATGGGCGAAGCAGGATCTGAGTGACCTGATCCTAGCGAGACTTTTGAGGTAATGGATGCACTGATACCAGATCGGATCCCAACACCTGGTAGCCCTTCGCGAGCCGGACATGCACGAGAGCCTGGAATTGCCCCGTAGCGGCCTTGGCCACGGATTTGTTTAGCTGATCGATGCCTGTCTTTGAGGTGGCGAACATCGTGGCCCCCTGCGTGCCTTTCGTGTCCAAGCCTCCCAGGATGATGATGCGTCGCCCGGGAACCTCTCCATTGGCCATCATGACGAGACTATAGTCGCCCAGAAGCACCTGCGTTTGCGGGTCGCGCTCCGTCTTGTAACTGCTCGCTTCGCCCTTTTGGGGGTGGGCATTGGCGATCTCCGCGCCCCAAGCGTGATGGTTTCCCAGGTTGTTAAACCGGAAGTCTCCCACGGTGAGCAGCTGTTCCACCGCCGGATTCTGGAAGGGAGAGCCAAGAAGAATCACATTGTGCTGGCTCAAATCATCGGGAGTAATGTCGCGGCTGGACTTCACAATGGGCTCGACGCCCATGTGCCCAAACAAGCGCGTAAGCATTCCAATCGACTCAAGCTCTCCTGTTCCGGTGTAGCCATTCTCGTAATAGAGCTGTTTGTTCTCAGGAAGAGCGGCAGAAGTCGAAGAAACTTCATTGGCTACGTGAGGATCGACCCGGGCACCACGACTGTCGGTTGCGCCGTGACTGAACCAAAAGAGGTCGTTGGCATCATCAAGAAGGAACACTGCGTCTGGATAGGCAATCACTGGCGCATGGTCGTTCCCCAAAAATCGGGCCCAGAAGAGCTCGACCGGATCGTCATTGACGGATGGCTTCGAGCCGGAAGCAGCCCGGCGTTCGGTGTTCCAACTGCCCAGCAGATACGACAACGCGATCAGTCCGATTACGCCAATCGCCAAAAGAAAGATTCTCCAGGATGGCTTGCGTGAATCGCTCTTCGGGGCAACGGTTAGGTTCACATCTGGCGTGATGTCGCGGTCATCCGGAATGGGTTTGGAATCATTGTCTTCGGGGTGCGGCAAGAAAACGGGCTTCGTTTCGAATCGAGGGGTATAGTGCCCCTTTGGAAGCTCGATCAGAACCGTATCTCGGCCGCCCTCGAGATCGTAGTATTCCTTGAGCTTCACTCGCAGCCGATGACTCTGGACCCGAACGATCGGATCGAGCTTCGGATCGAAATCCTGCTTACGCCCCAAGGCCTCCACGCCAATCGTGTATTCCTTCAGAACATCTGCGGAACCATTGAGCGTTCGGTCGGTGAGAAATTGAAGGAGTACCTGAAGCGTCGAAGCGTTGCGGAAGGTGGAAGAGGAGATGACACGGCGAGCCTGCTCTTTGCAGTCCTCAACTGTGGGGCCGGTGGTGCCCGAGTAAGTCGACTCCTTCCTGCTGCCGAGTTCGCTAATCAAGAATTCCTCGAAAAACAGGATCGTAGCACCCGGTTGATGTCACTCGCAAGCGCGTTGATCCTGCGTTTCCATGGTCCGGCAACAAATGATCCGAGGGCGTTTGTCCGCCGCTAAAACGAGCAACATTGTGCGGAGACCTTTAAAGCATCGCAACCCTGGCGTGCTTTGTTTGTTGACTGCGACGCACTGCACCTTCGCGACTTCATCAATATTCGTCAAAGGGTCCCCGCCCACGATGAGGGCGGAGCTTTGCCCCGCCCTCTTGGTTATTGTGTAGAGGTTCGTTAAAAATCCAATCGAAGAGCTACCGAATGGTTGTTTTTCCTCTGTGTTGACGAAGACCTGGATGGACGCGCTCCCGTTATGGGATTGGGCTCGGTTGTGAACGCGGCCCAGTAGAAGCTGTTGGAGAGCAGGAGCAGTTGCCGGAGCCGCTGTGGACTTCGCTGAATCCGAGGGAAACAGATTCTAACAGCCGTGCTGATCTTATCGCTCGGGTTCGAAACCGCTGCTTTTCCCGAAGGCAAACTAAGATACACGACTGGTGCTGTTACTGTTGCAATCGCTGCTGCTTGGCCGCGCGTAGCCCGACCGTATGCCCCATGATGCGTGGTTTCTTGGAGGCTGAGCTTTAGCTATGCTGACAGGTAGGCTCACCGCCAACAATCACGTGCTCGCCTGGTGATATCAGACCATGTGCTTATTCACGTTTGCTCAGCGAGTGCATTGGCGATTATGCGCTTACCGAGATCCATCGACGCCTACAACTCGGGCCGGCAAGCTCGCCGTTTCGAAACTCATACAACAAAGCCCATCCTTCTGGGGCAGTCACTGCATATCCTAAGGACCTTCTCAAGAATCCGCTGGTCTATGCCCGAATTCTTCTCGCTTTGTATGCTATTGGTTCAAAGTTCCAGCGCTCTAGGGACCAGGGGCTCAGGAGTTCCACAGTGCCCCCGGTCGCGATTGGCCCTGTTTCCTCGCGTTTGAGGTGGATGTCGTGCGCGATAACCAATGCAGTGAAACCTGCATTGGTTTGATGAAGCGTCAACTCAGCAGCCGTAAGAAGAATTGACTCAGCAACTGGGCTCGTAGTGCCTTTGACCTCTATCAACCACGGAACGCCGTCCCGAGTCGCGCTGAAGTCGAAGGATTCCGTCCTTGATACGTCTTTGATCTCCGTAAACCCATCATGTTCCAGTGCATGGCGTGCGAGCTCCATAGCGCGGAGCTCGATTGCAGACCGTTCAGCAGCGGAGAGACCGCGACCTTGGCCGGTAGATTTTCGCCCACGTTCCGAAATTGCATCCTGGACCTCCGCCTCAACAACTAGGACTTCAGGTTGTTCCGACAGGGGGACTTTGCCCATACGATCCTGCTCATACAGTTCCAAGAGAATTTGGCAGAGGCTAGCAGTTTCCTCCCAAAATTCCGCATCGGTGAACTGCTCAACCTGCAACATCTTCGCAAAAGCGGTAGCTCGCTCGAACTGAGTGGAGAGGTCATTGCCCTCCAGTTGAATCTCGTCATCGAAACGGTCAACTGGAATGTTCTTGGAACGTATAACAGACCGGGCCCACTCGACTTTTGCGGCTAGATCAGTCTGAGGGAGATTGAACAGGCTCCCATCGCGAAACACAGTACCTGCACAACCCACAGTGAGATATAGGTTCCGACCGTTCCGCGAGAAGTGAATCACCAGGTACCATCCCTCTCTAGCCGACGGAGACATCAGTGGATCGAACATTCTGACCCAAGGAGACTCAACTTTTCGGCCGATGCCATCAGACCCTTTTACTTCGAGGGAATAGCCGGCCGAAGTGAATAGGGGTTCAAATCGTTCGATGTTTGCTCGGAGATGAGCGGGAAGGACATTTCGAACGAGCTCACCCCTCCGCTGCATAGCGTCGGAATTACTGGACGAATAGACCGTCTGGAGTGAAAGCACCTCTGCGATAGCATCCGTAAGAGATTGGGCTACGCTACTCACCTTAGGGGTCACCGTAAAGCCGCAGCGTCGTAATGCGCGGAAACACGAGGATTCTTCGCCCCCCTTGAACGACTGCGGTCCAAATGAATCGCCCGTCATAATTCCGAGGGCAAGTCCTGCGACACGCTTTGGAGGGTACCTCTTGCCTTGGAACACTAAGTCGTAGTTGGTTGAGTCGGCGAACTGCGTCTCCGCTCCAGCATCTAATCGGTGTAGTGCGTCTGCAACATGGCCGGGTTGAAGTTGGTTTAAAAGGTCCGTGGTGGTCTGCTCAATTATGTCTGGCATTGTCTCGCGACCAACATATCACTGGGTGCTTCGGGGCGTTGGCTTCCATACAACAGGCCAGGTTGCGTTCCTCGTGCGTTTAGCTCTGCCTTCTGAACCAAGCAGGCTGAAAGAAATCAACGTGGCTACAGGAGACGTCCGTCACAAGATGTACTAGGTCATCCTACTGTGAGTGTCTAGGCGTTGTTACTCTAGCCTGTCTTCCTGCGATCCCGCAGGGGGTAAGTGGTGTGAACCGCGATTCACATGAAGGGGCTTAGGCTCGGCGAACTGAAGCGGCCCGGAAGATCAACTATTGATTCCGGGCCAATGCACTCATCGAATCTGGATTAGTCCTCATAAACTCCCTCCCGTTCATAGACTCCTGACGAAAAGCCAGGCTGTCATGGCACTTGCCATCCGCAACCCTTAGCTTCTGAGAAGCTTGGTAAGGCCTGACAATGTATCGAGCCCGCGGGACCTTACAAAAACGAGAGCTTCTTCGAGGATGTAGGGTGTGTGTTCGACAGCTCTGGTAAAGGATTGGACCGTAGACACCAGACGTGACTTTCCAAAGCTGGAGCCGTGCAGACCTGCTACCCCAGCGAGTAGCGTCGTCATCCAGGAGTAGCGAACAACTAAAAGGATGGCCTCCTCAGACATCGTGTGGGGGAAAAATCTGTTGCTCCCAGATCTGCCGAAAGGGAAGAGGTGCTGGTAAATGTAGTTCAGCAGGTAGTTTTCCAGCATGAATGGTGCCTCGCTGAGCAGCGGTTCCAAATGGTCCTGGTTCGCGTTTCGGAACCGATACACGTCTTCATCTGCTCCTGAGGAAGTGGTTGACCCGATCGCTTCAATGAAGTCCCAAAAGACATCCTTGAATCGGGTGCCACAATCTGGATCCTGGCAACGCTGAGTGCTGAGAAATATAGCAAGTTCAAGACGACATGCGATGTCGGGCGACGTCCGGTCGAACTCCGAGCCAGATCTCTGTCCCAACGAATTCCTGAAGCGCGTGACGATGTCTGAGGCGACGATCAAGTCCTGGTCAATAAGACTGTCCAAGCGAATACAAAGATCGACTATCAAGAGCAGGCGTTGCCACACAGGACGCGTCCGGTCACGGATCAGTTCGACGATCAAACCTCGAACTTGTAGATAAATCGCTCCCAGACCTTTGGTCTCACGTACTCCGAACACATTATCTGTTCGGAACTGACCGGAAAACAGATCTCCCGTTTGCTCAGTAGAATCGTCTTCCAGCAGCACTTGGCGTGCGGCTTCAGGACACGAAAGGCTAAGTGAACCTTCAAGGACTCCATCTACGACCGCGAGCGAACGAGGATATATCGAACAGGTCGAAGATAAGAGCTCGGGGCCGTACTGTTTTTGGATCGCGCACAGACGGTCTGCACCAAAGAAGGGACACGCCCCATCCTGCTTGCGAAGGATCGAACCATACCAACTGTCGTGCGGCATTCCTTCGCGCTTTATTACAAAGTGCGACACAAGAGTGCGAAGTTCTTCGGCTGGAAACTGCCGGTACTTTAAATAGGTAATCTTATCGAGCGGAATGTCCCAATCACCGCAGCATGTGTCCTCACAGTCTGAGCCGATGCAGCGGAACCTAGCCGCAAACGTCGGCCGTTGCCCCGCATTTGTTTCAAGCGGTCCATTTTGAGACGCTGTGGTATCTGATCGCTCAAACAGCATAGGATTTCGGAGCGTTTTCTTCATGGTTCGCGTGATCCTCGCGAAGGTTGTGGATCAGAGAGGGATGCCCTTACTCTGCAAGACGGATGAAGGCCAAAAGCGCTCATCTTTTTGCGAAGTAACTGGAGCGAATCTCGGCCTTGGCTTTCTACCGATAGACGCTCTTCCCTTCGGTCATGCAAAAGTTTCCAAACCGCGCTTGTTCTTCGCCGAGTTTCCAGAGAGCTTCCGGCTTTACGCCTAACCTCTTTGTCCTTATCTTTCATGAGTTATTTTGAGTGGCTCTTCAGTCCATCAATGAAAGCGGAAACACTTGGATCGTTCCAATCAGCTCCGCCTGCATGCTGGGCGGCAATTCTGCCGTCTTGGGAATAGAGAAACGTTGCCGGGTATTGGTGAAAGTACATTGAGGGCGGAATGTCTTCATCTCGCGTTACGAAGAACGGCAAGGAGTAGTGGCCGAGTCGCGCATAGTGTTCCACGCGTTGTGGCGTATCCAACCGGGAGACGATCAGAAAGATTACCTCTGGATCGTTCTTGTATCGGTCGTATAGTGCCTGCACCGTGGGCATTTCTGCTACACACTGTATGCACCATGTTCCCCAGAGATCGAGAAAGACCACCTTTCCTTTGTAGTCGCTGAGGTGCCGCGCGTGCCCATCGAGTGTTTGGAACGCGAGGTCCGGTGCTGGCAGTGATACAGCGACGAGCCCAGGTGACCGCGATTCAACGTTTCTTCGGACAGCGTGAAAGAGCAGGAACCCCGCGAGAGCCACGAGAACACACAAAACGATAAAAGTTCCGCCGATCCACTTCCACGCTCGTTTCATGTGCTCCTCGTTGAAACCGAAAATCGAATGACAATGCAGGGCAGGCACAAATGCAGGGCAAGCATATCAGTCCTGTAAAGTGGGCTTCTTCATGGGAACAGTCTGCTCCTCCTCAGGAGGACCTGCTCATCCCATTTATAGGTACCTATCGAGTCGGTGAGTGCATTGGCCTGTATTCGCCAATTGAGATCGGCTGGGCAGATTACCGACGATATGCCGACTTCTGGAGACTAATCTGTATAACCAGAGTCCAAGAATTTGCATCTGTCGACACTCACGGAGGGGCTAGGGTGAAGGAATTGAAGGATTGCGCTATCGGATGTGTCCTTGTCTTCATCGCTGCGGGCAGCACCGCGCAGTCTACGAAGGCGGTCCAGTATTCAACGCCCCAAAGAATGCCTCAAGACCGCGACATGGACTCATACGCAATCTATTCGGACCTGTTACCTGGTCATGAGATTGAATGGGGTGACGTCCCTCGAACGTTCTGGCTCCTGGAAACGACGACCAAGGCCGAACCACTCGGCACTTCCTGCTCGACTAGTGGCATGATGAACCCTCACCAAGCAATTCGAGCACCTGAGAAGGATCAATCCAGTCTTGCTGAGATGCTCGGTGATTTTGACCGGAGTTGTCACGAACGGTACCAACTTGAAGCTTCGCGCTTTCGTTTGAAGTTGCCGATTCGGTTGCTGGACGAAGAAGGGCAGAAACGGTATGCAGCGCACGTGTCGGGCTATATGCCGCCTTCTGACAACATTATGCAAGCTCCTCCGACTCCGGAGGAGTTCAAGGGTGCAGCAGGACTCCACAGCTTCACGGCCGTCTATTTCAATCGCGCGCACACGATGGCCATGACAGAGATTGGTATGTACTGCGGCGGGCTGTGCGGTAACTGGCGGTGGGTGGTGCTGGAGCGCAGGGATGGGCGATGGGTTATCTTGCCGTGGGCAGTGATGACGATGATGTCCTAAGCCGCCTGTTGTTGAAGGAGGAGGTCAGAGAGTTCGTCCTTCACATTGGTACCGAGAAACGCCGATCTCGTCATCCGAGACCTTGCTGACGATAAGCCGACTTATGAGGACTAATCCGGTTGAGAGATGCTTTTCGCCACGGCTAGGAGGCCGTCAGAATGGCGAAAAGAGCAAAGAAACCCAAGAGTGTTCTTAGACTTCCAGACCTCGACTACTCCAAATCAGCGGTTCTCAACAGCCTTGCATCTCTGAACTCACGACGGTCATACGAACATGCCATCCGCGATTTCATCGAGTGGTACTGCTCTGAACCACGCCTCGCGTTCAACAAGACAGTCGTGACGCGTTACCGCATGGCCTTGGAGCAACGGAGATACGCGCCTTCGACCATCAACTTGAGGCTCGCTGCGGTTCGCAGGCTGGCCTACGAGGCTTCGGATTGCGGACTGCTTAACCCTGACCTCGGCGCCGGCATTCGCAGGGTAAAGGGAGCGAAGCGCTTAGGCGTTCGTGTTGGCAACTGGCTGACGGTTGAACAGGCTAAGAAACTGCTCGCGGTTCATTCCGGCAAGCACCTAAGAGACTTGCGCAACCATGCAGTTCTGGCGATGCTTCTCGGTTGCGGTCTCCGCAGAGCAGAACTCATAGCAGTCAAGATTGAGCACTTTGAATTACGAGAGGAGCACTGGGTGCTTGCAGACCTTATCGGCAAAGGTCGTCACATGCGCACAATCCCTGTACCTGGCTGGGTTAAGTCCGCCGTCGATCATTGGACAAAGGCCGCAGACCTTCAGAGTGGTGTGCTGTTCCGTGCCATAGGCAAGACTGGAAGGGTTGGTAATTGTGGGTTCACGGCGAAAGTAATCTGGTCTATCGTTCGAGAAACCGCTTCGAGCTGCGATATCGGCTTAATCGCGCCCCATGATCTGCGCCGGACTTGCGCTCGACTCTGCCATCAAGCTGGAGGAGAGCTCGAACAAATTCAGTTCCTACTGGGGCACGTATCGGTTCAAACTACCGAACGCTATCTGGGGTGCAAACAGCGTCTTCAGAATGCCGTTAACGATCAGATCGGATTGGAACCGGCGTCGCCATAATAACGAGAGAAAGAATCGACATCAGGACCATTCCAAGCTCCGGGACAGGTTGTGTACTCTTGCGTAGCGAAGGTTTTAGATCGCAGAGGATATGGGATATGTCGAAAATCCAAGCATGGTTTCTCGCAGCCCTGTTTGCAACCTGTTTTCGCATGTCTCAGGCACAGGTACCCGTACCTGAGGCCCTGCCGGAACTGAAGTATCCGACGATTGCGAGGGCCGCAAAAGTTCAAGGTGATGTAGTAGTGAGTTTCCGGCTGACATCGGAAGGCCGCGCAGCCGATGTCATGCCGGTGTCCGGTCCAGCGATGCTGCAAGGAGTAGCAGTTGAAAATGTGAAGGCGTGGCGCTTCAATCCGAAAGGCGAGCTATCTCAACAGGCATTTAAGGTCACATTCCACTTTCGGCTAGACCCACCCGACGATGGATACGACGATGGTCAAGCTATGACGAAGGCTGTGATAGATCAGACAGGGCAGATTCAGGTCATCTCGATCTCTACTATTGGGTTGAATCGCTCGGAATGTCCAAGCGCCAACGATCGCGTACCGCCAGCAAGCGTGAGGAGTGGAGACTTCGTCGAACTACACCGTTGGAACGAAGAGGTGCGAGTTGGCTCAGACGGCGCTGTTATTTGGAAGCAGGGGGATGTTGTTCAGCATGGTCAACTCACATCAGCGGAGGCGCACTCCCTGTTAGAGAAATTTCGAACGGCAGGTGTCTGGAAGTTATGCGGCCGTTACGATCAGGCAGGGCTGATGGACGGCGACGCTAGTTCAATCAAGGTGCGAATCGGCGGACGAGAGAAGAGTGTCGGCGAGTATGGCGACGCGGCACCGGCGGTCTTCAGAGACGTGGAATTAGCAATCGACGTGTCTGCCAATACCCATCAGTGGCGGCATGGTGATCCGAAAACTGAAAGCATTGCGGAGATCACATTTGAATTTCTTCCCAAGCCTGGGAAGACAATGCTTATGGATGCGGCGCGGCGCGGAGACAAGAAGGCCTTCCAAGCCGCGCTGGAGGCGGGCGATAAGCTGACTGATGTTGACTCGAGCGGATGGACTCCTCTTATGTATGCCGCGAGTTCCTATGGAGATTCGCCATTGAAGGAAATCGTCAAAGTCGGAGTGGATGTAAATGCTCGCTCGAAGGGGGCGAAACGGCGCTAATGGCATCCGCAGTCACCGGTATGGCGGATGAGGACCTCCTGAAAGCAGGCGCCGAAGTGAATGCTGCCAATGACGAAGGTATGACCGCGCTTATGCTCCTAGCCCAGCGCGGAGATCCCGACGAGATCGGGACATTACTGAAAGCTGGAGCTGATGCCCGTATGAAAGACTCAGAAGGACGCACGGCTCTCGACTATCTCAATGCTGCAAACTGCGGGTCACCAGTAGTTCGCGAAAAAGATCCTCGATGGATGACCGTAGGCTATTCCGTATGCAACGTGCTCCACGATAACTATCAGAAGTCGAAAAAGTTACTCATCGACGCAGGCGCTAAAGAAACACGCATCGCCACGCCTTCTCAATAGCCGGACGGAAACTCTAGTCAAATGGTGATCCAGCGATACTCCTGATAAACGCCGTTCACGTCAGAAGAAGATCGTTTCCGATAAGCCGACATATCGGTACTAATACGAGTCAGTGAGTGCATTGGCGATTGGCGTCAATCTAGAAACTCAAAAGAAGACAAGTGCGCTACTCCGCTGTAGTCGGATCGATCCCTTAGCAAGGGGAAGGTGCAGGAGGGGGAACGAGCCTGTTACGAAACACACCGAACATCTTTTGCGGATCGAATGCTCGCGACAAGCCGCCGTATCAGGACCTGAGGGCTTTTGAACCCCTATCAAGAAGTAGGCACAGAAGGCTCGCTGCGAACAATAGGACCGCGCCCACGGCGCCTCTTTGCGCCACCAAGTTCACGATTGCGTCTGCGGGAGTCTGAATCTTGAAGAGGCGTTCGACAATCCACATGGCAGAAGCCACAGACGCGAATGCTGCTCCGGTGATCCGGAACGCTGAGTAAGCACGTGTGCGGCTCATGAGCAGCAACGATGGCAGAACGAACGCCACAACCAGCAGTTGCATCGTCTCGATGCCGAGATTGAACGACAGAATGCCCAGGACTCGATCCCACCGAGCGAGCCCGAGGCGGTCGAGCGTGGACGCAAACGCCAAGCCGTGAATAAGACCGAAAAATGCGGCGATCCACGCCTCTCGGCCAGGGAAGATAGGCCGCAAGGCATGGACTGCGGACACCAGGATGGATACGGCGATGAATACCTCCACCGGCCGCGCGGGGACGTGCACGAAGTTCATTGCTGCCAAGGTCAGGGTTAACGAATGACCGATGGTGAATGCCGTGACGATGCCGATGATGTGGAGAAGGCTTTGACGAACAGTCGCGGTCGAGGCCCAGCGTGAGCCAACTGCCAATAGCGGCGCTGGAAGCAACAAGACCAGGAGAAAAAGCAAATGGTCCGTGCCCTCTGCAATGTGGCGCATGCCAAGGCGAAAAAGGCTGGAGAACTGCAGACCATTCCACCATGCCCGAACTCCCAACCGCGTCGCTGCCACCCCGGCTTGCTCAAAGTCCAGTTCGTAGTTCGATTGCCGCGCATTCCTCTTCTGATCGACGATGCGGAGACCGCGATCCTGCGGAACCTCAACGTTGACGAGATAGACCGACCCGTCGTTCATATGGTGATTGGAAAGTGTCAGGGACCGATTGGATGAAGTGGCCGACGGAAGACCGACGTGATACTCCAGATGGATTTCACCCAAGCCATCGCGCAGTTGCAACGCTTCCGGAATAGCCAGGGAATCAAGTTGAGGCGTCGCTGCCTCGCCGTCAATCGTGATGGACAGGTCACGAAGAACGCGATCGGCATAGGCCCGCTTCTCGGCGTCAGAGAACGCCCCATCATGATCCGTGTCGATCGTCGCGATGACCGAAGGCGCAATCATGACACCGGGAATCAGGCGCATGGACGCGTGCATGCGATTCGATTCCAGCGAGAGGATCGTCGCCTGCAGATACTCGTCAATCCGATGCGCCCACGCGGGTATGCACGAAAGCAGCAGACCCGTGGCGACTGAAGCGGCCAGCTTCGGTTTCATTGCTTCGTTAGGGCGCTGCCGTAGTCGTTAGTTGGATCGCGGTACATGGTGTGCACATGGTTGCCGGGCTCATCGCTCTGCGGAGCGTATTCAATGACCAGGTGCGGCCCCTGGATGCGGTAGTACGCCGTGATATTGGTGCCGGCTTCCGCCGTGGTCGCACCGCTCCATGCGAAGTAGGTGTCGTCCAGGTCGTCCTTCATCTGGTTCAAACGCGCACTGGCGTAGGGTTCGGTCAGGATGCCGGACCACTCCGCAATGAGGTCGAGCAGCATGGCCTTTTGCTGCGCGTTCATCTTCTGCGCCTTCAGGCCTTCCGGTGTGATCTTCTTGCCGTCCTGCCCCGGTCCAAGCACAAGGTCCGCAACCTGGTAGCTCAGCACTGCTTGTTTCTGCTGCGCTTCATCCAGTGACTTCAACAGCGCCAGCGCCTTGTCGCTCTCGCGACCAACGGGACGTATGGTCTTGCCGTTGAGCTTAAATATTGCCGGTTGTGCGCCGGTCAGCGTTGGTGTTAGCACGCCCTTGCTGCCTGCGATGGTGATGTTCAACGCAAGATGATGCCCGCCAAACTGCAACATCCACGGCTGGGTTGCGGAGGGTGTTCCAAGGAACGAGAGGAAGTAGAGATCGCTGCCGAAGAGGTCTCCGCCGCCGGGAGGTCGGCCACCCGGACCACCGGGGCCACCTGGACCGCGCCCGCCGCCGCCAAACTGTGGCGGAGGTCCGCCCTGGCCGCCGCCCGGCGGTGGTCCCTGCGGACGCGGCCCGCCACCACCCGGTCCGCGCTTTGACCCGTTGGCCTTGAAGTCATCGTCGGCCTCGCGAATCTCGTTCACCTTCTCAAGCCCCATGGGGCTGAGTACGGTGCCCATCAGCTTCATGGCGGCCTGCTGCTGCTCTACAGTCATCTGCTTGAGGCTAATGCCGCCGCGCGCGACGACACCGGTTGGAAAGTTCGACCAGCGAGCCCGCTGTGTTGCATCGTCAAAGGCGTACATCACCTTCTGCTTCTGCTCTGCGGTGAGCGTTGCAAGGAAGTCATTCGCAGCGTGTACGACTGCCTCGGTTGAGCTCTTTCCCTGCGCACGGACCAGAGTTGGAACGCAGAACACTACTGCGACAGCAAGCGATAGAAGTCGTTTCATTTTGCACCCGTGAGCTTTACGCCGTAGTCGTTGGTGGGATCGCGGTAGATGGTGTGGACGTGCATCGTAGGGTCGCCGCCGACGCCCTGCGGCGAAAACTCGATAACCAATCGCGGCCCTTGGATGCGGTAGTACGAACTGCCGTTCTTGCCAGCCGCGTGGGTCACGGGTCCGCTCCACGCAAAGTAGGTGTCGTTCAGGTCTGCTTCAATCTCTGCCATGCGAGTCTTCGCATAGGCTTCGTTCACAATGCCAGCCCACTGTGCGATGACGTTCAGCAGCATGGTGCGCTGCTTCGCGCTCATGTCCGCTGCCTTCAATCCCTCCGGCTGAATCTGCTTGCCAGCCTGTCCCGGCCCAAGCACCAGATCGTTCACTTCATAGTTCAGGATGGCCTGCTTCTTCTGCTTTTCATCCAATGCGTCCAGCAGGGCGAAGGCTGTGTCGTTCTCCTGGGCAAGCACGCGAACCGTTTTGCCGCCGTGCGTGTACACGGACGGCTGCGCGCCGGTCAGCGTTGGGGTCATGGTGCCACCAGGACCTGCGATCACGATGTTCAGTGCGAGATGATGGCCCCCAAACTCGAGCATCCACGGCTTGGTCGCGCTGGGCTCGCCGAAGATGCCGATGGTGTATACGGCCTCGCCCGATGCGAAGTTGGTTCCAGCATCGGTCAGCGCCTGATCTGAACCCATAATTTCCAGCACCTTTTGGTAGCCGATGGGGCTGAGCACGGTCTGCAACAGGTGCATGGCCGCCGTCCGCTGCGGAGCGGTCAACGTGCCAAGACGAAGTCCCGGTCGCAGCACATCGCTTACTGGATAGTTCGACCATACCGCTTGGCCGTACTGCTCTCCGATGAAACCACCCGGAGGTCCGCCGCCAAAACCACCACCGCCTCCGCCGGGGCCACCAGGGCCGCCCGCTGGACCACCTTGCTTACCGCCCGGACCACCTGGGCCTCGCCCTTGACCGCCGGGGCCCCCAGGCCCACCTGGACCGCCGGGTCCGCGCCCCGGTCCACCTGAACCGGCTTGCTGCCCACCAGCAGGAGCGCCCGGTGCTACACCGCCGTCTGCCGTTCTATGAAAGGGAGCGTTGGCGCCAAGCTTCTGCGACGTGAAGGCAAACTGAACCTTCTGCTTTTGATCCGCCGTCAACGACGCAAGAAACGCAGACGTAGCGTCGACCACGGCTCGCGTCTGGCGATCTGGGGACGCGTGCGCAATGATCTTTGCTTCGACCCGTGGAAGGCTCACATAACCCGAAGCCACCGTGAGCGCGACGGCACCGGCCAGTACGATCTTTTTCCTCATGGCACTCCCATACACCGGCAACATCCATTCCGCAACATTGCGGCAATCCTTCTGTAAAGATACTGACGACGCCTTTGAGAATGAGTTTCACATGTTGAGCCAACTCTGAGTTGGCGGACCCGGTTAATCGCCCAACCGTCCGAATCGGAATGACCACTCCTCATAGACGCCGTTCACGTCAGAAGAAGATCGCTTCCGAGAAGCCGACATATCAGGACTAATCCAGCTCAATCAGTACATTGACTATTTGTCACCAATCCAGCCAAATCACTTCCGAGACGAGCAGCACATACTCAAATTTACTGCTGGCGGGACGGCCACATGAATTGCCGCAATGCTTGTTGAGCTGCGGTCTCCAGCTAGAATTTTCGTTGCACACCTATACATGGAGACCGCAGTTATGGCTTTCAAAGGGTTGTTCATTGGCATTGATAGATATACTTCCCCTGACGTTAATTGGCTAAACTGCGCTGTGCGCGACGCAACAGCCCTCCATGCTCTCTTCGAGGACAACTTTGCCGCGCAAACGACACTGTTAGGGGATGAGAAAGCCACCCGCATCAATATCCTCTCTCAACTTGAGGAGCTAGCCTCCTGCGACCGCGACGATCTCGTGGTGATTTGCTCCTCCGGACACGGGACCGAAACGCACGAACCGGTGCCATACGATCTCGATCCATCCGACTTCGAGGCTCTGCGATATCCCTGATCGAGCTTGGGGATATCTGTGCTCGCATACCCGCGAACCGCCTACTTGTCGTTTTAGATTGCTGTTTTGCCGGTGGCATGGGGGCCAAGGCTCTTGAAGTAGAAGGTCGGGCAAGAGATGTTCTATCCGTCGCGGCGAAGCTTGACAGAATAAGCGGACACGGTCGCGTCATCCTCACTGCAGCCAACCCGACAGAGCGAGCTTGGAAGAACCAACGAATCGGGCACGGCTTCCTCACCTACTATCTTCTAGAGGCATTGCTTGGTCCAGAAGAGCTTCGAAGGGGAGATCAGATTTCCGTACTCAAAATGCTGCAACACGTTGTACAGAGCGTTACAAATGCGGCGCGATCCATCCAAAGGGTTCAGAATCCTGCCGTCCGCGGTACATTCAACGATGACTACACGTGGCGTGTTCTAAAGAAAGGGCCACTGTACGACGCCTTTTCCCAGAGTTTACAAGCGCGGCGGCAACCGCTGACTTATCAAGTCTCAAGAACTTCGGTTTCCCCGACGATCTCATCGCTAGTTGGGCGGCTGAGATACCTTCACTGAATCAATTGCAGATCGATGCAATTAACGATTCCGGAGTTTTGCGGGGCGAACATTTGATCGCGTCCGCTCCGACTTCTTCTGGCAAGACCATGCTAGGCGAACTCGCGGCGATCAAGGGTGTGGTCGAACGCAAACGCGCCATCTTTCTGTTACCCATGAAGGCGCTCGTCAGCGACAAGGTTCGTCAGTTCAAGCGGGTCTATGGCTCATATGGGATCCGTACCGTCGAGGCTAGCACCACCTCGGGGCCCTCACAGGTCTGGGCAAGGAATCTCTGGATCCAGGAGTTGATCACCGTATATGAATGGCGTGGACCTATCTATTCCCGCTCGTTTAAGTTCTCCGATGGCTGATTAGTATTCCGTCCCTCTGCGATAAAGTGAATCGCGTCCGCAGCGTTGGAGATAACAACCGCGACAGATACGATTGAGGGCACATGTCCGATCAACCCGCTCCCGAGTTCATGCTTTCACTCATTCGCCTGTCCTACCGACAGAGCATGGGAGACTTTGGCTATCAGGTCTTCATTAGCAGGTTGTGGCGTGAACTCGACAAGGTCGGGACTTCTGGGCTCGGTAAAGTTCCCGAGCAGGACCGGTATCTTTACGCAGGACAGCCCTACAACTTCTCTGCAAGTTCGTATGAGGTCAAAGCCTCGGCCATTGAAGCTTACTCAAGAATCCTGCGGAGCGGTTTCGTGGTCGAGCAGCCAAGTGACAACTTCGGAACCGCTCCTCCATCCGGCCAGTGGTTCCGTTGGACGGAACGCGGCAAGATGTGGATCGAAGAAGCACACGCGGTTCCTGAAGACCCTTCTGCGTATATGCACTACCTGCGAGATCTAGTCGGCAACCTTGATCCAGTCGTTGAGCAGTACGTAAGCGAAGCGCTTGTGTCGTTCGACCGTGGGGCTGACTTCGCAGCCGCCGTCATGGTGGGTGCGGCTTGCGAAAAACTCCTCTATCTCCTTGGAGAAGCGATGGTCTCAGCCATTGCATCAACCGCAGAAAGGGCAAGGCTTGAGAAACTCTTCGAATCTCGAAGAATTGCGTCCCTGAGCGAGTTTCTAAGAGAGAAGATCGATGCAACAAAGGAAGTGCCTTACTCCGTGAAAGAAGGCATCGGAGCCTATTGGAGCGCGATGGTGGAGGCGATCCGACAACAGAGGAATGACGCCGTGCATCCCATGAATGCGAAGGCTTCCCGAGACTCCGTTCGTCTCTCCCTCTTAGCTCTGCCCGCAGTGATCAAAAGTGCAGCAAAGCTGCATAGCTGGCTGCTTGAGAACAGGGCTCGCATTTGACGTCAGCAATGGAATCCAAAACCCTTCACGTCCTCGTCGGCGTGTTCAGTGCGAGAGTCGATATCGAGCCGGTTCTGGCGTGTCTGCGGTGTGTACCTCGAGCCAATACGCTTGATGAGGGTATCGATATGGACACGTTGATCTCTGTTGAGGGAGTGCTGTGAGTCTCCTCAAACTCAACCTCTATTTCTTGCTTGGAGAGCTGGAGTGGAATGCATTCCGAGAGCTGAACGATGTTGCAGATTATGTCTATAAGTCACCTCGACTCTTGGAGCACGAGAAGGATCTTGAGCGATGGAAGTTGGCGACCTACTTTCCAGAGGGCGGCCCAACCGCCGACTTGCGCGAGCATCTTGAATCGGTGAAGCTGAACCAGACCTTCCCCCGTCTGATTGCGACAGCCAACTTGTTCTTGAGTCTTTCGGTCTTTGAAAACCACGTCTTCAGCCTACTCAGAGTCTTGCAAGAACAGAATCCGACGGTTCCGCGAGAGGGGCTGGGGCAAGGCGTTGCTGCCCATCTCAAGGCGATGAAGGCATATGGGGCGGAACCGTATCACCAGCCACAATACGAACAGGTCCTCGTCGCCCTGTCGATTAGGAACTGCCTCATGCACGCGAAGGGGTCGCTAGCTGTCTTTCGACAGGCGGAAGCTCTGAGAACTCAAGTGAACCATCGTAGGTTTCTGGGTCCGGACTTGAGAAAGAGACGTTTCGAATTGGGCCGATCCCCTGCGGAGGATGAAGTCATGATCGAAGGGACCGGCTTGGACGAGCGTCTCGTGATAACGAATAGCTATGCGCATATAGCGTGTTCAGACTTGAGAGATTATTTCTGCGCCCTTTGTGGAACGCTGAATCCAAACACTGCGCTCAGACCGATGCCGAGCTATATGCATCCCCGAGCACTCTCTACGGGCCGACGTCCGCAAGGACGCGATACACGCAAGTGATTGTGGACGTCAGCGGGCAGATCTTTGCCTGCTGTTGTCCTAGGACATGGGACCGGCTCTTCCCGTGAGCACTATGCAGACCTCTCCAAATGTTGCTACCCAATCACAGATGAGAATTTTCAATGGGTTCGGCTTTGGATGTGGCATGATTAGGCGCGCCTTTAAGTCCACAGCCAACGAGGTATCTACGGTTATGCAACGACGCGATTTTGTGAAAGCCAGTGCTGTCGCAGCCACGTCGCTGCTCCCCTTTCCGTCTTTCGCCCAAAATGTAGCGAGTTGCTGTTCGAATGTTGCGGCTGGAGGCACTCTGACACAGCTGCTTCCGATTTCAGTCGCCGTCGACTACGTCCAGCAATACGGGAGCAAACACTATCCCGAGTGGCGCTCGGAGCACAAAGCCAAGATAGAGGAAGCTCGGTCCCATTTTGCACAAGTTTGGTCATCGACGGAGTTCAAAACAGCCGTCACGGCTGTACAAGAGTTCATATGGCAGGACGATGCAACTATGTCCGGGGCCGACCTCTACTCGAAGCTGACTGGGACTCCAGAAAAGAAGATGCAGATAGCTGCGGGAAACCGGAGCAGGCGGGAACTCGCCATCTCCTACCCGGACGGAGAGACTCTTATCGAACTCCACTATCTCGACGATCCCTCCGCTCGTATCAGTGACTTCGTTCATACATTGAGCCACGAATACACTCACTACACTGCCGGTGTTGAGTCGTGGGACCGCGGACATTCTGGAGATATAACCCATTACGTTTCGTACGGAATCGGGTGCATAACGCAAAAGCTTGCGTTCCCAAACGAGCCTTGTGCATATGAGGTAGACACCAAAATCACGGGTGCTTCACCACATATGCCCAGCCCAGCAATCACCACCTACACGCTTAGGCAAGCTTTACCAAAGCGCTGAAATGGACGGACTTGTATCGGCAAGCTCCGTCGCCGGCCGCAGCTTAGTTTGGTTCCGGCCAGGTGGGAACAATCGGCTCCAAAAGTGATTTAGCTGCTACCAGTTGAGGCGGAGTGAGGGTGCTTGAGCACCTTCCGCGCCCTCGAATTTCGGTCTCTTCGCGAAAAGAGTAGACCTCTGCCCAAATCGACCTGCATGCCAATGCACGGCAGAGGTCAAGCTTTTTAGGGCGGTTTGGAGCGAGGCTGCTGGCGAGAGTGCTGAAATTCGGATTCCGCGTTTTTCCCAGTGTTTTTGAGTGCTCAAGGGTGCTGTCGTTAGCCATCAACGCCCATGAAATCTTAGATACAACCAGTTAGCGTAACTGTCACGGCGGCAGTCACCTCTTAGCCAGATTAGTAACGAGAAAACGCCACTCTCGTCAGTTGCAACCTCAACGAGTGCTAAATCGCCAATGCACTCATCCAGCCCAGATTAGTCCGCATAAGTCGGCTTCTCGTCCGCAATACTCCATATCCGATCAGAACCATTTGAATAGTTAGACCACAAACGGCTACTCTGGCACTGGATTGAACGATGGGATTCCATTTTCAAGCTCTATTGCTCGCGATTTTTGCGCCCCCCTCGCATCGATTGCACAGGCAGCCACAAACATCGAGACAACGCCCGAACTTAGCGTGATCCTCGAACCTGGGCCTTTGACCGAGGGGGTTCCTCAAGCCTTCACATTCCATCTGATCAATATCGCCAGAAAGACCTGCACATCCCCGAGCCGAACATCGATTGCGGTAATGCAACGACGAACGGGAGCGTATGGCTCAATGAGGCTTGGCTCCCCCCTCTGGGATCGGCCTAGCAAAAGGGACGGGAGTCTGTGATTTTGTAGGCTCTGGCCTTCCCTCTCCACCGATCAATGAACTTGCCCAGAAATGGCATGTTTTAAAACCAGGTGACTCCCTCTATATCCAGGCGCTCATGCAGCGCTTCATTACGACGCGAACACCACTGGCCTATACACATTCTCAGGAGTCTACCTGCCTCCTTCCTTGAGTAAGGAGCAAGTGGCTCAGTTACGCATTGCGGGGATAACGATCCCAAGTCACCGCGTTACGAGCGGCGCACTTCAGTACAGCAAGCTGTGACGATTCCCTAGTCCTGCTCTTTGTCGACATCCGATGGACGACTGTTTTCCTAAAGGCACTTGAAGCGCATACATTAAGACCGCTTCGCATTCTCCAGCCAAAGTCCAATTGCTTCCTGCATGTTGGCCTTGACCTCGTCGAGAGTGGGGCCGCTTGTCAGGATCGCAGGGAGATCGGGTACCGTTCCTCTCCAACTTCCATCAACCGCCTGTTCGAATACTGCGTTATATCCTGCGATTTTGAGATGGACCTCAGACACCACACGTCTCCGTCCTCTTAGTTAGTAACACCATTGCTCAACGCAAAACAAGCAGGTTGCAGATGCTCTTCGTCTGTGTCAAGCACTAGCTCATATGTCAGCCGCAATGGCCTTCACAGAGCGCCCCTCCCGCACGAACTCAGATGGACAGACGTGGTGCCTCCCATTCCCTAACATTACGCGCTCCATCGTTCCCCCCGCACGGCTACACCGGCCGATACGTCCTGGCACTGCTATAAGCGCAACCGATAGCGACAGCGTCGCCACAATGTTTGGCCCGCGAAGGATTGATCGATCAGGGATATACTCTGTTTCGCGTGGAAGGAGAATCACGCAAGAAAGGTTCGCCCTTTGTATTTGTTCTAGCCGCGTTCACCAGACACAGCAGCGATGATAGGAGGGCATTATGCAAAAACTACTCGTGTGGCTGTTGCTCCTCTGTTGTCATTGTGCAGCGCTGCATAGCGCTGCACAGAAGAACAGCCTTTCTTATAGCGTGGTTTCCATCAAGCCCACGCGCTTTCCGGTGGAATTCACAGGCGTAGATGAAAACGCAAATGGCGTTCACATCATTGCTACCGTCAAGTCGCTTATAGGCTATGCCGCAGGTGTCATGCCAGCGGCGATTTCATGTGACAAAAAAGTCTGCGGCGATCAGCTATACGATCTGCAGGCACAGGTAGATTCTGCAGATATTGCCGCATATCAGGGCCTAAGGAAGGAACAAAAAGGTCTTCTCTTACAGCCAATCATGAAAGAGCGCTTTGGTCTTGAGATCCATAGAAGGTCAGTATCTGTTCCCGTCTATCTTTTAGCCCCCGCTAAGGGCGGAGTGCGACTCGTAGCCCGGCCCGCAGATGCACCACGTCACACAACACGTGAAGGGGATCGCCTTCCGGACGGAATTATCGGGTTCCGTCCAAATGGGTTGCAGGGATATGGGGTTTCCCTCTGTCAACTTGCAAGGACGTTGACCGTCGGTTTCGTTGAATCGATAGGGCAACCTGTCCTCTGCGAAGGAACGGATCGTAGAATCTACGACTTTGTCTTGAGCTGGGATGATCAGGATGCGAAGAATCAAAGCAGCGGTCCATCAGAACACGGCCCAACTTGGTCACAAATCGATGCTTCGCTGAATGACCAATTAGGGCTTCACTTAGTCCCAAGCCGAAAAGAAATGGATGGTTTTGCGGTAGATCACCTTTCCCCTCTTTCGCCCAACTAGATTCAATAAACTCTATGGTTAGGTAGATACAAGGACAGCGGAACTGCCGGATTCGAGTATCAGTCCTAGTTCGGCCGGTCCTTCTCAAACAGCAGCTACCTGAACTGGCGCTGTGACCGATGAGACAACGATCCGCACCTCTGGACTGGGATAGCTGGAGATGTTTTTTGTCTTCCTAGCAATGCGCCCTCGCCTTGCGCGGGACCGATCTGTCCCATAAGCGTCGCCCATGGAGCACTTATCCCGCCGGTATAAGTACTTCATGTCAAACGATAAATAGGAGGAGCAACCCTTCCAGAGGGTAGAAGACTATTCCCACTTATCGGGACTGAGTAGTTGCAGGAGCAAGGAGTCAGGGCATCGTGCTGAAGCATCTCATTCCTCAGTTAAGGATGTCTGTTAACGGCTTTCCTTGAATGTTTGACATGGTTAGTCCGAGCAATCGTGCAATCGTCGGCCCGATATCGAGGTTGGGGATCGAAGGAATCTGTCCCTTGTTAACAATGCCGCGTCCGGAAGCGATGAAGATTGCCTGCATCAGCGGCTCCGTGTTGGGATATCCATGTTGGCCCACCTGCTCCGTTTGAGTAACGAAGGTGTCGTCTTTTCCATGGGCAAAGGCATAGTCATTCTTGGCGTAAAGAAGGAGGTCAGGAGCTTGTGTTGTCTGTGAAGGCGTTGGCCACCCCATTGCGCTGGCCTCCTCAGGTGTTAGCGCGGACAGAATTCCCTCTTGCCCGTTGAACAGTTTTTTCAATTCCAATACGGATTGGTGCGTGGCCGCCTTCTGGTAGACCAGAGCAAAACCGCCGTCCGCCATGGCGAATGTTGGATTTGCGGATCCGCTTCCCAGTCCAGCTTTAGCTAGGAGCGCTCCTGGATGGAGTTGCTTATGAACACTGGATTGACCGTGATCAGAGACAATCACGAAGGTTGTTCGTGCTGTATCCCCATTCGCCGCCACAGCATCCATTACTTCTTTGACACGATCATCCAGAAAAGCAATCGTGTTGTAATCCGCATCTGTTCCAAAACCTGTACGGTGTTCGATTCCATCCAGCGCCAGGAGGTGGAGCATCAACAAATCCGGATGGTGCCTACGCAAGATATCGACGGCAGCAGCCGTATATAAACGATCGCGCCATGCCTGACGCGGCTTACTGAAATTAGCAAGGTCTTCGCGTGTAGCCACGCCCTGAGTGATTAAGTCTTTTTCGATTGGACCATCAGGATCAGGCTTTTCGGCAAACCGCCAGTCGATAGTCGGCGCATGCATGATCGCGACCCAATCCACCTCCGCTGTTGTAAGACCCGCGTTATGCGCGATGTCGTACACCGTCGGAACGGCTACCAACTGATCTTTCGAAGCCTGCGCATCGACTTTTGGAGCGGCGTTCGTGCGTTGATCGACAATGAGACCGTTGACGAGCACGTGATGATGACTCGCATCTTGGCCGGTCACCATTGCTGTGTGGTTTGGCCAGGTAACGGTGGGATTGATGGGAAGCATCGATTGTGCGTAGGCGCCTGACTTCATTAGTGCGTGCAGTGTAGGCGCTGCGATGTTTGGATCATGAAGAGTTTCGGCGGGAAAAGCATCGAGACTGATTAAAACGACCTTGGGATGATCGGCCTTACTCTGTGCTTCGATACTCATGATCTGTGTGCAAAAGACGCACGCTACTATAGCCATCCATCTGTGGAAGGTCATTCGATCCCCTTTCAAGAACAATCAGGGCGTACCGTTCCGCCATGGAACGGTACGCAATGGAATTGATTTCAGAACAACAGCTTTGCGCCGAACTGGAGCTGACGGGGCGTGTTCGCCTGAGAAGTTATGCGCCCGAAGCTCGTGGAGTTAACACTTGTATTGGGCGAGCCAAACTGCACATGATTGAACGCATTGAATGCTTCGGCCCGCAACTGGACAGACATCTCACGATATGGGTGGAACTCTTTAAACAGGGAGAAGTCCGTGGTCACCAACTTGGGAGAAAGCAGCCTCGAGATGTAAGCGGGGCCAGTTCCCAGCGTGAAAGCTGCAGGCTGCGAGAAATCTGATGTGTCGAAATAACGTGAAAGACGTTTGTGAATATCACCACCAAGGCTTGGATTCTGACCGTTGTAGTTTGCGTATTCAATTTGCGTACTGATGCCGGCGACATTGCTCGCAGTGATCTGAAGAGGATTGCCACTTTGCAATGTCGTGATGCCATTCACTTGCCATCCTCCAACCAACGCATCGAGAGCACGTGGCATGGACGAACCAAAGTGACGGCCAATTCCCACCGGCAGCTGGTACGTATAGCCAGCGACAAAACGATGTGGCGAGTGCTGCGCAGCTACGGCATAGTCCGCCGAGGGATTGTAGCTATCCTGGTGTGTTGTGTTCGTGTCGTAGGTCTTCGAGAAGACATACGAAGCATTCACTTCCAAACCGAAGCTCGTACGCTTTTCGATCTTCGCTTGCAGAGAGTCATACTTCGTCTGCCCACCGGGGAGGAAGAGTGGAAGAACGCTGCTGAATTGCGGATAGGGACGTAGCAACTGTGCTCTTCCCACAGTCGGAGCTGCGAGCACGCCCCCCACGCCGCTTCCGTAGAACGGATTCGCTACAAGATCATTCAGATGTGATCCCAAGCTAAGGTTTGACGTCGGGAGCTGATCGAAGTCGATGCCCCCTTCGCGGCTCTGTTGTAACTGAAGCCCGTGATTGCCGACGTAACCAACTTCGAGGTGCGCTTTGCCAGGAAGCTCACGGTCGATATTGAGCAGGTATTGCTCTACGTAAGGCGACACAGTCTTGCGTAGGAAGCCTTCGATCGTGCCACCTGCTCCGGTTGCCAGCCCTTGTGCCGCTCCCGGCACTGGAGAAAATCCGCCCGGGAATGGATTGTCGAGCGTGTTGTATGGGGTGATCCCGTCGAGAGACGTGATCCAGTTGTTTTGGACACGGAACCCGTATGGTCCGATCGTGCCAGCTGCAGCCTGTGGTGAAGGGCCGTACACCAGAGCGAATCCGCCGTGGATAACCGTCTTATCGTTTACGGAATACGCTATACCAAACCGTGGCGCAAAGTTATTCGCGTCATAGTAGAACTGATGGCGATTGACTCCGTTGACACCGACGAAGACAAGGCCTCCATGAAGACCGGTGATGCCTGAGACCGCAGCCAAAGGCGATGGTGCACTCGGATCGAAGTAGTTCATCCGGTTATATCGTTCAGTGCGCGGCGAATCTAGGTCATAGCGCAGGCCAAAGCTCAGCGTCAGCTTCGGTGTAGCACGCCAATCATCCTGCACATAGGCACCGTAGTAGTAGCTCTGCGTTGCCGCGTCCTTGAAATTCTGAATGAGATCCCCGCTGCTACCGGTACCGAGAAGCAGTGAAGCCATCGCATTGCCTGCTGTCACGCTTGCGGTATTCGGGTTTGGACCCTGCGTAAACCCGGAAGTGAATGCGAAGTTTCCAGAGGTGTCACGCGTTTCGCGGTCATTCACACGGATCAAACGGGCATCAAGACCTGCTTTGATCGTGTGGTTTCCCTTAATCCAGGTGAGGCTCTGAGTAAGGCTATACGTCATGAAAGCGTTGTGACGATTGTCTCCGTTTCCCAACTGCACATAGCTGCTTGCACTCACAACGGGGAAGATGGGTAGGCCACCACCGTTCACGAGGCTGGAAGGAAGCCCTAGCTGGTCCACATGAAATCCGAGACCGGCATTCAGGTAGTCATACAGCGCGCGAGAGAATCCGAGGCGCACATCGTAGAGCAAGCTAGGCTTTGGTGCGATCGTATAGCCGACCACGAAGTTTCGCATCCAGTCGCGCTGCTCGATTCGGTTCTCCGCAATAGCCTGATCTTTCGGGAAGAAGGGCTGTGGTGTGTCGTCATAGAACCGATCGGAATAGCGTCCAAACAACGTTTGGTTGTTCGGCAGCGTATAGTCCAACCGAACATCCCAACTATCAATACGATTGTCCTCAGTTGAGGTAGCGAAGAAATTGTTCATCTGGGTGTTTGGATCGCCCGGCAGGTTTGGCGTCGGGTAATAATTCATCAGGTTCTGGCCCACCTTGCTTCGCAGCGCCGTGGGAATGGTGTTGTTGGCAAACGCATCACGGATATATCCGGTACCTGAAGGGTTAGGCCGCGTGCTGAATGGGTTGTAGATGGTGACTACAGCTCCGGTCGCGGTTCGTGTTTGTGAGAAGTCACCTTGACGCTGCAGCAGGGTCGGAACTGTGGCCGTGGTCGTAATGGCTTGCGACGAGCGCAACAATTCAGCAGAGATCAGGAAGAAGAATTTATCGCGGAGGATTGGTCCATTCAAGACGCCGCCGAACTGGTTGCGCTGAAATGCTGGCAACGGTTTTCCATTGAGATTAGAGAAGTAATCGTTGGCATCAAGAGTTGAATTTCGAGCAAATTCAAAAAGCGTGCCGTGATATCGATTTGTGCCGCTCTTGAATGCCGTGTTGAGAATGCCACCTAAACTGCGACCGAATTCTGCTGGATAGTTCTGACCCAAGACACGAAACTGATTGATCGAATCAACCGAAGGAAACACGCCAACGCCGGAGTTGCCATTGACGGTGGGGAAACCGCCCGGGATACCATCCACGAGTACATCTGTATAACCTTGGCGGCTACCATTAATGGAATAGCTGACTGAGTTGTAATTGTTTCCCACCGAGCCTGCGAAGCCGGGTGTGAGAGCGATCAAGGAATAAGGGTTGCGTGAGTTCAGTGGAAGGTTGCGGATCTCCGACCCAGTCACAACATCCGACACGGTGACATCAGCCGTATCGATTGCATTGGCGTCAGCGGCCACTTCGACGGTACTACTGGACGCACCGACCAGCATTGCGACGTCGATCTTGGCCTTCTGGGCGACATCAAGCGTGATGCCCTTCTGCACATAGTGTGAGAAGCCTGGCGCATCGATCTCGAGGCGATAGGATGCAGCTGGAAGATTGAGGATGTTGTATTCGCCTGAATCATTCGTCTTGATGGACTGGCTGACGTTGGTTCCGACGTTTGTCAGAGTCACAACGGCATTGGGAATCACTGCCCCCGTCTGGTCACGAACGATGCCACTTACAGTGGCGTTCACAGACTGAGCGGACAACGGGATCGCAAGTGCCGGAATCAGTGTCAGGGCGGAGAGATGAAGTTTAGGGCGCATAATACCTCGCGTTGCTGGGCCTGAATCAAAACACCTCTGCGAGCAGAGGCAAGATACGCTCCGTAAAAAGAGCGATGCATAGGAGCGAATGAACTGTATCTGGTAGCGCGCGTCGCACGCTCCGGTGTTTCACTGTTAAACTTCTGGTTCCTCGAAAAACAAGGCATTCGGGGCATCGTTGTAACAGTTACAACGCGAATCAATGGTGAGGTGCAGGTGTCCATCGCATTAGACAGACCGGAGATTCAACCAAATCCCGAGTCACATGTGGCCATCAACGAAACTGCGAAGCGTGTTGCTGCTTCTCAGACATTCAGCCGCTCCGATCAGCTTCGACGATTGCTGTTACATCTCTGCAAACAATCACTTGCTGGTCGGGAAGATCAGCTTCATGAACAGCAGATTGGAGTAGATGTATTCGGGCGCCCACGTGATTACGATCCGGGAATCGACGGTATCGTGCGAACACATGCGACGCGGCTCCGTCAGCGCCTTGAGCTGTATTTTAGCCAGGAGGGCGCCGACGATCCGATTCAGATCGAGATCCCGCGTGGGGGTTATGTTCCACACTTTTACGGTCACCTTCCAGGATCGAATGAATCATCAGACGTTTCTCCAGGTCCCGTAGCGCCAACTGAAATTACTCCTCAAGAACTGGGGATGTCAGAACCAGTCTCTCAAGTAGAGCAAGAACCAAAGCAACGCTTGAAATTGTTGCCGCCATTTCTTGGAGGTGTTCTGTTAGCTCTGCTTGCAGCAGGCCTCTTTTTGCACCTTCGCCAGGATTCGATTCTGAGGAAAGAACTTTCATCAGATGAACGCACAGATGTGGAGCATCATTTCTGGTCAATTCTGCTTCCCACGAAGCAGAGGACAAGAGTCATTACGGGCGATAGTGGCTTGGTAATGTATGAGACCTTCGCTGGAAGGGAGATTTCTCTTTCGGACTACCTGCAGGGCAGTTATCGGGGCACTCCGACGTCACTGACGAGAAGTCCTAAGTTGACGAGCGAAGAGCTTGCGGTGGACCTTGCAAATAGGCGTTACACCAGCGAGGTGGACTTGCGGCTGTCCTCCATGATCTCGCGTCTTCCGGAATGGAATCCCTCGCGCGATGAGCTTCTATTCGCACGGGATTTGCGGCCTTCCGACGCCAACGAATCCAATCTCATCTTGATCGGGTCGCGACAAGCAAACCCTTGGGTTTCTCTAATCGATCCCGGGATGAATTTCCTTCTGCGTCAGGACGAAACCGGTGCTTTCTACTACGTCAATAAGAACCCTCAACGTGGTGAGAACCCACGCTATGAAGTCCAGAGCAAATCCAGTGGACTGGAGGCACCCATGACCTATGGAGATGTAGCCTTCGCCCCCAATCCCAGCGGTAAGGGCATGATTCTTTCGCTGGGTGGGTTGTGGATGTCGGGCACAGAAGCTGCAGGACGCTTTGTCTTTACAGAGAAAGGGTTCTCCGAATTCTTGCGTTCCATTCAGCGCCCGGATGGTTCCATCCCCCCATTTGAGATTCTCATCGAGTCACATTCTCTGGACGGAAGCTCAACTCAATCGACGGTCGTAGCTCGAAGGGTAAAGAAGTGAGTCACTGCTTCTGCTCCTAGCAGCGATGTGATGTCGAATTTTCTTTCTTTGGCTAGCAACAATCGTTCACAGCTTAGAACCGCCGTAGCATAACAACCGTGCAGAACCTTGATCGCACTGGAAAAGCATCGTCTTCGATGAGTGGGCGAACCGCTATCCCTCATTGCCATAAACAATCGATGGTTGAACCCGATTTTCCCGCGCCAATTGATCGGTGTGTTCCGAAAACAGCCGATAGCGGATGCAATCGGCCAGTACGGACGTTGTTAGAAGGCTTATGCGTGTTCCGTTACACCCGCGGGGCGATTGCGGTACACGAGGAAGAAACCGGCTGGCACGAGAAAGACCGTTAACACAACCGATACAGCCAGACCACCAATAAGAGCTTGCGCGAGTGGAACGTATGCTTCGCTTCCCTCTGGCCCACGCACACTACCCGACCCGCACGAACTCGGCTGGAAAGACGTGGTGCAATGCCCGCCCTACAGCATCACCCGCATCATCGTGCCCTTCCACGGCTACACCGGCCGCTACGTCTGGCACTGCCACATCCTTGCACACGAAGCCAACGACATGATGCGGCCCTACCAGGTCATCGCATGAGCGATTCGCGCAGATGTCGAAGGCAAATCGCCCTTCAAGTTCAGTCATCTGATGAGGCCTCAAGAGTCCGAATTTTCACCAGCGGCTGGAATGAGCGTATCGTCCAGCCTTCACATTCCATTTAGTCAATATCGGTCAGAACGATCTGCATATCCCCGAGCCGAACATCGATTGTGGTAATGCGACCACGAACGGGAGCGTAGGCTCAATCAGGCTTGGCTGCCCCCCTCTGGGATCGAGCTTGCAAAAGGAACGGGCAGCTGTACCTTTGGGGGTCTTCCCTCTCCACCAATCACGGAACTTGCCCAGAAATGGCATGTTTTGAAACCGGGTGGTTCGCTCTACATCCAAGCGCCTCATGCAACGCTTCATTATGAGGCGAATACCTCTGGCCTGTACACATTCTCAGGACTCTACCTGCCGCCTTCCTTGTCAAAGGAGCAGGTGGACCAGCTACGAGCGGCCGGGATCACGATCCCAAGTCACCTTGTGCTCTGAGCCCCTCCTGTCGCGGAGAGAACTGCGGCGCAGAAGAAGAAAATTGCTATCACCTTGATTTTCATTTCACGCTTTCCTCGAGCCAACTCAAACATCGGGTGCCTTGTCGTGGGATAGTGTCAGTTGTGTTTCCTTTCTCCAGGCTCCCGGCGTTTGTCCTGTGAGTGCGACGACTGCCTTCGTCATATGAGCTTGATCTGAAAATCCGGAGGCTTGAGCGATCTCATCGAGTCTGACTCGCGAACACGCAGCGAGTCTTGCTGCTCTTCGGGCGCGCTGTTGTCCGCGAAAGGTCTTCGGAGAGACGTGAAACACCTTGCGGAAGCCTCGCGATACGGTTGCTTCCGCAAGACCGTATTCGAACGCCCACTCGTCTATACGCATATGGGGATCGAGCCCAATCGCCGTAGCAAGTTGATGTGGCCAATCATCGACAGCACGGCACACAGGCTGCATAGCGCGCAGGACGTACTCGAGCGCTTCTTCAACGGATGTCTCAAGAGCACGTATGGCAGCGTCAGGATCCGTCACAGTCATGGTAGCGTGCGGCCATGTTGCCCAGAAAGGCAGTAGCAGATCGACGACTTCAGCTCCAGAAGCATGATAGCGGTCGAGATGTGCCTCGTAAGGATCGTGAAGCACGACGTCGCCCTCACGTACAGAGAAGCATCCACGGTCACCGGCTTCCTCATATCCGCCGCGCAAGACAAGCGCAAGGTAGCTTCCGGTGTGCCGATGACGTTCCACCATGGTGTAGCCGCTTCGAAAGGTTCGCGTCATGATTTCAACTCAATTCTGTGATTCCCTCTCGTGCCGAGTCGAGGGAGAGTCCCCTGACTCCTGCCAATGCGAATCCAGAGCCGAACCGATTCCAACATAACGTTGGCTCTTTCCTTTGCAGAGGCGAAGGGAAGATCAACGACTTCATAGCCACATTCTTCGTATATCTGCCGCAAAAGAAATCCGGTATCGAGCGCTTCTTGAAAGTCTTGGCGCCGCTCCGCGTCGTTGCAGTAGATGTCCTGCCACGGTGGCGCGAAGAAGACCAGCCTGGCGTACCGATACCGCTTGGAGGCCTCCATGGCCGACGATTCATCAAGGCCGCACAGGCGACAATAACAAAGAGTGTCTGGAATGCCTCTGTCGCAAAAGGCGAATGAAGACCGCCCTTCTCTGCGAAAGGATTCGATCGATCGTTGAAGCATCGCATCAGCGAATAGCTTACGGTCGAGCCAAGGGAGTGCAGGACCTCTCGACTGCATTTGGTTCCGTATTAACTCGCGGGCGACTTCCGGAACGACGCGAACACCAAGCTGATTCAGTTCATCCAGAGCGGTCGTCTTGCCTGCCCCGGGCCCACCTGTAACGATGAAGAGATAAGGATGCTGTAGATTCATCGGATATTGGGTTACCTCACCGCCGATGAGTTTTCCTGCGTGGCATAGAACTTCTCAAATGCCACCCGTGCGTTCTCTACCGTTCGTTGGTACCCCACAGGATCGATCCAAACGCTCTCACCCTCCTTCGATAGCCTTGCGAGCTTTTCTAGCATTCCGAAATGTGACGCATGATCGCCAAGGAAAATGTCGCAATGAAGATTGGCGAGGAGTGCGAACGTGTGTCGAAAATCTTCTGCAATGCCTGGATAAGAGACGGGATGAGTCTTTGTTGGCACGACCTGAAAATCCGACCAGAGGGTGTAACCACCAACGATCACCACATCGCGATACCTGTCGGGCAAGTCTTGTTGCATATGAACCTTCATGGTCCATGTTGTGCAGCCCCGGGTGTGTCCCGCAGTTCGATGAGCGGTGAGCGTGAATCCTCCGAGGGTAATTATTGCGCCGTCATGAAGAACCTCATCGACCTTTGCCGGGGGATAGGTGGGCAAAGATCCTGAAGCCGCGAGGAAATCGTCCTTGCCCCCCGAACTCACGACGTTTGCATCCCCTTCCATCACTTCAAGCTTCGCGCCCGTTTCTTTGCGTATTTGCGCCGCACCAGCCGCATGGTCGAAGTGAGCTTGGGCGAGAAGGAGAAGCTTGGTGTCAGTCCAGCGATAGCCGAGCCGTTCCACGCTGGCTTTGATCTGAGGGGGCGAAGATTCGAGATTCGCATTGATCAGGATGTTTCCAGCAGGTGTGGTGATCAGGTAGGAAGCGAGGTCCCGACTACCGACATAGTAAAGATTGTCAGCGATACGGAAGGGTGCAATCGTCGCCGTCCATTCTGGATGAACCTGTGCGGACGAGGCGAGTAACGGAGCCAGAAGCAAAACCGCCGTAGTTCTCAAGGTTGAAAATAAGGACATATCTATGTAAGACCTCAGTGGAAATTTCGGGAGGAGTCTGCGATAAGTGGATGGCATGTCCAAACATCCGCCGTTGGCGGCGTCCTGTTTCACGCCTACGATTAGTTTCTGAATCCATTGGTTGGGGTCGGTTGAGGGCTGGCGACGAGCTTTTAAGCTCCCACCTGATGAGTGTCTTTCATCAAGGCGCGCGAGGTCTTGTATCTACTTGACTTTCCCCATTACTTCTCCTGTCCTTCCAACCCGAATGCGCTTACAGGGAATGATCGAGTGACGTTTTAAACGAGAGGATTCCACAAGATCTAATCCAGCTTGTTCTGATTTCATTCATTGCCTCTCGCCGCGATGGCTTGATGATCTAAGGGTCTTCATAAGTGCCGCGTCAAAGAGGCCACGGGTCTCCCGGCCTGAATCATCGCTTCGCGGTCCAGAGGCTATGCGCCTCCTGCGCGATCACGTCGGGCATCTCTTCCGGGAAAAACAGGTTTGCGCCCTCGAGGCGACGGACTCCCCGAGATCCAGTTAGCGTTTTGTCCAACCAATCAGCCCATTCCGCGCCAAAAAAGTTGTCCTGCATAGCCCAGACCATTCGAGCGGGCTTCTTCCAGCGGGACAATTTTTCGCGCATGGGTACCAGAACGTTATCGCCCAGGGCATCGGTAAAACGATCGACTTGCCGCATCCGCGTTGGAGATGAGACCAAGGGATCGAAATACATATCAATTGTGCTGTCAGCGAGAAGTTCTGGATAGGTGAACTGTGCTCCGATTCCTCTAACCGAACGTGCCAACTCTTTGTTCTTAACTTGCGGCATCAGGTATCGTTCGGCAAATAGTCCGCGTTTCGCCAATGCGACAGCAGGGTGAAAGAGGGAGGGAGGGTTATTGGTATCCACGTCGCAATTGCTGAGGAGGAGGGTGCGAACCCGTTCTGGATATGCCGCGGTCAAGAGCTGTGCGATGATCCCTCCCGCATCATTCGCGATGACGTCGACCTGACTGACCTTCAAGCTGTCCAGTAGCGATGCGATCATTCCAACTTGGGCGGTGGGCGTAAGCTCTTGATCTTCTGATATCTCGCTGTACCCCATGCCCATAAGGTCAGGCGCGATGCAACGCCTATAGGGCGAGAGTCTCTCTAGCGCTCCCCGCCACTGAAAACTGTTCAGCGGGAAGCCGTGAAGGAAGAGAGCGACTCGGGATCCGCTACCGCGATCAACATATGCGATACGGCCCATTCGCAACGCAGCGAATCGACGCGAAGTCTCGTACCAAGCTTCATCAAGCGTCGGATTATCCGAACCACGAGTCGCAGTTGACGCAACGACGGCGGACGAGAGACGAAGAAACGAGCGTCGATCCATCGTCCGATTTTGGCTGATCGAGGCCCGGTTCATCGCGCATATCCGGATGATAAGAGCACAATTCGCCTGTGAACTACCTTCGGTTGCCTCCCTGTGCCACTTGACGGATTTGCAGCGGTCGCATACCCAGAACCCGAACCATGTGTCGGGACATATGGCTCTGGTGGGAAAAGCCGACCGCAAGTGCCACTTCCGCGATTGGCAACGTGCCTTCTTGAAGCATCGCTTTGGCCCGTTCCACTCTGCGACGAATTACATGTTGGTGAACTGACAACCCCATCGACTTTCTGAACAGTGTGGTGAGATGCGAGGCACTCAGTCCGGCTGACGCTGCAATGTCGGTAAGAGACATTTCTGCGCCAAGCCTATCTTCTATATAAGACAGAACACGTTTCAGCCTATGGCCGCTCAATCCGTCGACCTCGTCGGCCCCGGGGACCAAGCCAGTGTGGTGAGTAAGAAGCCGAGAGGAGACAGCGAGACCGATACCATCCAAGTAAGCACCTCCTGACGGGCATCCGTCTTCAATCTCTCGTGCTGCTGCGACTGCAAGCGCCTCAAGAACAGGATCGCGGATTTGAAAGCGGTTCAGGACTTCGAGTGCAGGGCACACCATCTCGCTTACTGCAATGTCGAGTAGCGACTGCGGAAGAATGATTAGCACAGCTCGGTCTTCCTCTCCGACCAATTCCCAACGTGCTGCTGTTCCGGCTGGAATGATGTCAATGTCGCCATGTACAGCGGTTCCCGAGAAGTGCCGACCAGCGCGATGACAGTCCACTTTGGTGGGACTGCCTATGTGAACGCTCAGTAAGGTCTTATCTATCGGAGGCACAGTGAGCACTCCCGGGGGGTCCCTTCGAACTTGAAAGGCGAGACCGCTTGGACGCCGCGCTTGCGCGAAAATTTCGACAACTGGTGCCTGCTGCTCCATCGCTATTTACTTATTCCCTTTCCTGCTTACTCTCCAGGCCACCATCGGCTTTTCATCCTGCTTGATGCTTGATCGAGTTGATGGGTGGGAGGCAATATCTTCGCCGGGAGTGGGCTGGGTTGGCTCGATGAGCCACCGACTGCTCAGATTGCACAAACTTCGGGGGAATCCGCGTCCAGGTCTATCCTTCGAATGCCAATACCCGACGGAAGCGGATCTCTAAAATTTTTGGGGTGTGATCATTCTAAAGCTGAGCAGTTGAAATTCGACGGCTGTTCATGAGAAAACGTCGCCGCGAATTCACGACTGCCCGAGAAACATTCACAGTCTGCTCGGCAAGTCTGGCTCGAAACGCACCGTGAAACGCTTTCATTGCCTCGGCGCCGGGCTTAGAAATGCAGACTTGTCTCAATACTCGCAGCTTCAACCGACGATTGAGGTCATACTGAGAATACCGGCTGCCAAATCGGAATCGCCCTTGACCTCCACTCGTTCGCGGACCGCGCTAGGGGCGATACCCTTTGTGAAGATAAGCCAAGCGATCTCCTGTGGTATTGCTACTTCACAGGCGAGTTCAGTAGGAACCGATTGCAGAAAGGTCCATCCTTCATCGTGTGCTGAAAGCACCCAAGTTCCTCCACAATCCCCACGAATGTCCAGAAGTACATTCGTGCCTGGAGGGCATTTCCTATGGCGATAGGTATACGGAAGTCCTCGCAGAAAGCAGTCCAGAACTGGATGGTAGAGTTCAGGCGTCATAATTCCAGGACGATCGGTTGCTAACCGAATTTGTTGCTGATGGTGCCATCTTTCAGTTAGTTCGCGCGCGGTATCGAACCAGTTCAGAGAGGTCGTTTCTCCTGCCCAGCTAACACTAAAAAAAGCCCGTGAGAAGGGGTCGAGCGACTCATGAAAACTCGCAAACTGATCGCACGTGATTGCCATCAGATCTATCAAGACGGCTGGACTCAGGCGGCGATAGATGGTGACGCCTTCGCGGTTCAGGCGATTGACTAGATCAATCACCTCTCGTGCGGATTTAGGATTTGCGGCGTCCACAAGGCAGCGGTCCCTTACCAGGCTAAGTTTTCGAAGTGCGGTATCGAGAAGATGTGCGGCTACATCTCGAACTGTCCACTTTGGAGAGACTGTCTGAAAATCCCATTCCGCCGGCTGCAAGGAACGCAGCAATGCGAGGAGCTCGGTATCGACTTTTCGTAGCAAAGGAGCGCAAAGAATCGCTTCGTGTCCGCTGGTTTGTCCTGTTTCAGCCATTGATCCCAAAATACCACCGCATCTCTGAGTCACTCCTCATGAACGCCGTTGCCATCAGTAGTCGGTCGCCGACGATATGTCGACTTCGCAGGGTAAATGGCGACCAATTACTATTAGTGGCTTGCGCTGGCATCAAGATAACTTTTCCCGCGTGAACAGCGTAAAGCACGTGAGTGAACCTCCGAAAGTCGTTCCCATAGGGTCTTCGGAAAGTACGGTTAAATCCCCGTCAAAGCCAACACACAATTTTCCGGCATGAGACTCCAGATGGAACTCCGGAACTGGATTGGTCGTAAGCATGCAAGCACATCGAGAAAGGTGAGTCCGGCAAGCTGCAACTGGTGATATTCCTCACTATCGTCATAATCAGAGGGAAACCTGTGTCCGTGCCGAAGATCAGCCGACCGCCACCCTTATGGAACCCAACGACTATCGCTCGAATTTTGTCAATGTGGTTGCTGCCAGAGAAGAGCTTCGGTGTCGGCGTCATTGCCATGTGTCTCATCACCATCTCAATTGCGTGATCAGCCTCACGTCTACGCCTGCGATTGCGTCTGGCGCATGCGCTAAAACGTCGACACCGCTTTCTATAACCACAACATCCTCGTTGGGGTACCCGTAGCTTGGTGCTGTTAAACCCGTGTTTGTGCTAGGGAGACGTCCGCTGGAACATGCTATGAGTCGAAAACCGTAGATTGCGTAAGAATCGCAGTTTATTTGCCGACCCAGCCGCCATCGACATAGATAGATTGCCCGGTAATATACGAGGCATCATCCGATGCAAGGAATGCAACGGCCTTACCAACCTCTACTGGCTGCCCCGGGCGTCCCAACGAAATCTGTCCCACCACTCCAGGCAGGATTTCAGGGCTTTCCAGCACCCAACGAATCATTGGAGTATCAATCAGACCCGGGTGAACGCAGTTCGCACGGATCCCGTAGTGCCCCATCTCAGCCGAGATATTGCGCGTGAGCGCTTCAATAGCCAGTTTGCTTGGAGCATAGTGCGTACGACCCGGCAGTACACGAGCCGCTTGGATCGATCCGATATTTACAATCGCACCCTTGCGATCGTCTGCGATGGCTCGCTTGCAAAATGTCTGTGCGCACATCCACTGGCTCTTCAGGTTGACCTCAGTTACTTCCTCCCACTGTCTGTCCGTAAGTTCCAGAAAAGGAATGATGGTTTCAATTCCCGCGTTATTGACCAACACATCAACAGGACCAAACTCAGAGGCTCCGGCGAAGATGCGATCCACGTCCGCTCGCTTACTTACATCGCCAGCAACAACAAGGGCGCGCCTTCCCTTCTTTTGAATGGCTTCGGCTAGTGCGTTGCAGCGCTCATCGGCATGGAGATCATTGATGACAACGTCTGCACCTTCATCCGCAAGAACTTCAGCAATTCCCTTACCAATACCTTGTCCTGCGCCGGTTACAAGCGCGATCTTACCCACCAACTTCATCTTCGTCCTCGTCGTCATCTCTCGTTTAGGAGTTCACGTGTACTCGTTAGTGGATCGTCCAGCCGCCATCAACCATCAGCGTTTGTCCTACTACCATATCGGCGAAAGGACTCGCCAGAAATAACACCGCGCCCACCAGATCTTCAGGCTGATTCCAACGGCCCCGCGGAATCATCTCTTGTGTCGCCCATTCTTTGTAGCCCGGCTTTTCGAGAATGTTCTTGCGCGATTCCGTTTCAGTGATACATGGCGCAACAACATTTACCAGGACGCCCTGCTGTGCCCATTCCAGCGAAAGAGATTTCGCTAGATGATGCACGGCAGACTTCACTGCAGCGTAGAGAGCGCGATTCTTAAACGCGATAACACCAAAATTAGATCCAATCTGGATAATGCGACCACTTCCCTGGGGCAGCATCACTTTGGCCGCTGCTTGAGAAGCGAAAAAGACACTTTTGAGCGAAGCCGTAATGGTCTTATCAAACTCTTCTTCGCTGACATCCAGAGCGGGGCCGGTTCCGGTCCAGCCCGCATTATTGACAAGGATATCAACGCGTCCAAACTCCTCGACGGCACTATCCACTAACTTCTGAACGTCACTTACTACCCCGACATCTGCCGGAACAATCAGGACACGCCGACCAAGCGCTTCAATCTCTTGCTTGAGATTCTGAATCTCTTCCAGCCGAGGCCCGGGATGCTTCGAAAGGACCAGATGCGCCCCTGCCTGAGCCAGCCCCAGAGCGATGGCGCGCCCTATGCCCTGCGAGGCGCCCGTTACGATGGCAATCTTGCCTTGTAAGTTGAAGCTCGAGTAGTCCATCTGCACTCCGAAATGATGTTGTTGCGTATTTCCCTTAAATGCTTGCGTATTGCGCAACAAACGAATCTTAACGTTCCATCTCTGATGGCGTCAAGATACGGCGACCGCTTTCTCTGCAGAACCCGCATATCGACATCCTGCGGGCATCTTCAGGCCACACTTGAAGGGAGCTATCGCAGGCCGCCGCCTTATGAATATGCGCAGCAATATTGCTTTTCGGATTCGTGGGGCCAGCCAACTCACACAACTGCAGGAGCGCCTTAGAGCCGCCATCAGGCCTTCGCATGTCGCAGCAGCAGGGTGATATGGTGGAGGATGAATTCGAGAAGCGCCCGAGGATTTCTCACCAGTACGCACCTCAGGGAATGGCACAAGAGCCTGTATTCCCCTGGAGATGGGGGAGACTGCGGGCCTCAGCAAGGCAAGGTCCATGGCTCCGAAAAAATCCCCGCTCGTCCCTTTCATCCAAAGCCTCGACCGCGGTCTAACCATCATCCAGATGGTGGCGCTTTCCAAACAGCCGGTAACGCTCTCCGAACTGGCAGAAGCCCTGGAAGTGGACCGCAGCAGCGCTTTCCGACTAGCCCATACCCTTCGTCGCCGCGGCTTTCTCTCCTGCCCGCCGGGCCGCAAGGACTACATCCTTGGCCCCTCTATGTGGACGCTGTCGCACCAGTACGATTGGAGCAACATGCTGGTCCGCGTTGCGCATAAGGAACTAAAGACACTGGCAAATGATCTGAACGAAACGGCCCACCTGGCCGTCCGTGAAGGTAAGAGCGCACTTTTCATCGATTCGGCCCACGCAAACCACGTCATTGCTGTTGCAGGTCAAACGGGCGAGCTGGTGCCACTGTATTGCACCGCGCACGGAAAAGCTCTCTTGGCGGATGCCGACGAGCGCGAGTTAAAGTCGCAGTTCGGCCAGGGAGCACTCACACGGCACACGAAGAACACCATTACGAGCCTTAAGTCACTGTTGGAAGAGTGCCACGAGATCAAAGTCCGTGGATATGCAACGGACGAAGGTGAGTACGCCGCCGGCATGCGCTGCATCGCTGCCCCCATCCGCCTCGAAGATGGATCCATCGTGGGCTCAATCGGAATCTCTGCACCAGACTCGCGTTTCCTGAAAGAACAGTATCCCAGCTACAGCAAGAAGGTTCTACGTGTCGCCGCCAGCATTGCGGCTCTGCTGAACACTTCCGAACAGTCAGAGTAGTTCCCCGCCACACCTCTCCCTAGCTCATCCCGTCCGCTCGGCCCATGCTAAGCTTGCAATCTATATTGCATAATGTGCAATACGGTGGCTTGAACTTCTTGCCGCCAGATCGAGTAGCACGAAGGCTTGCGGCATGTCTAATCCCATTCTTGATTTCGGTATCGATACAAATTCCCTGCAGTACATCGGCGAAGGTTTACAACGCCCAGAGTGCATCCTTGCGGAACGCAATGGAACGCTGTGGTCTGCAGATTCGCGCGGTGGCGTGGTGCGCATGCGGCATGATGGCACGCAAGAGATCGTGACGCAGCGCATCTCTGACTATTTTGCTGATGCTGGTGACGAAGCCACACGTTACCTGACCGGCACTCTACCCAATGGGCTGGCCTTCGCCTCGAACGGGGATATTCTCATCTCCAACTTCGGCACAGATCGTCTGGAAGTAATGACACGTTCGGGTGAATCGCATGTGCTGGCAGACAGCATTGAGGGCGAAGCGATTGGCAAGGTAAATTTCGTTCTGCGCGATTCAAAGGGACGTATCTGGATTACCGTCTCAACACGCATCAAGAACTGGATGCATGCACTCCGCACAGACCTGTATGACGGCTACATCGCCCGTTACATTGACGGGAAATTCCGCATCATGGCCGATGGGTTTCAATTCACCAATGAGATCCGAATGGACGCCAACGAAGAGTGGATGTACGCGGTAGAAACAACTGGCGGTCACATTCGGCGGATGCGAGTCAATGACGACGGGACCTTGGGAACTCCTGAAGTGTTTGGGCCATCAAGCCTTGGCGAGGGTGCATGGCCAGACGGCATTGCATTCGATAGCATCGGCAATCTGTGGGGCACCTGTGTCTATTCCGATAAGCTATGGGCGCTCACCCCTAAGGGCGACCTGCGCGTCTTTCTGGATGAAGGCGACCCTGCGAAAGTGGATGCTCTGGAACAACAGTTTCGCGCAGGCGCCGTAACGCAGGATGTGCTGTTCGCAACCGGTCGTGGCATTGCCCCATGGATGGCCAGTGTGACCTTCGGCGGTTCTGATCTACAGACGCTGTACATAGGTTCTTTACGAGGCCAACGAATCCCCTATTTCCGCGCCCCTGCGCCAGGCCTACCAATGGTTCACTGGAACGAATCCTACTAACTCTCCCGATCCAATTTCGCGCAGATCACGATGATGGGGCCAGCAGTAATGCTGTCCCATCATCGTGTAACTATTACTTCGCGAGAACAGATTTTGCATATTATGCAATGCGTGTTGCATAAATGACGTGACGGGAGCACAATCTCTGAAACGACTTTCCGAGGTTTTCCCTGTGTCCAATACCGCAACTCTTCCTGACTTGACTGCAGAAGCTGCTTCGCTCCGTGTGATCCCCCACTGGATAGGTGGCGCCGCTGTACCCGGCACATCAAGTCGTTTCAGCGATATCTACAATCCCGCGACCGGTCAGGTGCAAGCACGCCTTGCGTTGGCAAATAACACTGAACTCGCAAGTGCCGTTGCCGCTGCCAAAGCGGCGTTTCCTGAGTGGGCTGCATTCCCACCGTTGCGCCGCGCGCGCATCATGTTTCGCTTTCGCGAGTTGCTGGAGAAGAACACGGATCGCATCGCGGCAGCCATCACATTGGAGCATGGCAAGGTTCTCTCCGATGCAAAGGGCGAAGTAACTCGTGGACTTGAAGTGGTTGAATTTGCCACCGGCATTCCTCAACTACTGAAAGGTGAATTCTCTGAACAGGTAGGCGCAGGAATCGATAGCTGGAACATGCGCCAGCCACTCGGTGTCGTTGCGGGCATTACACCTTTCAACTTCCCAGCCATGGTGCCTATGTGGATGTTCCCTGTAGCCCTGGCATGCGGCAACACGTTCATCCTGAAACCGAGCGAACGCGACCCCAGCGCAGCGCTCATCCTCGCAGGACTTCTTAAAGAAGCGGGCCTGCCCGACGGTGTATTCAACGTACTCCACGGCGACAAAGAATCCGTGGATGGCCTGTTGGATCATCCGGATGTGCAGGCAATCAGCTTCGTAGGGTCCACTCCCATCGCAGAGTATGTCTACACACGCGGCACTGCAAAAGGAAAGCGCGTGCAGGCACTTGGCGGTGCAAAGAACCACATGATCGTGATGCCGGATGCAGACCTCGATCAAGCAGCCGATGCGCTCGTTGGGGCGGCTTACGGCTCTGCCGGTGAGCGTTGCATGGCAATCTCGATCGCCGTGACCGTAGGCAACAACACGGCAGACGAACTGCGCGAGAAATTATTGGAGCGCATCGCCAAACTGAAGATCGAACCCGGCACAGAAGCCACGTCCGACATGGGGCCGCTGGTAACGAAGCAGCACCTTGATCGCGTAAAGGGCTATCTCAACACAGGCGTGCAGGAAGGCTCAGAACTGGTTGTGGATGGTCGCAACTCTGCGCTGCCAAAGGGTGATGGCTTCTTCCTCGGCGCTTCTCTGTTTGATCATGTGAAACCAGAGATGAGCATCTATAAGGACGAGATTTTCGGACCGGTGCTCGGCATTGTGCGCGCGAATAACTTCCAAACCGCGCTGAAGCTGATCAATCAACACGAGTTTGGCAATGGCACCTCCATCTTCACGCGCGATGGAGATACAGCGCGCGCGTTCACATATGCCGTCCAGGTAGGTATGGTGGGCGTGAACATTCCCATCCCTGTGCCCATGGCGTTCCATAGCTTCGGTGGCTGGAAGCGCTCACTGTTTGGCGATCATGCGATGCACGGCCCAGAAGGCGTACGTTTCTATACGCGCGTTAAGACAGTCACCGCTCGGTGGCCCACAGGCATTCGCGTAGGTGTAGATACAACCATGCCAACACTCGGCTGAAGGATAACTCCAAAAAGAATGGGCTCCCAAAAGGGAGCCCATGGGGACACAGAACATTAGTCCTGAAAACCTAGCCCCTCAAACATCTGGTAGTTATCCAGGCTGGTAGCTGGTGCAAAGAAACACACGACCTTCATGACTTCATTACTCGTGTTCTGCAACATATGCGGCTTTCCTTGCGGGAAAAGAACCATACTGCCTGTGCGCACCGCGTCGATCTCTCCATCAATCCAAACGCGTCCGCTGCCGCTGACAAGGTAGATGACTTCTTCCCCATGAGGATGCGAGTGTGCGGGCTTCACTTTCTGACCGGGTTGGACCTCAATGATGGCAACGCTGCATTGCTCTGCCCCGGTGGTCTCTTTGGTTACAACCCAGCGCAACATTCGCCCTGGCAGATCCAGTGCCTCAATGTCGCTTTCATGCACGATGGGCAATGCCATGGCTGGATTCCTCACTTTCTCGCTCACTATCTACGCCCAATACTTTTCTGGCTAACGCCGCTCCTGAAAGTCCAAACACCTCAACTAACTCTTCATATGTTGCAGAGTGAATGAACTGTGGTTTGCCTTGTGAATCCAGCGTATTTACCGTAAATACAGCTTCCGAATGGAACTCGCCATGACGGTAAATAACCTTTAGATAGTTCTGCCAGATATAACCGTTGTTCTGCTCAGCGAAGATCAACTTCTTTCCCGAACGATGCAATTGAAGTAACAACTCCTCATCGACGGATGGCATATCCACAACAGTCACTCCAATACCCTGCTCCGCGCATAGACTCGCAGCTGCCAAGGCCTCATGCGTTCCGCGGCCGCTACTGATGAGAACCACTGTATCCGTGTCTGTATGTTTCAGGATGTGACCTTGCGCAAATTTGAAGATGTATTCCGGCCCATACAACACAGCGGATGCCGTACGCATGACTCTGACATACAACAAGCCCTTGTTGCCTTGCATGGCCCACTTCATCAACGACAACATCTGTTGCGGGCAGGAAACGTCAATGATCTTCAGATGACCGACGGCATCGAACGTAGTGATGTCATCGTTGCCCATGTGAGTGGCTCCATTGGTACGTGTCTCGAAGTTGGCCGCCGTAGCAAGAAACGTCAGATCAAGACCATGGCCTTCGCTGAGCCAACCATCTGGCGCGGCAATTGCCTCAAGCCTCTCCTGCTGTCCCACTGCGATGCGCCGCATCACTTGCCAATTAAAGAACGGACAAAACGTGCTGGTCCATACCTGATTCCCAAGCGCAGCCATCGCTTCGCCAATCAGCATCATGTTGGCTTCCGCGACGCCCACGTTCAATGCTCGCGCCTGATCCACCGCTGCAACACCCGTTTCCAAGCCGCTGGTAGATGCCAGATCAGAATCGATGGATACAACACGGCGATCACGTGCGAAAACCTTCATTGCTGCCGTAACAATCTCGGCAGCGGTGTACTGCTTACCCCGGTCCAACCGCGGCAGAGCAGCATCATCGTATTGCACTTCTTTGGAGCGCACAGGAGCACGGCGAGTAAGCACAGGGCCAATAACCTGCGAAAAGCCATCGGATTCGCCCAGATGCATATCTTTCGCCGTTCGCCGCAGAAGCCAGGCGATACCATCGTCTTCAAGTCGAGACAGCCACTCTTGAAGCTCTGCAACACGCTCCGCACGACGTGCTAGCTGTAACTCAACCTCCTGATCCAATAACGCGCCGGCG
>NZ_JAEDXV010000027.1:0-65168 GCF_036877645.1 Terriglobus sp. ADX1
CTCCTTCGTCGGCAGTGCAGCTTTCCGAGCGGAAGACGCGTCAGGGCGCTGGCCAAGCAACGCGGACTTACGACACGTTCTCAGAAGATCCCTTTGCTGTCGCACGGCTCTATAACGTGCCGCTTGATCCCAAGTATTCCGGTTACTTTGTCCTTCCTGGAACTCAGACACTGTTGCGTATCGGTGGATATGCAAAATCAGATTTCAATTTTGACCTTCGACCTGCGGGCAATGCAGAGGAGTTTGTGCCTGCGACGATTCCCGTTCCAGGCGTCGCCAGCACAAATAACTCAACGGTAAGCATCCGTCCCACGCGACTTACTGCGGACTTCCGCATTCCCAAGAGTGCAGCCGGTGATGTCCGTATGTACTTTGAAGGTGATTTCTTTGGAACCAACGCCACCAGCTTCCGTCTGCGCCATGCTTATGCGCAAGTGGCCAACATTGTCGTTGGGCAAACGTTTTCTAACTTCACGGATGGTGATACCTGGCCGGACACGCTCGACTTTGAAGGGCCAAACTCAATTCTTAATGCTCGTAACCCGCAAGCTCGTTACGGTTTTCCTGTTGGCCCCGGTTCAAGCGTTTACGTGTCGGTAGAAAAGCCGACTTCAGACATCGCCTTCACTGTGAACGAAGGCACTGCGACCGCGACCAGTCCCGCGCCTGATAGCAGTGTGCGTTACCGCTATGAAGCGGAAGGAGGGCATGTCCAGGTGGCCGCTCTCTTTCGTGATGTCGCAGCATATCTTCCCGATAGTCGCCATGTCTCGACGCTGGGTTGGGGCGTAAGTTCTTCGGGACTCTGGCGTTTGAAGTCTGACAACCTTGTTTATCAGATTGCTTATGGGAAAGGTATTTCTCGCTATATCAATGACACTTCTGGCCTTGGGTTGGATGCTTCACCCAGATCAGTTTTCGATCCATCTCTTAAGGCGACTCCAGCCTTTGCTCCCTACATTGCCTATCAGCATTACTGGACCAGGCAGGTACGCTCTACAGGGACGTTTGGCTATGTCCTTATCCAGAACTCCGCTTTTGATGCTCCGTCGACGTATCACAAGACCACTTACTCCGAAGCGAACGTCATCTGGAATCCGCTCGGCAGTTTGAATGTCGGTGCGGAATTTCTTTATGGATGGCGCGAGAACAAAAACGGCCAGCATAACTATGCGCCACGTGTTCAGTTCTCGGCAAAGTACAGCTTTATCAAGATGAAGCCCGACAACAAATAACAAAGTTGCTCCAAAGAGGGAAACCTAAAATGCACGCATTCGCGGAGTTTCTGAGGTCCCAACCCGAAATTGCTCTCTTTATTTCTCTCGCATTGGGCTATCTCATTGGCAATCGCAAGATTGGCCCGTTCAGCCTTGGTGGCGTCTGCGGAACATTGTTAGTTGCGCTTGTGCTTGGACAAGCTGGGGTGCGTCTTTCCGCTGATCTTAAGAACGTGGCGTTCGCGCTGTTTATTTTTGCGCTTGGTTTTACGGGAGGACCGCAGTTCTTCGCCAATCTCCGCACTGGTTGGCGATATGGCATTCTCTCCGTGATCGAAGCGGTTTCCGTGATGGCTATCGTGATTAGCACGATGCTTCTCTTTCATCTTGATGAAGGTACGACCGCAGGCATGCTTGCAGGAGCAGCGACGGAGTCTGCGGTTGTGGGAACAGCATCCGAAGCTATCGGGCGACTTAGTCTTCCGCCAGCACAGATTCAGGGTCTGCAAAATAACGTCGTTACGGCGTACAGCGTCACCTATCTTTTCGGCTTGATCACGATTGTTCTTTTCACCAGCCAGGTTGCGCCTCTTATCCTTCGCATCAACCTGCGCGAAGAGTCGGCCAAGTTATTTAACAAAATGAGTGGCGGTATTTCGCTCACGGAAGGGCAGGTCACAGGGGCGCCATCACTCGTTGGCCGGATCTACCGTGTTGATCAGGCTGCCGGGAAAACCGTGGCGCAGTTCGAGGCCGCTCATAAGATGAGCATCACAGTCGAACAACTAAAGCGTGGCGATGCGGTCCACGAAGCAAAGATGGACGATACGCTCCTGGCAGGTGACTTGATTCTCGTCGTAGGTCGCCGTAATGAGCTTGTGCTGGCAGCTTCGGAGATTGGCCCGGAAATAGGCGAAGCAACGCAGCTTGACGCCGTTGAGGGTAGCGAGGATGTCTTTGTCACACGTCGCGACGTGCAGGATGTTGCGCTTGAAGACATGCGTTCGAAAGCGCCCGTGGAAGTGGGGCGCGGCGTGTATGTTTCCGCTATCAAGCGCATGGACACTCCTATTCCTGCATTGCCCGCGACGAAAGTTCATCGTGGCGATGTGCTGACTCTGTTCGGCCTTCGTTCCGGGATTACTCGTGTTGCTCGCGAACTTGGTTATGTCGTCACGCCAACCACGAAGACAGATTTTGTATATCTGGGGTTGGGTATCGTCGCGGGAATGTTGCTTGGTCGTATTACTTTTCACCTTGGTGCCGTTCCTGTGGGTTTTGGAACCGGTGGCGGCTGTCTTCTAAGTGGATTGCTTTTCGGATGGGGGCGATCAAAGTTTCCAGTGATAGGGTCTTTTCCTGCGGCTGCTTCACAAATCCTCAAGGATTTTGGCCTTGCTACTTTTATCGCGGCCGTGGGGCTTTCCTCTGGCCCGGATGCCGTTCGACTTATCAAGTCATACGGTCTTTTGCTTCCGGTTGTTGGTGTCCTGGTCGTGTTGATTCCGGCATGCATCTCGCTTTTTGTCGGGAGACGATTACTGCACTTTGATTCGCCCATACTGTTGGGTGCGATTGCAGGACAACAATGCAGCACGCCCGCCATTAGTGCCGTGACAAGCGTCTCCGGCAATTCCATTCCGGTTATTGGTTACACCATCACTTACGCCATCTCGAACGTTCTTTTGCCGCTGTTAGGCCCACTTCTTATCGGTATTGCTGCTTTGCTCCATCAACGCAGCACGCCCTGATGCTTCCTAAGGAGCTACGATTATGAGCACTAAAATCAACACGAAAAAAGTAGCAGGGCTTAGCCCTTTTGAGATCAAAGACGAACTCATCAAGCTTGCCGGAAACAGTAATGCTCACGCCATGCTCAACGCAGGCCGCGGCAATCCCAATTTCATTGCAACGGTGCCACGTTATGGGTTCTGGCAACTGGGCCTGTTTGCCATGCGTGAGGCTGAACGCTCTTTCGCCTATCTTCCTGAAGGCGTTGGCGGGTTTCCCAAACTGGAAGGTATTGCAGAGCGTTTTGAGATTTTTGTGCGTGAGAATGGAGACACGCCCGGCATCAAGTTTCTTGCGGGAGCTGTGTCTTACGTTCGCGATCAGCTTGGGCTAAGTGACTCCGCTTTTCTCTATGAGATGTGTGAGGGCATTCTCGGCTGTAACTATCCTGTCCCGGACCGCATGCTCAGGCTCTCCGAGCAGATTGTGGCGCATTACATCCATCAGGAGATGATTGGCAACTATCCCTTCCTCGGCAAATACGATCTCTTCGCCGTAGAAGGTGGAACTGCTGCCATGGCGTACATCTTTAACACCATGAAGGAAAACGGACTCATTGAAGCTGGAGACTCTATTGCGCTTGGTCTTCCTATCTTCACGCCCTACATCGAGATTCCTGCGCTCAGCGACTATCAACTTAACCAGGTGAGTATCAATGCCGATCCAATTACCTGGCAGTATCCTGCGCTTGAGCTGGATAAGTTGATGGACCCGAAGGTGAAGGCCTTCTTCCTGGTCAATCCCAGCAATCCTCCTTCACGCCGTATCTCGCAAGAGGGGCTTGAACAGATTGCACGGATTGTTGAGAAGCGTCCTGACCTGATCATCCTTACCGACGATGTTTACGGCACTTTTGCAGACGACTTCATCTCGCTCTTTGCGATCTGCCCGCATAACACCATTCTTGTGTATTCCTTCTCGAAATACTTTGGCGCGACCGGTTGGCGGCTTGGTGTGATCGCAACACATGACGAGAACGTACTCGACAAAAAACTCGCCGCACTTCCCAAGAGAACGAAGGAAGCGCTCAATAAGCGCTATAGCTCGATCACCATCGAACCCGAGAAGCTGAAATTCATTGATCGTCTGGTTGCAGATAGCCGCGCGGTGGCTCTCAACCACACGGCGGGTCTTTCCACACCGCAACAGGTGCAGATGGTCCTGTTTTCGCTCTTTGCACTGATGGATACGAGCGATGACTACAAACGTGCGATGAAGCGTCTGCTGCGGAACCGGATTATCGCTCTCTACCGTGCGGCTGGACTTACACCGGTTCATGACCCCAACGACGTCAACTATTACACCATTCTCGATCTTGAAGTGCTGGGCGAGCAGGTCTATGGCAAGGACTTTGTGAAGTGGATGCTAAAGCAATTCCAACCCAACGAACTGCTCTTCCGGCTGGCGCAGGATTCTGGTGTTGTCCTGCTGCCGGGGCGGGGCTTCGGGACGGCGCACCCATCCGGCCGTGTCTCGCTCGCCAACCTGAACGAGACAGACTACATCAAGATCGGCCAGTCTGTGCGCAAGCTGATCGATGAATACGTTGTGAAATACAACAAAGAAATGAAGAAACACCTGCAGCCGGGCAAGAGCAACTAAATATCCATTTCGGTCTGAGAGCAGCGGCTACACAGGATTTGTGTGGCCGCTGTTGATTTTTCCAAGGAACTTGGAAACCCGCCCTCCCCGAGCGTCGGTCGTTCCTGGGCACTCCTCATGGAGTTGCGGCAAGCAAAGCCCCACCGCTCCCGTGCATCTCAGTCTAAAGAAGCTCCTGATGCATGCATGTATGCAATGCTTTGTGTGCACAGAGAGTAAGCTCATGCCGTGGGCCTTTATGCCCGTTCCGTTGCTGCCTGATTCTTTTGAGAGCCTGAGGTGTTCATGGAGTTCCATATTGCCCGTGTCTTTCGCGACCGATTTCAGTTGCGCGATCTGCTGTTTTCTTACACGGGTAATGTCATCTTTGCGAACGTTGCGGCCAGCCGCCATCTTGCACAGCAGATGAATGACGCGCGTGTGGCCATGGGCGGCCCCACCGCGCAGGAAGACCCCACCTCCGTCGTTCATGCGGGCCAGTTGTTCGCCATGGGGCTGATTGATGAACTGAGCCATGCCGTCGTTGAGCGTTATCGCAAGCAACAGGATCCCGATGTCCTGAAGGACGCGCTGCGTTGGTTCGGCGAACGTGTGGGTGCGGATAATGTCGATGCGCTTCTGCTGTCGTTCACGGAGCGTTTTCCGAACGTCGCGGTTTATAACGGCAAACTGACTGCGAAGGAATGGCTGGCTGGGTCGACCGATGGCATGTCGCATCGGGAAGCCGCGCTGGAAGAGTTATTGCTGTTGTGGCTGGCGAATCAGAACCCGGCGTACAAGCCGTTCCGGATGCTGTTTGACGACACGACCCTGCGCACCACGCTGCCCGCCTATCGCGAGATGCAGAAGGACGCAGATGCTTATTTCGAAACGCGCCCCCAGTTCTCAGCCGATGCGAAGACGTTGTTGAAGGCGCTGCGGGCACCTTTTGAAGCGTCGCCCGATTCACTCAGCGGACAGCTTGATTTCATCCGGCAGCACTGGCCCGATGTGCTGGGTCCGGCGCTCTCGCGGACGTTACTGGCCATTGATACGCTGCGCGAAGAAGAGGTGGCCATCTGGATGCAGTTCCATCCTGCGGGTCACAATGTGCGCCATCACGGCCCTGTGGAATATGGCGGCAAGGAAGGCTTCGTTGGCGATGAGTACATCGGATTCGACGAGTACTGGGAAGACGTTCGCAACGACGATGGCAGCATTTCGCGTCGCAGACGCACTGGCAAACGCTACGCCAGCGATTATCAGGCACCGCTGAATGAGTACGAGGCTTTCTCAGTTGACGATGCGTGGATGCCCAACGTAGTGCTCATGGCGAAGAGCACGTATGTGTGGCTGGAGCAGTTGTCGAAAAAATATCAGCGCCACATCTATCGGCTGGACCAGATTCCGGTAGAGGAGTTGAAGCTGCTGCGCGACCGCGGTCTGACGGCGCTGTGGCTCATCGGTTTGTGGGAACGTTCGCGCGCATCGCAAACTATCAAGCGTTTGCGCGGCCAGGCGGATGCTGTGGCATCGGCATACTCACTGATGGACTATCACATTGCCGAAGACCTTGGCGGCGATGAGGCTTATCAGAAGCTTCGTGATCTTGGGGCCAGCGTTGGTCTGCGGCTGGCCAGCGATATGGTGCCGAACCACATGGGCCTCGATTCCAACTGGGTGATTGAACATCCGGAGTGGTTCCTGCGTCGCAGTGAAAGTCCCTATCCCAACTATCGTTTCGATGGGCCTGATCTTTCCACTGATTCGCGAGTGGAAATCAAGATTGAGGATCATTACTACGATCAGACGGATGCTGCGGTGGTGTATCGCATGCGCTGGCGTGACGCGTCGAATCGTACGGAGTTCATCTATCACGGCAACGATGGCACGACCTTTGCATGGAACGACACGGCGCAGTTGGACTACTCGCAACATGCTGTGCGCGAACATGTAATCCAGGTCATCCTTGAAGTTGCGCGTCGGTTCCCCATCATACGTTTTGACGCGGCGATGGTGCTTGCCAAGCGTCATGTACAGCGACTGTGGTTTCCGCTGCCCGGTGTAGGTGGGTCGATTCCATCGCGCGCAGAAAACGCGCTTACACAGGAACAGTTTGACGCGCTGATGCCGCATGAGTTCTGGCGTGAAGTGGTGGATCGCGTGCAACAGGAAGTTCCCGGAACGTTGCTGCTTGCAGAGGCATTCTGGCTGCTGGAAGGCTACTTTGTGCGCACGCTGGGCATGCACCGCGTGTACAACTCCGCATTCATGGTCATGCTGCGCGATGAAGAAAATGCCAAGTATCGCAGTTATCTAAAGAAGACCATCGAGTTCGATCCGGACATCATGAAGCGCTACGTGAACTTCATGTCGAACCCCGATGAGAAGACGGCCATCGAGCAATTCGGCACCGGCGACAAGTATTTTGGCGTCGCGACGATGATGGCGACGATCCCCGGCCTGCCCATGTTCGCACACGGGCAGATTGAGGGCTACACCGAGAAGTACGGCATGGAGTACAAGACGGCCAAGTATGACGAATGGCCGAATGAAGAACTTGTTGCGCGTCACATGCGTGAGATTGCTCCGTTGCTTGCGAACCGTGCGCTGTTTGCTGAGAGCGAGAACTTTGTCTTCTTTGATTTCTGGACCGAACACGGAACAGTGGATGAAAACGTGTTTGCGTACTCCAATCGCAGAGGTAACGAACGCGCTCTCGTCGTTTACAACAATGCATACGGGGCCACGCGCGGTACGGTACATACCTCTGCAGCCTCCATGAATAAGTGGACAGGCCAGTTGTGGCAGCGTCCGATTGCAGATGCGCTTGCACTCCCACGCGGTGATGAATTTCTTATTGCATGGCGCGATGCCGCATCAGGTCTGGAATATATTCGCCGCTCCAATGACCTGGTTCACGGCGGTCTTTCCATGGATCTCCGCGGTTATCAATATGCCGTGTTGATGCACTGGCGGGAACTGCGCGCCTCCGCAGAGCAGCCATGGGATCAGCTATGCGATGCTCTGCAGGGTGCGGGCGTTCACAATCTCGATGAAGCACTTACGCGCCTGCGCCTGCGTCCTTTCACTGGAGCTTTGCGTCATGCTGTTGGTCACGATGCCGTAAGCCTGATCGCACCGAAAGGCGAGCATCCTTATTCTGAGACAGAGGCCACGCGTACGTGGGGAGACGGCGCAAAGAATATCTTCTATCGCTGGTCCGATCTGGAAACGCCTTCATCGGTGGCAACGGCGGATCGTTATGCCGCTATTGCGACCGCGCTTGGTGCCAGTGCTGTGCAGGCAGTGGTCGCCGCAAAGGCCACTCGCGCATTGCCGCCGCAGATGAACATCGAAGCACATCCTGAGGCGCTTTGGACACCACTGCTCACTGTCGCAGCGTTACGTGCATTGCCATCAGAATCGAAAGACATCGTGGATGATCTTGGCCTGCGTTCCTCGCTCGCAGAGATCTTTTCTGAAGTTGGTGTTCTTGGCCAAGACTCATGGCGTGCAGCGGCGCGTGTGCGGCTTGCACTGATGCGACCGAAGTTCGATGACATTGCGTTCTGGAATGAAGGTGATGTGCAGTGGCTTGCCGCAGTGAACGAGCACGAAGGCGTGCGTTATGTGAATCACGAAGCACTGGAGCAGCTTCTGCAATGGCTTACTCTTACAGCCGCCATGCAGCCTGCGGGGGAAGCGAAAAAGACAGTGCCGCTGGCAGAAATACTTGCAGCCGCAAAATCAGCAGACTATCACTATGACGTCATGGTGAAGTTGGTGACACAGAAACCACCTGCGACAAACGCGAAAGAGTTGACAGAGAAGCAACCCATACCGTCATCGGCAGGCGTGGAAGAGCCGTCAGCCGCAACAAAGAGTGAGGTGAAGGAAGCTCCTGCGAAAAAGGCGGTAACGAAGCAGGCGCCGACGAAGCCATCAACCGTAGTTTCCGCCGCGAAGAAACTGGAAAAGAATGCAGTAACAGCGCAAACGGCGGATACCTTGAAGGCTCATACCGTGGACGGCCATCTGACCGTGGACACGGCCAGCATTGCTGACAAATCAGTGGCCGGCAAGACGGCTGCGAAGAAGGCAGCAGCAAAGAAAGCCCCTGGGAAGAAATCGCCGCCCGCACTGTAACCAACGGCGTATTACCAGGTGTAGTCTGTCACTGATCGACGGAGGGTTCGCTATGCGTGGTTCCGGAGTCGCTCTTCTTCTTGCGTTTGCTTCTGTCTGCTCGGCTCAAACTGGCAACATGTCCGCAACACCTGCGACGGCCATGGCGCTGCCGCAGGGCGGTTGTCCCATTCGTATCGACGTGCGTCAGCAGTCGCATGGCGCATATCTCTTGGCCAACACGGCCCCTTCCTTTCACCCGTCATTTGTGATCTCTTTTCATCCGCGCGGAGATCGTGCCATCCAGCAGGTGGTATTGGATGTCTCCGGCCCAAGCGGGCCACGTTTCCGTGATGCAGCATTGAGCGCGGCCACATCAAGCGGAGCGGATGTGGTGGAAACATTTACCGTTGCTGGTTCTGGCGAAGCTACGATTGTGACGAAAAAGCTGACTGCCGTGGAATGGTTTAGCCTTGTCTCCGTTACCTACGCCGATGGCAATCGCTGGCATCGTAGCGGAACGGACGTCTGCTTCATTCCACCCAACGGTTTTGTTCCAGCAAAGTAAGGGCGTTACTTAATACGCAAAGATATGCGGTGCGGGATAGGTAAACGTGCCATCGCTACGCTGCACTGCGATGAAGAGGCGTTTATCGGGATCGCCGTTGATTGTGGCTGCCACCAACAGCGTGGTGCCGAACGTACCGGAGCCGTCGCTCACGCTCTTGTCCACGTGGTGCGAATGAATCGGGCCCACCGGAGAGTACTTCGTCCAGTCTTCCGTGAACCGCTGCAGGGGATAGCCACTGTACTTGTCGGGATGCTGCTGCCAGTCGGCATCGTTCTGGTAGATGCCGTATGCCTTGGCAAAGTCCTGTTGCTCAATCGCTGTCAGAAATTTGTTTACGCGATGTTCCGTGTACACATTGCTGAAAAGCCATCCATGCCCTGAGATGAAGCCAGCAAACGTGGCCACCACCAGCAGCGCGACCAAAACACCCGCGCCGATCCATGCGTACCGCATGCGTTTGGCTTTTCCCGCGTCGTAGACAGGTGCATTCATCAGCGTCATGGATCGTTCCTCTTCTTTTGGGCAGTCTTTGCCGCCTCTGAAGCATTAGACACCGCGGCAGTGGAGATTGGTCAATGCGTGTCCGAAAGTTTCAGAAGACATTGCGTATCAACTGCACATCTGGCCTGCCTTTTTCGCGAAGATGTACCAGCACGGCATCAAAGCGGATGGCGATCTTTGGTCTGCGGCTGTCCGGCCACGGCAGTTCTCGCACATAGGCATCCGCCTGGCGTTCCATTGCCTGCTGCTTCTCTCCATCGATTGCGGCTTCGGTGGCGATAGGAGAGTTCTGTCTGCGTGTTTTCACCTCAATGAAACAAAGCGTCTCGCCCTCCCAGGCCACAACGTCCACTTCGCCCGGTGCAAAGTCATTTTCCCAACGCTGCGCCACGACTTTGAATCCAAGACGTCGCAGATAAAAATATGCAGCATCTTCACCTATGTGGCCTCGCATGGTGGCGCTATCCACGCCTCGTCGTCGATCGTGCCACTGCGTGGAAATCGTCGTAAGACGTTCCATCAGCGTAAGTAACGGATGTAATCGCAGCATTCGCGTCCAGTATGTCAAATCTGACAGTCGTCACGGGGCGTTTTTGCATCCAACCTGCTAAATCATGAGGATGATGTTTTCCGGAAGATACAGCCGACTCTTGGCCTGCTCGTTGATGGCAGTGTTTCTCCTGCCCAAGCTACCTGCTCAGGCAAACGGAGCCGTGGCTCCAGCTTCCGGCGGCGGCACCAATCAGCAGTTGACTCCGCAGCAGGGCACTCCTCAGGGTGCGCTGGCGCACCCGCCCACGGGCAGTGGAGCGCAAGGCGATTCCTTTCCGGATCTCGGTCGTAAACGCATCGGCCTTGCATTGGGTGGCGGGGGTGCGCTTGCGCTGAGCGAGATTGGTGTGCTCCGGTGGATGGAAGAAAATCATATCCCTGTGGATGTGATCGCAGGCACCAGCATGGGCTCGTTGCTTGGTGCGCTGTATGCAACAGGGCATACCCCGGATCAGATTTCCGCCCTTACCAGCGATGCCGTATTTTCCAAAGTGTTTCGTCTCGATACAGATTTTCGTCAATTGAACTTCCGTCGTCGTGAAGACCAGCGTTTTCTTCCTGGTGGTTTCAACCTTGGTTTGAAGCACGGCGTCTCTGCGCGGAACGGTGTTCTTCTTGATTACGGTCTGAACCAGTTTCTGAATGCGCAGTTCCTGCCCTATGGAGCAGACTTTTCGTTTAACAATCTGCCGCTACCGTTCCGTTGCGTGGCCACAGATATCCTTGTGGGCCGTGAAGCGGTGTTCACGCGCGGTCCACTTGCTGAGGCGGTGCGCGCTTCCATCTCCATCCCCGGCGTGTTTCCGGCACTGGAAGATGGTGGCCATATCTACGTGGACGGCGCGCTGACGGAAAACCTGCCGACGGACCTGGTCAAACGCGAGCTTCATGCGGACGTGGTGCTGGCTGTCTCGCTACCGTTGACACCGCCGGCCGCGGGCGATACGAATTCTCTCCTCGGCATTCTTGGTCGTAGCTTTTCCGTTGCTTCCTGGAGCAACGAAGTTCGTTCGCGTCAGCTTGCGGATGTATTGATTGAACCCATTGCGCCTGCAGGTGCGGGAACCTCCGACTATGCCAAAGCCAGCGCGTTGGCACAGGCTGGCTACGTGGCCGCACAGAAGATGGCGCCGCAACTGCTGAAATATCGCGTTAGCGATGAGGAGTGGGAGGCATACATGGCCCACCGTCAACGTCGCGAACCGCGCCCACCGCAGAACATAGCCTCTGTCAAAGTCCTTGCCCCTAATAACCGCAGCGCCATCGGTGTGCGTGATACGGTAGACGACCTTCCAGGAAACAAGCTGGATACGAATAAGGTGGAGGCGAAGCTGAATGAAGTCCGCAGCGATGGTCGCTACAACACGGACTACTTCCTCACACGTCCAGGCCAGAAGATAGACACCGAAGTTACCGGTCCTGCAAATGTAGGGCGTCATGTAGAGGGCAGGGAGTTGCTGCATCCGGATGAAAAGCGTGGCCCCGGCGATGACACGCTACCGGACATGCTGCAGGCGGCAACGCAGCAGGGAGAAACGGGCGCCGAGGCTCCGAATAATACGATTCCTCCCGGTAAAGCGGCGAAAGAATCCAAGAAGAAAGAGGCGAAGGCGGTCTTTGAGACGGTCGCTCCCAGCAGCGCAGGCAAGGTTGCCAGCGCCGTCGCTCAGAAGCCTGGCTATGTTGCTGGTCCTGATGATGTGGATCTGAACATGGTGGTGCGCGATCGGCCCGGTGGACCACCGTATGTTCTTCTCGGCGGCAACATCATTGCGCAGAGCGGAGGCACCAGCCGTGTCTCGCTGGATGCGATCTTTACCCAACAGGACCTCGGCACCTACAAGAGTGAAGGCCGCCTACTCATGCGTGTGGGACGTGTGACACAGTTTGTGCCGGAATATTATTGGCGTCCCAATGATCACCGTTTCTTCGTCGCACCCCGACTGCAGCTTTACCGAACGCTGGAACCCATCTGGGAAGATCAACGCAAAGTATCCGAACGCCTCACCCAAGCAGCTGGCGGCGGTGTGGACCTTGGCTATAGCCAGAGTCACTTCACAGAGTGGCGCTTCGGTTACCAGATGACGCATCAGCTCTGGAATCTCAGCACGGGTACTGATAGTGAGCCTGACATTCGTGGCAACTCTCAGCTTGTACGCATGCAGTACAGCTTCAACGGCCAGGACCGCGCCATGGTGCCGCGTCATGGTCTGCGTGCGGATGTGTCCGCGGGTTATCTCTTCAACACAGTGAACAGCGTGAATGCGCCGCGACTTGAGGCTTCCGGCGCCTACTTCCACGACCTTGGGCATGGCAACACCGTGTCCTTCAGTCTCGAGGGTGGCACCATGGGCAATCGCCAGGTGGCTGATCCCTTCCGCTTCACGCTCGGTGGTCCGCTACGCCTGACGGCGTCTTCCTACGATGAGTATCGCGGCACGGACTACTTTCTGGTTCGGCCCGCTTACTTCCGTCGCATCGCTGAGCTGCCCATGCCGTTGGGGCAGAGCATTTATGTCATCGGCACCTATGAACTCGGCCGCATGTATGCACCCGATCGCGATACGCTGATGCGGCAGGATGTCTTCTTTGGTTTGGCCGCGGAAACACCCATCGGCGCTATTACTTTCGGGCCATCCATCGGAGACCACGACCACCGCAAACTCGTCTTCACCCTGGGAAGGTTCTTCTAACTGCTGGGGAGAAACGTAGCGATACCGAAAGGCCGCGGATTTTTTCTGCGGCCTTTTTCATCGGCAATCGTCTATTCTGCACAGCATCAGATATTCGAACTTCTCGTGGAGACCCACCATGTCCCTTCGGCGCATCTTGCCCGCCGCCATTCTTGCTCTTAGCGCATCGCTTGCCGTAGCCCAGACGCCCGGGGGCGGACAGCGTGGTCCCGGCGGACCGCAGCAGCCGCCACCGCCACCCACCGCGGGCGCGAAGCTCGACATCATTGAAGGCTCGTCTGCCAGCTATCGCGTGACTGAGCAGCTTGCCGGCATCGACTTCCCGAACGAAGCCGTTGGCACCACGACGGGTGTGAGCGGCACCATCCAGATCCTTCCGGATGGCTCCATTGCGCCCAACTCGAAGCTCGTCGTTGACCTGAAGGGACTCACCAGCGACCAGGGCATGCGCGATGGCTACATCCGCAACCGCACGCTGGAAACGGATAAGTTCCCTGACGCGGTGTTCATCCCCACGTCCATCACTGGCGTTCCGAAGATGGTGCCTTCCGCTGGTCAGGTTGGCGTAGCTCTCACTGGCAACCTCACCGTCCACGGCGTCACCAAGCCGGTCACGTTCAAGGGAATTGCGACGCTGGATCCGCGCTCGTCCACAGTGGCAGGCCGTGCTCTGACGACGTTCACCTTCGCAGACTTCGGTCTCACAAAGCCGACGCTTGCACGCCTGATGAGCGTGGACGACAAGATCACGCTGGAGCTGGTTTACAAGTTCAAGCGCAGCTAAGAATCAAAAGCAGTACGCAACGAACGCAAAGAAAAACTCCGCAATGGACGCAATGATCTTCGTTGCGTCCATTGCGGAATTTTGCTGCATTTCTTTTCCCGAAGCGATAAGCCGGCGGGAAGTCTATACTTCGTCCCAAATGCGAGCCGCCTTCCTAGCCGTCGCTCTACTCCTGCCATTCGCTGCAAAAACACAGGAACCCTATCCGCTCACGCCGGATTCCGAAGTGCAAAATGTCCCGCACGGCACGGTGGAAAAGACCACGCTACCGCCGGGACAGTTCTATCCGGGCACACCGCACACGGTCAGCATCTATCTGCCACCCAACGCAGGCGCAGAACCATTGCCGTACATGGTCTTTCTCGACGGCAGTGGCTATCTCGGCGGACGTATGCGCGCAGCCACCGTCTTCGACAACCTCATCGCGAAGCATCAACTGCCGCCGATGGTTGGCATCTTCATTGACCCTGGGGTGCTGCCCGCGATCCGACCCGACGCGCAGAACCGCTACGAGCGCGTCTTCGAGTACGACTCGCTCTCGAATCGCTATGCGAACTTCCTCATGCAGGAAGTCATTCCGTTCGTTGAGAAGCGCCACGCACTATCGAAAGACCCCAACGCGCACGCCATCGGCGGTACCAGCACCGGAGCAGTGGGAGCGTTCGTCGCTGCATGGCATCGACCCGACCAGTTTCGACGTGTCCTCTCGCTCATCGGAACCTACGTTGCGATGAAAGGCGCAGACACACTACCGGAACTCGTCCGCAAGACCGAGCCCAAACCCATCCGCATCTGGATGCAAGACGGAGCCAACGACCACATCACCGCAGACGAACCCTACGGCACTTTCTATGCAGGCACATGGCCGCGTGCAAACCAGCTTCTCTTTGATGCTCTACAGTTCAGTGGTTATGACGCAAAACTAACCATCGGCACCGGCGGCCACGACACAAGACAAGGCTCTGCGGAACTCCCCGATGCGTTGCGATGGCTCTGGCGCGACTACTCGCCAGAGAAGGGAATCGGCAAGATCGAAGTTCACCCGCCCGCCGCACTCAACACCGCAGGCTTCGATAAGCGAGGCAGCATCTGGGCGACCGTGGATGCGGTCGGCAACTGGGAGGAACTCGGCGATGCTGACATAACAGATGTTCGTGAATTGAATACGATGATGCTTGCTGGGGTTGCCATCGCGAAATCCACTAGGATGTACACGAATGCTGGAGGATTTGTTCGCTGGGGAGTTAACGGAGTGAAACAGGGCCAAGTCCCGTCCCCGGCGAAAGAAACATTTGGGGTCGCTCTTTCGCCAGACCAGGCGATGCTCGTGGTCAGCGACACCAAAGATCGCCATCAATGGTCAATGCAGCTTGATAAAGACGGCGTGCCCACCAACCCAGAGCCCTTCTACCGACTTGAAGTCCTTGATGACGAAACAGGCGCAACCGGAGCAGCTTTCGATAGCATCGGCCAGGTCTACTTCGCCACAAAGATTGGCGTGCAGATAGCAGAAGCAAATGGCCGTGTCGCGATGATTCTCAACAGCCCGATCCCAGATCAACCCGTGACGCATATCGCATTCGGGGGGGTGGACCACGACTGGCTTTATGTCAGAGCCGACGGCAAACTCTTCCGACGCAAAATGAAGACCCACGCCATCCCGGTCGACAAACCGGAGAAGCCACCACAGCCACCGTTGTAAAGAAGGCTCTAAGGTTCGTCATTCTGAGCAAAGCGAAGAATCACAACGTATTCGCCTCAAGCAATGCCGCTCTAAGTTTTCTTGCAAGAAACTCAAAGCAGCATTGCCGCAGGAAACGTCGCTGGGATTCTTCGTCGCGATGCCCCTCAGAATGACAATGCAAAAGCGCTCGCTATGACGGCCACAAGCGCTCGCTATGGCGGCCAGAAGTGTGACTGTTTACCGCCCGACAGCCTTCATGCCGCCTTCGTTATAGCGATCGCCTGCCACAGCATCGATAGGCACGGCAGCCTCAAGCTCCGCGACTTCCTCCGCACTCAACTTGATGGAAGCCGCAGCGGCATTCTCTTCGAGATACTTCACACGCTTCGTTCCCGGAATCGGTGCCAGATCATCGCCCTTGGCAAATACCCAGGCCAAAGCCAACTGCCCGGGCTTGACCCCGCAACGCTCCGCGATCTCCGAGATGCGATTCACAATCAACTGGTTCTTATCCAGGTTTTCACCCTGAAAACGCGGATAGCGAGAGACGCGAGCATCCTTGCCATCGTTCAGCACATCCTTGGTCAGCGCGCCCGTCAGAAAGCCACGGCCCAGCGGGGAATACGGCACAAAGCCAATACCAAGCTCGCGCAACGTGGGCAGAATCTCTGCTTCCACATCGCGCGTCCACAGCGAGTACTCACTCTGCAGCGCCGTAATGGGATGCACTTTGTGTGCGCGACGAATGCTCTCGGCACTTGCTTCGCTCAGGCCCAGGTATTTCACCTTGCCTTCTTTTACGAGCTCTGCCATCGCACCCACGGTCTCTTCAATCGGCGTATCGGGGTCAACGCGATGCTGGTAGTACAGATCAATCACATCTACGCCCAGCCGCTTCAGCGAAGCTTCGCACGCTTCCTTCACATACGCCGGTTTTCCGCTGATACCGGTGAAGTTGCCCTGGGCATCGCGTAGATGCGCAAACTTGGTGGCAAGAAAAACCTCGTTGCGCCGCGGGGCGATGGTCTTGCCCACCAAGATTTCGTTGTCGCCGCGCCCATAAACATCGGCTGTGTCCAGAAAGGTGATGCCAAGATCCAGCGCACGCAGAATGGTTGCGGCGCTCTCCGCATCATTGCGTTCGCCGTAAAACTCGCTCATGCCCATGCAGCCCAGCCCTTCGCGGCTGACTGCGGCACCCTGTGATCCCAGTTTGATTTGGTCGACACTCATGCGCACTTGGATGAGGTCGGCGCCCTCCGCGATTCGCGTGGCGCGATACGGCTTTTAGGCTATCCGTGTCCCACATGAACCTGGCTTGTCAGGGCGAGAATGCAGAAGACTGCCAGGATCGCAAACATGGTGGTGATCATGCCCCAGAAATAGATCCCGTCGAAGTTTCTGTGGCGCGCGTTTCCTTGCTCGTCGGCCATAACGTTCCACTCCGCTACGAAATGAGACGCGGAAAGGCAGGAGAGAGGAGGCTTCCTGGTAATAAAAGAAGCTTCCCTCACTTGTCGCCAAACTTATGAAATCGTGGCCAGGAACCGTTCTATTGCGTTCACTGCGTTGGCTGTGCCGTCTTCTTTGCGGATCGTCTCGCCTACCTGCGCAGCGCGTTCTGTGAAAGTGTTGTCACGGATCAGGCGCAGCAGGGAGTAGTGGGCCTGCCGGTCCCTCCACATTCTGCGGTCATGCTTCAGGCCCACGCCGAGTCTCACAATGCGTGCGGCGTTGTCCGGCTGGTCAAAATTGAAGGGAACCACGACTTGTGGACGTCCGGATCGCAGAGCCTCGGCTGTGGTGCCAATGCCGCCCTGGTGCACGATGATGGCGGCGTGCGGGAAGAGTTTGCTGTAGTCGGCGTAAGGCACCGTCAGGATAGTTGGTGAGCTTAATCCGCGTGGATCGCCGACGAGGATGGCACGCATACGGAGCCGATGCGCCGCGCGAGCGCTCATCCAGAAAAAATCACCTGCCGCATGAACGGCTGCAGAGCCAAGCGTGAAAACGATTGGCGGTGTGCCTGCTTTCAGGAAGTCGTCAATGCGTTGTTGCACACCGTCGTGTTCGGGAAGAGATTCCTGTTCGTAATGCGCGAATCCGGTTTGCAATGTGTTTGCTGGCCAGTCTGGCTGCGGCTTTGCAAACTGTTGCGAGAACATCGCCAGCACCAGGTTTGCTTTCAGCTTGCCCGTGCGCAGGGCTTCGGAATCGTCTGGCAGGCCGAGGCTCTTACGAAATTCCCGCAGCGAAGTACTCCAACGGCGGAATGCGAGTGCGGGTAGCTTGAGAAGCGCCTTTTGGAAGCTCAATGGCCAGCCAAGTGTGAAGGACAGGAACTGAAGGGCTGGCAGTATGGAGGGATCGTGTGGCGAGAGAAAGCTGATGGGTGAGAGCAGAACGGAAACCCATGGCATGCCTGTCTTTTCAGCGAAGATGGGCGCTGCCAGCACCATTTCTCCTGCGATGAGAAGGTCAGCGCCAGCGCAGATGCGTTCCAGATCTGCATACATCTGCGGCACGTTTGGCAGAAACATCTCGCGAAACAGGTATTCCGGGCCGCGCGCGGTGCGCATGAGGCGATGCATCAGTTCCGGATCTTGCGGGGAGACGGTTGGCCCCAGCGGTTCAAACTCAAATCCAAGGGCCTGAATGCGTTCGCTGTAGAAGGAAGCCGTGGCTATGACGGGGTGGTGGCCGCGGGTGCGAAGCTGCTTTGCCAGCGCTAGAAATGGGTGAAGATCGCCGAGCGATCCAAATGACGCGATGACAATACGTTTCCCAGAAGTTTCAGCCATGCCATCATTCAGGCTATCGTATGGCTCCGGTGGAAGTGAAAGTGCCGTGAAATCCACAGGAAAAACCCTCTGTCGAAGGTCCGCATACTGTCTGGATTCATTGACCGAAAGGGTCCGGGATTGGTATAACAAAGGGGTTGCCGCTGTCCCCTTTGCTCCGCCAGGGTGCCCTCTCCGGGCGCTTGAACGAGAACGGGAGCTCCCTTAGGACACCGGCCCACGGTCCTTCATGCAAGAGATTCTGAACCAACTTGGCGATCTTGTGCTCGGCTCCGTGCCGACCGCCATCTTCTTCCTGATCCTTCTGGCCGCCTACCAGGTGCTTGTCCGCAAGCCCATGGAGAAGGTGCTGGCGGATCGCCATGGCCGTACCGGCGGGGCCATGGATGAGGCAAAGGCAGCGATTGCCGCAGCGGAAGCGAAGACCTCGGAGTACGAGACCCGTCTTCGCGATGCCCGCAGCGAAATCTTCAATGCCCGTGCCGCCCGCCAGAAAGCAGCTTCCGATGCGCGCGACAAGGCGCTGGCAGAGGCACGCGCTGCAGCTCAGCAACGTATCGGTGTTGCACGCGAGTCTGTGGAGCGTTCCGGAGCCGAAGCAAAGGCACAGATCGAGACGCAGGCAGCCGCCCTGTCGCAGCAGGTGATGGCAGCTATCCTGCCGCATCGTGCTGGAACCGGCGTGGGAGTGGCCCGTTGAAGATTTTCCGTATGAAATTCGTATTTGCAGCCCTGCTGGCGGTTTCGCTGGCTGCGCCTGCTGTTCACGCCCAGGAGCCTGCTCCCGCATCGCCTTCCGTGGCTTCTGGTCAGAAGCTTGAGCCTGAGGCGGTTCCTGAGAAGAACAATCCGGAGCGCAAGGAAGCTGAGGGCGGCGAAGAGGCCTTCCGTAAGTCTCCGTCGGTCATCAAGCTGGGCCACATGCTGGGCATGGAGCCGGGAACGGCTTCCGCAGTGTTTGAGTGGTTCAACGCCATCATTCTGCTGGGCGCTGTGGGCTTTGGCCTGGTAAAGGCGCTGCCGAAGGCCTTCCGCGCTCGTACTGAAGGCATTCAGAAGAACATTGTGGAAGCCCGCGTAGCCACGGAAGAGGCGAAGGCTCGCCTATCTGCTGTGGAAGGACGCCTGGCGAAGCTCGATAGCGAGATTGCCGCTCTCCGTACTGAAAACGACAAGGCTGCCGCGGAAGAGGAAGTTCGCATTCACGCGCAGGCTGAAGAAGAGAAAAAGCGCATTCTGGAAGCGGCAGAGCAGGAAATTGCCGCTGCATCCGCTGCTGCTACCCGCGATCTTCGCGCCTATGCTGCTGAGATTGCTGTGGATCGCGCCGCTTCGCAGTTGAACATTACGCCGGAAGATGACCGCATCCTGATCGAATCGTTTGCGGGCCGCCTGTCTTCTGTTAAGCCGGGCGCAGAAGGGAGCCGGAACTAATTATGGCCGCCTTCGAACTTCGTTACGCGCGCGCATTCCAGCAGGTTGCTGCTGCGCAGAATCTGAACATTGACAGTGTTCGCCAGCAGGTTGCAGACTTTGCCGCAACGTTAGATGGCAGCCGCGAACTCCGCGAGTTTCTGCTGAACCCGGCTCTGGATCACAAGGACAAGGTTAAAGTTCTGGATGCTGTTTCCGGCCGTGTGGGTCTGGATAAGACTGTTCGCAACTTTATTGCTGTCCTGATGGATCACGGTCGTCTGGAATCGCTGAAGGACATCGCTGCTGAGTTCAGCACGCTGGCCGACCAGGCGAACGGCATTGCCGAGGCAGAAATTGTTACGGCGAAGCAGCTCTCGGAAGACGAGAAGCAGTTGCTGGGCAGCAAGGCGGGAGCGCTGGCAGGTAGCCGCGTTCGCGTCACGTGGTTGCAGGATGCGTCGTTGCTGGGCGGAGCGGTGATTAAGCTCGGTTCGCAGGTGTACGATGGCTCGGTTCGCGGGCAGTTGCAGCAGTTGAAGCGGCATCTGGCAGGCGCTTAAGAAAAGTTTTGCAGTATTAGGTTTTTTCAAGCGCCAGTAGATCGGCGCAGGAGACGAAAGAGACACATGGCACAGCTCAAGGCAGACGAGATTACAGAACTGCTTCGTCAGCAGATCGAGAACTACGAACAGAAGATTGCAGTCGATGAAGTCGGCACGATCATCTCGCTGGGTGACGGTATCGCACGCATCCACGGCCTGGATAAGGTCATGGCTGGTGAGTTGCTTGAATTTCCGAAGGGTGTCGCCGGTCTGGCGATGAACCTGGATGAAGATCAGGTGGGCGCGGTTCTCCTGGGTGACTATACGGAAATCGCGGAAGGCGAAGAGGTTAAGCGCACCGGCAAGATCATGTCCGTACCCGTGGGCGAGGCTCTGATTGGACGCGTGGTGAACGCGCTCGGCCAGCCTATCGACGACAAGGGCCCCATCAATACGCCGCACTCGTCGCCCGTGGAGCGCCTGGCACCTGGCGTTATCGATCGTAAGTCGGTGACGGAGCCGATGGCTACCGGCATCAAGGCCATCGACACCATGATTCCGATCGGCCGTGGCCAGCGCGAATTGCTGATTGGCGACCGCCAGACGGGCAAGACTGCCATCGCTCTGGATACCATCCTGAACTCGGCGAAGAACGACCTCATCTGCATCTACTGTGCAGTTGGTCAAAAGCGTTCGTCCGTGGCACAGGTGGTGCAGACTCTGGAAGAGCACGGCGCGATGGCGTACACCATCGTTGTGGCCGCAACGGCTTCTGAGCCGGCTCCGATGAGCTACCTCGCTCCTTACGCGGCAACCGCAATGGGCGAGTACTTCCGCGACAACGGCAAGCACGCCCTCATCATTTACGACGATCTCTCGAAGCACGCCGTGGCATACCGCGAAATCTCGCTGCTGCTGCGTCGTCCTCCGGGCCGCGAAGCATACCCGGGCGACGTGTTCTATCTCCACTCGCGCCTGCTTGAGCGTTCGTCGAAGGTTTCGGACAAGCTGGGCGGCGGTTCGCTGACGGCTCTTCCGATCATCGAGACACAGGCTGGTGACGTGTCCGCGTACATTCCGACCAACGTGATTTCGATCACCGACGGTCAGATCTTCGTGGAAACCGATCTGTTCAACTCCGGTATCCGTCCAGCTGTGAACGTAGGTCTTTCGGTGTCGCGTGTAGGTTTCGCGGCTGCCATGAAGGCCACCAAGCAGGTGGGTGCGACCCTGAAGCTGGATCTGGCGCAGTACCGCGAACTGGCTGCCTTCGCGCAGTTCGGTTCGGACCTGGACCCCGCGACGCAGAAGCAGCTGAACCGTGGTTCGCGCCTGGTTGAGATTCTGAAGCAGCCGCAGTTCCAGCCGCTTACCGCTGCACAGCAGGTATCCATTGTGTTTGCTGGAACGAAGGGTCTGCTGGACGACATCGATGTGAAGCAGGTGCAGGCGTTCGAGGCAGGCTTCCACGAGTACATGAAGACCACCGGTCAGTCGATTCTGGACGCCATCATGACGAAGAAGGCTCTGGATGACGAGATCACCAAGAACCTGACCAACGCCATCAATGATTACAAGGCTTCGTTCAAGGCCGGGCTTCAGGATAAGAAGCCAGCCCTGGCGACGGCATAACAGGAATCGCCGGGTTGGGAGCAGATGCTTCCGCCCGGCCCAGCCAAAGGTTATTCCCATGACGACCTCGGTCGTAGTCCTCGTAGTAGCTTTCGCAGTTCTCAATGTGGCGTTTCTGACCTGGTCGCACTGGATGCAGACACGCCGGATGAAACAGTTGCATCACCGGCTTGATATTCATTCGCACGATCTGGGCCGGGTGCAGGCAGAACAGCAGGAAATCGAGGCACGCGTTTCCGTGGGTGAGCAGGAACGCCGCTGGCAGGAAGAGATTCGCAAGGTTTCGGAAAAGTACTAAACGAATGGCAAACGTACTGGATCTAAAGCGGCGCATTCGCTCCGTGAAAAACACGCGGCAGATCACCAAGGCCATGAAGATGGTCTCGGCGGCGAAGCTGCGCCGTGCGCAGGAGCGTGCGTTGCAGGCACGTCCGTATGCGCAGATGCTGGCTAACGTACTGCAGTCGCTGGTTCGCCGTGCTGCTCTTTACGGCGAAGAAGGCAACGGCGATGTCATGCATCCGCTGCTGGTGGAGCGCGAAGAGAAGAATGTGCTGCTGCTGGTCGTCGCAGGCGACAAGGGCTTCGCAGGCGCATTCAACTCCAACATCGGCAAAGCCGCGCAGAAGTTCATCGACTATCGTCGCGAACCGAAGCAGGTGACGGAAGACGATCCGCGTCCGGGCGAGCAGAACATTGACGTTGAGACGGTCGGCCGCAAGTCGCGTGACCTGTTCAAGCGCAAGTATCCGGAAGCTGTGTGGAAGCATGTCGATGAGGAGCATGATGAGCCCATCGGCATCTCGCACCACATTGAAGATCTCCGCGAGCGCAAGGCGCCGATTGAGATCACCAAGGATCTTGGTTTCCTGCTGACGAAGTTGAACTTCACGGAAGTGGACAAGTCTGCGCATTCGATCATTGACCGCTACGAGCGTGGCGAGATCGATTCCGTTTACATCGTCTACAACGAGTTCAAGAGCGTGATCGCGCAGCGTGTTGTGGTGGAGAAACTCCTCCCCATCCGCAAGCTTGGTTCTCAGGAGATCACGGCTGCGGAAGAGATGACGGAAGAGCAGAAGGAAGCTACGGCTCGCGCTGCTGCAACTTCGGGCGTCTCCATCAACGAGCCGGAAGAGACGGAACTGGACCGCGAAGCGAAGAAGTTTGGCACGGCGGACGTGGATTACATCTACGACCAGGAGCCGGCGAAGCTGTTCAAGCACCTGCTGCCGCGTTATGTGACCACGCAGATTTACCATGCGCTGCTGGAATCCAGCGCCAGCGAACACGCCGCCCGTATGACGGCCATGGACGCCGCCAGCAGCAACGCGAGCGACATGATTGATTCGCTGACACTGACCATGAACCGCGTGCGTCAGGCAGCCATCACCAAGGAAATTATCGAGATCGTTTCGGGAGCGTCGGCTGTTTAATGAACTCCGCACAATCAATTCTCATGAAAGAGATTTGGTCGCGGCGGACAGATAAACGGATTTTGTGGTCTGTAGTACGGATCGTGCTAGCACTCGTAACTTTTTGTCTAGCCGTTATGTTGTACGAATTTGTAACTTTCAGATGGCTCACGCCTTCTGGAAGAAGGAAAGCACAGCAGTTTATTGAGCAGTCTGAAAAAGTAAGGTTTGGTAGCGAAGAAGAAGTAAAGCGATCGAGGGATAGCTGGGACAGTGAATCTAAGAAGCTAGACTGGTTCACAGTGGCCAACCGGGGACTCGAAGTACGAGCGCAGCTTCTGATAATGGATGCGGAAAATTGCAGACTTGTGGAGTTGAGACTTCCAAAGATCGCGGCTTCTGCCCGAAAAGATTGGCTGGTGAAGTTGAACCAGCAGCAGTGTAAGAAGTACGAGCAAGATGTAAAGAGTTTGAGGGAATCGTTACAGAACGCTCCAGCGTTTCAGATTTCGGAAAGACAAGACTTATGGCAGAGAACATTGGCAAAGTAATTCAGATCAGCGGCCCGGCCGTTGATATCCAGTTCGACGAGAAGCACATGCCGCCTATCTATCAGGCGCTGCGCATCACGTCCGAAGGCTTCGACATTCCGACCCCGCTGTCGGTCATCGTTGAGGTGCAGCAGCACCTGGGCGAAGGTCGCGTGCGTACCGTTGCTATGGAAGCGACGGAGGGCATGGTGCGTGGCATGAAGGCTATCGATACCGGCAACCCGATCATGGTTCCCGTGGGCCGCGAGACGTTGGGCCGTGTGCTCAACGTGATCGGTGAACCCGTGGACGAGCTTGGCCCCGTGCAGACGGAAGTTCGTAAGCCCATCCATCGCCAGGCACCTGCGTTCGACGAGCAGGCTACGGGCGAAGAGATGTTCGAGACGGGCATTAAGGTCGTTGACCTGATCCAGCCCTTCTTGAAGGGCGGTAAGATCGGCCTCTTCGGCGGTGCTGGTGTAGGTAAGACGGTTCTGATTCAGGAGCTAATCAACAACGTTGCCATGCAGCACGGTGGCTTCTCGGTGTTCGCTGGCGTTGGCGAGCGTACCCGTGAAGGCAACGATCTGTGGATGGAATTCCAGGAGTCGGGCGTTATCGATCCGCACGACTGGCGCAAGTCCAAGGCCGCTCTTATCTACGGCCAGATGACCGAGCCGCCGGGTGCGCGTCTGCGCGTGGCGCTGACCGGTCTGACCATCGCGGAACACTTCCGTGATGAAGAAGGCTCGGACGTGCTGCTGTTCATCGACAACATCTTCCGCTTCACGCAGGCGGGTTCTGAGGTTTCCACGCTGCTGGGCCGTATGCCTTCTGCTGTGGGTTACCAGCCGAACCTCGCCAGCGAGATGGGCCAGCTCCAGGAGCGCATCACGTCCACGAAGAAGGGTTCCGTTACGTCCGTGCAGGCCATCTATGTGCCCGCCGACGATTTGACCGATCCCGCTCCGGCGACGACCTTTGCCCACTTGGACGCGACCACCGTGTTGAACCGTGCGCTGACGGAAATCGGTATCTATCCGGCCGTCGATCCGTTGGCTTCTACATCGCGTATTCTCACCCCGCGCGTTGTGGGCGAAGAGCACTACGCAGTGGCCCAGCAGGTGAAGGGCATTCTGCAGCGTTACAAGGATCTGCAGGACATCATCGCCATCCTGGGTATCGACGAACTAAGCGAAGACGACAAGCTGACCGTGTCGCGTGCACGTAAGGTACAGCGCTTCCTGTCGCAGCCGTTCCACGTGGCTGAAGTCTTCACCGGCAACCCCGGCAAGTACGTCAAGGTCGCCGATACGGTGCGCTCCTTCAAGGAGATCATCGAAGGCAAGCATGACGACATCCCCGAGCAGGCCTTCTACATGAAGGGCGGCATCGAGGAAGTGCTGGAAGCCGCAGCGAAGATGAAGGCAAACGCGTAAGAACAGCTTTTGGCTATGAGCTTCGCTCTTAGCTATGCTGTTGGCGAATTGAAACTTTGCGGACTGCTTCAAAAAAGTTGAAGCAGTCCGCACCTACACATTGCTCTAGCTAAGAGCTAGAAGCTAAGAGCGAAAAGCTAAATGGCAGACGCAACCACACATTCCGGCCAGCTCGCAGTCCGCATCGTTACGCCGGACCGCGTTCTGATTGACACCACGGCGGACGCGATTGAGCTGCCCGCTCTCTCTGGCTACATTGAAGCGCTGTACGGCGCTGCACCGCTGCTTGCAGAACTGGGCGCGGGCGAAGTGAAGCTCCATGGCGGCAACTCCGGTAATGCGAAGCTCTTCGTAGCCTGGGGATTTGTCGAAGTCCTTCCGGAGCGCGTAACCGTTCTCGCAGAGACGGCGCTGAAGCCGGAAGAGATCGACGCTGCCAAGGCGCAACAGGAACTGGCTGACGCCGAGAAGGATTGGGCTCAGGCAGGCGATGACGCTGCGAAGTACGACTATGCCCGCGCAGAGATTCGCGTGGCAGAAGAGAAGATCGCTGCATCGAAAGATCGCTAAGCAAATTTTCAGAACATTACGAGAGGGGCCGATTTTCGGCCCCTCTCGTATTTTGCGTGCGAAATGGCTGATCTTCCGCGGTGTTTTGTTCCTGCGATGTTCCAGGAAAAGTAAGAAGGGCCCGAATTTCGGCCCTTCTTTTAGTTGTTGCGTTGTTTTGAAGCGTTAGAAGGTGAGTTTCAGTCCCGCCTGCATTACACGGGGCGCGACTGGGCCGGTTCCGGTGATGCGGCCGTAGGTTCCGCTGGTGGGGTTGTTATTGGGTGTGCTGAAGCTGGTGTGGTTGAAGGCGTTGAACAGCTCCCAGCGGAATTGCAGATGGTAGCGGTCGCGTGCGGTCCAATTCTTCATGATGGCTGCATCGCTATAGTTCACGCCCGGCCCTTTCAGGATGTTGCGACCGGTGTTGCCGAACGTTCCGACAGCATTGGTTGTGAAGGCCGCAGTGGTGAAGTACTGATTCAGCCACTGCTGCTTGCTGCCCTGATGCGTTTGCACAACCACGCCGGGTACATAGTCGGCGCGGTCTCCGCCTTCCTGCGCACCGGAATTATTGCCTGTGCCGCCGGAGATGCCAAAGGGACGACCCGACTGCAAGGTGTAGATGGCGCTGATCTCCCACTCGCCCAGCACGCCACGTGCGATGCTGTTCCATCCGTGCAGCGCGGGTGTTGTGTAGACAAGGTTCGTGACAGAGACCAGCGGCACGTTCAGGTCAGAGATACCGCGGTTATAGCGGATGTTGTATGGGTTTGCGATGCTGCTGGTGAATGAAGCATTGCCGCTGGACGCAATGTCCAGGTTTCTTGACCAGGTGAAGCTGGATTGCGCCTGGAAGTTATGTGAGAAGCGCTTTTCAATCTGCGCCTGCAGCGAGTTGTAACTGGCCGTGCCGATGGATTGGATCGTGAGGATCTGACCGAAGTTGGACATGGGACGGATGCCATACGCTGCGCCCGATGTCTGGCCAGGATTCGCGTCCAGAATCAGTGACTGGTGATAGCTCTGGCTGCCAACGTAAGCCAGGTGCAGCACTACATCATTGCCAAGCTGTTGCTCCACGGATGCGTTCCAGCTTTGCGTCATGCCGAGCTTGAACTTTGGTGTGAATGCTGCGGGAACGGACGTGGGTGAAGGGAAGGTGGAGTTGCTGGGCGGTGTACCGCCGGAATACACAAACGGCGGAAACGGACTCACGCCGCCTGTGCCGGGGTAGCTTGCCCACGGGTTGGAGAAATCGATCGGTGACGCTGCGGTCTCATTCAGCGTGTATGTGGGGCTGAACGGGGTTACGTCTGCAACGTGGTTGTACGAAGAGTATGGCAGCGGCGCCGTGAACAGACCGAAGCCTGCACGGAAGGTCGTTTTGGGATGCACCTGCCACGCTACGGCGAGACGCGGTTCAAAGTAGCCATAGGTGTTGGGCGCAAGGCCAGCACTTACCCCGTTATCGCCGGGGAAGACGAGGCCGGTGGGAGCGTTCGGGAAGACAGTGCTCTGCTGTCCCGGATTCCACACAGCGCCGCGACCATCCTTCGATTGCGGAGCCAGATTCGGATCCCAACGAAGACCTGCAGTAACAGTGATGTTGGAACGCAGCTTGAACTGATCCTGCGCGTACACGCCAAGAAGATTGCCACTGACATCGGCAATTTCACCTGCGCCCTGTGTGTATGTGCTGACACGACCAAGGAGGAAATCTGCAAGACCGAAGCCGGTGGAATAGCCGTTGAAGCTGATGATGGGCGCTGCGGGATAGTACGTCAGCTCACGTGCGCGCTGATGCCATAGGTCTACACCTGCGGTGATGGTGTGATTGCCAACGATCTTGGTGATGAAGTCAGAGAAGCCCCACGAACGGCGCATCTCGCCTGTGTATTCGGAGTACTGTAGACCAAAGCCGCCGCTGGCATTCAAGCCTTCGCTGTAGCAAGTGCCTGCGGGTTCATTCACGTTGATGTAGCGAGACAGGCAGAACGGTGAACCTGCATTGTCCAGTGGTTGGCCCACGTTGTAGACATGCTCCTGATTCCAGAAGAGCGACAATGCGTTGATGAGACTGGGAGTGACGGTCCACGTGTGATTCAACACTTCATTGAAGAACTTACCCTGCTTGCCTGTGTTCAGCGCAAGGATGTTGCCGGGCGTCGCGGCTTCGCTGCGGTTGTAGTACTGGATGAAGCTGCGCAGCGTCAGGCGATGCTTGTCGTTCGGTGTGTAATCAATACGGCCTGTGCCTTCGTTGTATGTCTCAATGGTCTTGGGAACGGTGTAGTACACCAGACCGCTGGCGGGATCCTGGCCCAGTGGCAGTGCTGTTTTTGCAATCTGCACTGCAGCAGGATTGAAGAGTGACGGATCAATGCGATTGTTGACGAAGCCACCGGTCAACGTCTTGGGATACGCAGAGAAGTCACCATTCAACATGGCTGCTGTCGGCGTGTTTGTGCTGTTCGCAGTGGACGTGGTGGACTGACGCGTGCCTTGATAGTTGCCAAAGAAGAACAGACGATCCTTGATGACAGGACCACCCAGGAAGCCGCCGAACTGATTACGCTTCAGCGAATCGACTTGCTTTGAAAAGTAGTCTGCGGAGTTCAGCGCATTGTTGCGCAGGAACTCAAATGCACCACCATGCAGAGCGTTAGTACCACTCTTGGTGTCAATCGAAACAACCGCGCCTGGTGAGAAGCCATAGTGCGCGTCGAAGTTGTTGGAGATGACGCGGAACTCACTGGTGGCATCGGCATTGGGTGTCGGTGCAGAGAGCGACATGTAGGTGTCCATGTTCGGAACACCATCCAGAAGATACAGCGTGCTGCCCTGACGTCCACCGCCTGCAGATGCACCGCTTTCATTGGGGAACGTGGTCTCACCCTGCAGTGTGCCTGCGCCTGTATTCAACACATTCACCGTACCGGGCGACAGCAGTACAAGGCTGGAAGGGTCGCGACCATTCAAAGGCAGTTCGCGGATGGCGTGTTCGCTCACAGTGTTGCTGACTTCGGCGTTCGTGGTGTTCATCAACGGTGCGCCAGCGGTTACGTTCACCGTTTCTGATTCGCTGCCCACGTGCAGGCCAATGTCGATCGTTGCCTGTTGACTAACAGTCAGTACAACGCCTGTCTGCTGGAATTTCTGAAATCCTTTTACGTTCGTGGAGATGACATAACGTCCCGGCGGAATCGTCGGGAAGCGATAGAGACCGGAACCGTTGGAATCGGCATTCAATACCAGGTTGGTGTCCACATTGGTGGCGGTCACGTGCGCGTTGGGGACGGCCGCGCCGCTGGCATCGGTCACCGTGCCGCTTAGTACTGCACTGCCGCCTTGGGCAAGTGCTGCAACGGAAAATAGGGGAACAAGCGAAGCGTATAGAACGGGGTTCCGAAAAAACGGATGAGATCGCATTAAGATCCTAAGCCTCAAAAAGGGGAATCGCAGGCAGCGCATATTGTTGTGATTTTTGTTCGGTGCCTGTGGTGTTGTTTTGGCAGGGGAAGAAAGGAAATACCGGTAAATAACCGGTAAAAAAGCGGACAATAACCGGCAGTTAGGATAGCGAGCGAGATGAGCAAAAGTCTTCGCGCAAGATACGCCGGATTATGCCGTTGCGAGGAGCGGCAGAGTACGGCGCGAATCGGCATAGCGTGCTTGATGAAAGTGCTGTAGTCCGTTGAAGTTCTTTTCTTTTCAGAAAGTTCATGGACGGAGGGTAGACTCCGCACATGCCGAATCTTGATCGTCGTCGTTTCCTCTCACTAACTGCGGCTGGAGTTGCTGCATCCTCGTTGCCTTCGTTCGCTATGTCACCTGCTGCAACGGAGGAATTCAGCTTTCTGTTCATGACGGATACACACATCCAACCAGAGCTACATGCCACAGAAGGTTGCAGCATGGCCTTCAAGAAGGCGCGCATGTTGCATGCAGACTTTGCGATTCAGGGCGGTGATCACATCTTCGACGGACTCGCTGTGCCACTCTCACGTTCGCAGGAGTTGTTTCATTTGTATGGCGAGACGGAACAGCAGTTGGGACTGAAGGTCTATCACACGATGGGCAACCATGATGTGATTGGGCTCTTCCCGAAGAGCGGTATTGATCTAACCGATCCGAACTACGGCAAGAGTTTCTTTGAAGACAAGATCGGCCCACGCTACCAGAGCTTCGACTACAAGGGCGTTCACTTCATCATCCTGGATTCCATCGGCTTCGCGCCGGAGCGCACGTACTTCGGCTTCCTCGATGAAGGACAGTTGCAGTGGTTGCGCACCGATTTGGCAAAGGTATCGCCAACGACTCCGGTGATCCTTGTTTCACATATTCCGCTGATCACGGCGTACGGCCAGTACTCTGCGCCTCCAGCTACGCCGCCGGCTCACAATGGCTTGTCCGTTTCCAACACATACGAGATTCTGCCGCTGCTGGCAAAGCACAATGTCATCGGCGTGTTGCAAGGGCATACGCACGTGAACGAACGCGTTGAGTTCAACGGTATTACCTACATCACCGGAGGCGCTGTGTCTGGCAACTGGTGGAAGGGCATCCACGAGGGCACGCCGGAAGGCTTCACCGTCTGCACTGTCAAAGAAGGAAAGCTGACCACGCGCTATGAAACCTATGGGTTTCACGCCGACCCGGCCTAAATAAAGGCAATCATGGAGGTTCCGGGGTGTAGGGGCGAGTTCAAGAAATCGGCCCATACACCCCGATTTCATTTATGTGGGATTTTCGGGAAGTTCGGTGCGAATATCGAACATTGACACCGTAAACCGCACAATGCCACCTCCCCAGCCGTCGTTTGGAAGGTCTATCCTTATAGGCACGAAATCGAGGATGCATGGCAACCAGGGCGAAGGCGAACGGGAAGCAGGCGGCAGCGGTGGCAACACAGGAACAGGACAACAGCAATCCGCAGTTGCGGATGGAAGTGTTTGAAATTTTTCGCCGGTGGGGTTATCTGCAGGCGACGCTGGATCCCCTGAAGCAGTACCTGCCACAGGAGCCATTTCCTATTGATCTGCCGGAAGGCTCTGATGCCATTGCAGTAGAGGCGCGCCGCTATTACTGCGGCAACATTGCGCTTGAGTTCTCGCACATTGCATCGCCGGAGAAGCGTGAGTGGCTTCAGAAGAAGATGGAGCAGACGCACGTTGAGACGCCTCAGCAGCAGGCGAAGACGCTGACGCAGCTCATCAAGGCCGACCTCTTTGAGCAGACCATCCAGCAGCGTTATCTGGGGACGAAGCGGTTTTCATTGGAAGGCCTGACGGCGCTTGTTCCGTATCTTGATCGCACCTTTGAGGTGTCGTCGGAACTGGGTGTGGATGTCTGTCTGTTTGCTATGAACCATCGCGGTCGTTTGAACGTGATGGTGAACACGGTAGGCCGCAGCGCTGCCGATATCTTTACCAAGTTTGAAGACGTCGATCCGCGTAGCCATCTGGGCGGCGGCGACGTGAAGTATCACCAGGGTGCAACGGGCACATACACTTCGCCGACAGGCAAGACGATTGACCTTCACCTGGCATCGAACCCTTCGCATCTTGAGGCAGTTGATCCTGTCATTATGGGTCGCGCGCGTGCACGTCAGGTACGCATTGGCGAAGAGGGTCCGAAGAAGGTGTTGCCCATCATCATTCATGGTGATGCGGCGTTCGCAGGACAGGGCATCTGGGCAGAGACGCTGGATCTGGCTACCATCAGCGGTTATACCGTTGGCGGCACGATTCAAATTGTCGTGAACAATCTGCTTGGATTCACCGCGGAGCCGCAGGAATCGAACTCGTCGCGCTTCGCTACCGATATGGCCAAGCGTCTGCCAATTCCCATCTTCCATGTGAACGCGGAAGACCCGGATGCGGTGGTGCGTGTAGCAGCGATTGCAGCGGAGTACCGCGCTACGTTTGGTTCGGATGTTGTTGTCGATCTCATCGGCTATCGTCGTCACGGTCATTCCGAAGTGGATGATCCGACTGTGACGCAGCCGCGCCGCTACGCGAAGATCAAGGAAACGCCGGTGCTCTACAAGAGCTATGCAGAACGCATTGGCGTGGATGCAACGGCAGAGATCAAGGAGATCAGCGAGAAGTTTCTTGCAGACCAGGCAGAGGGTAAGCAGGCGCAGCATGTGCCGCATCTGTCGTCGCTGCCGAAGTATTGGGACAACTACAAGGGCGGTTATCTGCCTGCGGATGAACCCACGAAGACAGGCTTGCCTGCAGCGGAAATCACGCGGTTGGCGCAGCTTCTGCTGAAGACGCCGGAAGGCTTCAACATCCATCCCAAGATTAAGGCTCTGCTGAAGCAGCGCGAAGAGATGGGCAATGGCGCCAAGCCGTTTGATTACGGCACGGCAGAGCTTTTGGCGTATGCGTCGCTGTTGGAGAAGGGAACGCCTGTGCGTCTCTCTGGACAGGATTCGCAGCGCGGCACGTTCAATCAGCGTCACAGCTTCTTCACGGATACCGAGACGGAGAAGCGATGGTCGCCGCTGCAACATATTTCGGATAAGCAGGGCCGCTTTGAGGCGTACAACTCCATGCTGAGCGAAGCCGGTGTTCTGGGCTTTGAGTATGGCTATGCTCGCGACTATCCGGAAGCATTGGTGCTATGGGAGGCGCAGTTTGGTGATTTCGCCAACGGCGCGCAGATCATCATGGACCAGTTCATTGCGGCAGGTGAAGCGAAGTGGGGCTTGCTGAGTGGTGTGGTTCTTCTGTTGCCGCATGGCTATGAAGGGCAGGGGCCAGAGCATTCGTCCGCACGCATTGAGCGTTATTTGCAGCTTTGCGCGACGGACAACATGTATGTTGCGCAGCCGTCAAATGCAGCGCAGTACTTCCTTCTGCTGCGTCGCCAGGCGATGAGCGAGTATCGCAAGCCGCTGATTGTGTTCACGCCGAAGTCGATGCTGCGCCACCCGGATGCAGTGTCACCCATTGCAGACTTCAGCGCAGAGAAGTTCCAGACGGTGCTTGCGGATACTGAAGCAAAGGATCCGCGTCGCATCCTTGTCTGTTCTGGCAAGATTGGCCACAACCTGCGTGTAGAGCGCGCGAAGCGTGGCGATTACTCGACGGCGATTGTGTTTGTGGAACAGCTTTATCCGTGGCCGGAAGAGGCGTTGGCAAAGGCGCTGGAAATGTATCCCAACGCGGAAGAGGTTGTGTGGGTGCAGGAAGAACCTGCGAACATGGGACCGCTCACGTATGCGTATCCGTTGCTGAAGCGCACGGCGGGTAATCGCCGCGTGCTGCGTGTGTCTCGTTCGGCTGCAGCCACCCCTGCAACCGGCTCGGCCAAGGCGCACGACCTGGAAGAGAAGGCGTTGATTGAATTAGCGCTAGGTAAGGCGAAGAAGTAAGGTGTTATCCGTTTGTAAAAAGGCCGGACTCGAGTCCGGCCTTTTGCATTGTGCAGATTGCGCGAGTGCTGCATTCTGCATCTAGCAAAGAGAGAGCATGAATCCAGAAGCAAGCCAGGACACCGTTGAAGAATCATCCGTTCCAGTGATTGCGGCGGCTGCAGCAGCGCCGCGTCCCCCACAGGCCAACGGCTTTGGCCCACTGAAGATACCGCTGTTTCGTGATCGCTGGATTGCTTCCACCGTATCCAACGTGGGCACGTGGATGCAGGACACGGCCGCCACATGGTTGATGACAGCGCTTACAGGGTCGCCATTGCTGATTGCGTCTATGCAGACCGCAGCCAGCTTGCCGGTATTGATGCTCGGATTGTTTGCGGGAGCTACAGCAGACATTTTCGAGCGCCGCAGACTATTGATCTTCTGGCAGGCGTGGCAGATGGTTGCCGTCTTTATGATGGCGGTGCTGGCGCTATTCGGTGTCATCGGTCCTATGGCGCTGCTGTCACTTACGTTCCTAATGAACGTGGGTTCTGCCATGAACAGTCCTGCATGGCAGGCGATTGTGCCGGAGTTGGTGCCGCGCGAAGAAGTTCCGAACGCCGTCGCACTTGCTTCTGCCAGCAATAATCTTGCACGCGCGGTTGGCCCGGCTATGGGCGGTCTCATGGTGGCCCTGTTTGTGAAGGCAAGCACCGGCGCTGGATGGGTCTTCGCTCTGAATGCGGGCTCTTTCGCGGCAGTGATCTGGGTGCTGTACAAGTGGAAGCGCAAGCCGATGTTCAAAAGCGCTCTGCCCGCCGAACGCATCTTTGGTTCGGTCGGCACGGGGCTGCGCTATCTGCGTTATGCGCCTGTATTGCAGGCAATTTTTCTGCGTGCGTTCCTCTTCACGTTTTCAGCTGCTGCGGTATGGTCGCTGCTGTCGCTGATTGCACGGCGTGAGTTTATACATAGCCATTACATATCCGGCGCGACAGGTTACGGTGTGTTGAATGGCTCGATGGGATTAGGCGCTGTGTTGGCGGCTGTTGCGTTGCCGCGCATTCGTGCGAAGTTCTCTGCGGATCGAGTGCTTGCAGTTGCCAGCGTGCAGTTTCTTGCCACATTGTTAGTGCTGGCGTTTATCCACTCGGTCACGCTGGACATCTTATTTCTCATCGGCGGTGGATTCGCGTGGACTTGCACCATGGCCACGCTGAATACCGGTGTGCAGTTGTCTTCGCCGGGATGGGTGCAGGCACGTGCGCTGGGTATGTATCAGATGATCTTTCAGGGTGGATTGGCGCTGGGTTCGTTCGTCTGGGGTTATGTTGCGGAACACAGCAGCGTCACCGCTTCCATGGCCAGCGCGGCTGTTCTGATTGCGGTAGCCATGCCTGTCACTCTGCGACTGCATGTATTGCGTGGCAGTCTGCCGGACTTAACGCCGTATCAGTTCAAGCGGCCAGTGCCGCACCTGGAACTGGAGCCCGCGCCGGAGGATGGCCCGGTTCGCATTCTTGTGGATTACATCGTAGACGTTGAGAACTACAACGAGTTCGTCGGTCGTATTCACAAATTGCGTGAAGTGCGCCTTCGCACAGGAGCGGTTCGATGGGCGGTGTTTCGCGATGGCAATAATGCCGAGCGGCTGGAAGAAAGCTTCGTGATGGAAAGCTGGCTGGAGTATCTGCGTAGCCGCGAACGCATGACGACAGCAGACTTCGCCATATTGCAATGCGTGCGCGATCTGCATAAGGGCGAGGAGCTGCCCAGCGTGACGCACCAGGTCTATGCAAAAGAGATGACGCAGAGCTAAGCTGCGCTGTTGTGATAATTAATGCGCAGTAGCGTCAGCAGCGGCGAAGTCATGATGGTGGTTACCAGCGCGACGACGACCAGTGCAGCAAACAATGCTGGTCCAAACACGCCTTGTGTATAAGCGATGTTCAGCACGATCAACTCAACGAGGCCGCGCGTATTCAACATGGCGCCAAGTGCAAATGAGTTGCGCCATGATTCGCCGAGTGGCCGCGCAGCAATGACTCCACCACCAACCTTTCCTACGACTGCAAGAAGCAAGAGCAGTAGCGTCCACGGAAGCACTCCGCTACCTTGCAACAGATCCAGACGAGTGCGAAGTCCTGTAAGCGCAAAGAAGAATGGCAGCAACAGTGATGTGACTGGTACTTGCAACGAGTCATTCAGCGTCTTCTGCCATTTTGGAATGCGTGGGAACGCAAGACCTGCAACGAATGCTCCGAACAAAGAATGAAGACCGAGCGCATCGGTAGTTGCGGCTGAGAGCAATGCCACCAATACCGCACCTGCAACGGTCGATGCTGGAAGCGAACGATCGCGATAACGGTTTGCAATGGCACGCGTGCCACGTGCCACAATAAACGCCACAAGAAGATATGCAGCGAATAACACCATACGCAGTGGCATGGAAAGTGTGCTGCCACTGTGCGGCATGATGGACATCGCGATTGCCAGCAACATCCATGCGCAAACGTCATCAGCCGCAGCACACAACAACGCTGTTACGCCTAACGGCGTGGACATAAGCCCGCGCTCTTCCAGGATTCTTGCCAACACAGGAAACGCGGTGATGCTGAGAGAAATGCCGAGGAACAATGTGAAGGGAAGTACCGCAGCCGATGTGGGGAAGCGTGCCATCGTTGGCCTCGCAATTATGACTCCCAGAGCAAACGGCAACAACAGACTGGCAAGCCCCGCTGCAGCCGCGGTCTTCTTCTGCTGACGCATGTGGCTGTAGTCCAGAGAACTGCCAATCAGAAACAGATACAACACCAGGCCTAGCGTGCTGAGTACATCAAATGCGCTAAGCGTCGCGGGAGTAAAGAGCGCATGCCACGTGGAAGGTAGGAGCCGACCGAGCAATGTTGGCCCCAGCAGAATGCCGCCGGTCATTTCGCCAATCACGCTGGCTTGCCCCAGCCTTCGTGCAATCCATCCGCACAGCAGCGTCGTGGACAGCACTACCAGCATGGAAACAAGAAGAGGATTCATGCGTGCTTACGATGTTGCCGCGGCTTTCTTCTTCGCGTCATGGCGTGCGGTCAGCATTACGAGCCCTTCCGTCACCAATAGCAGCGCGCCGGGAATCGCCAGGCGGGAGCCAATGGTGGATGGCCACAGCAATCGGTAGTCCTGAAAGACATCCATGGAGAAGAGGATCGATCCCACGACAAATAGAACGCTGCCAACCCAACGACGGAAGTGGCTCAGATTGCTTTCGCCTTTGTACGACTTTCCTGCAACTTCAAACAGCGGAGCTCCCACAAGCCCATGCGCGTCATACACGCGACAGCGAACCTGTGGATGCTCGTTCACATAGTTCTGCGCATATGCCTCTGCTTCGGCTACTGAGGCGAACACATCGCAGTATGGTGAACCGGTAAAGCCGTCCGGGAAGCTGGAGTAGTGCACGGCAAATTCGCTAGCTGCAAGGCGCTGATTCCATGACGAGGGCTGTACCGCTGGATCGAAAAGCGGCACGCGTTTACTCGTCATTACTCCCAGCCTTCCAGAACAATTTTGCCGATTGAGCGTCCACTCTCAATCCATGCATGCGCCATCTTCAGGTTCTGTGCATTGATCGTGCCATAGCTCTGCGTCATGGTGGTCTTCAGCGTGCCCAGATCCATCAGCTTACTGACTTCCGTAAGCGAGTCATGCTGGCGAAGGATATCCGGCGTCTCGTAGTAGCTGCGCGTGAACATGAACTCCCAACAGATGGATGCGCTCTTGCGCTTCAGCGGACGTGCATCCACGGGCTTTTGCGGATCGTCAATGATGGCGATCTTTCCCTGTGGGGCAAGCAGTTCAGCGATGCCGGGATAGTGCGTATCCGTGGCGGAAAGCAGGGCAATGTATTCCACTTCGCCAAGCCCCAGTTCCTGCATCTGCGTGCGGATGTCGCGATGATGGTCAATGACGTAATCCGCACCCATCTGTCGGCACCACTCGGTGGTCTCCGGGCGCGATGCTGTTGCAACAACGGTCAACGGTGTCATGTGCGACGCAATCTGCATCAGCATGGAGCCCACGCCGCCTGCCGCACCAATGATGAGGATCGATCCCTTGCGCGGTGCGCCGTAGCCAATGCGCCGCTGCTCCACACCAAAGCGGTCGAACAAAATCTCCCAGGCTGTCAGCGAAGTCAGTGGAAGTGCAGCTGCTTCCGCGAAGCTCAGTCGCTTTGGCTTGATCGCCACGATGCGTTCATCTACGGAATGAAACTGGGCATTGGCGCCCTGCCGGGCGATGCAACCCGAGTAGTAGACCTCGTCGCCCTTCTTAAACATGGAGGTCAGCTTGCCGGTGCCCACAACCACACCGGCGCAATCCCATCCCAGCACCTTGTACTCCTTGCCGGGGTCGGGCTTGGCGCTCTTGCGTTGCTTGATGTCGACAGGGTTCACGGAAATCGCCCGGACCTCTACCAACAGGTCACGGTCGCGCACTGTAGGCATCTCCAGTTCAATGTCCAGCAATGCGTCCGGGTCGTCGATGGGGAGGGGGGTGTGGTAGCCAACAGCCTTCATAGAACCGAGTCTACCGTGCCCCCGCCCGTCGTTACACGATGTAGGAAAGAAGAACGTTCACAATGGCAACGATCAGTGCGCAAAGAAATGCCGCCATAAAGTTCTTCACGGCAAACCCTCGCAGAAAACGCGACACGATGTAAATCATGATCGCGTCACAGATCAGGTACATCAAGCCGGGCAGCAGCCACGTGACAGGGAATGCTGCCACGCGGATCAGGAATCCCAACGTTGCGTTCAGCAGGCCGATCAGCACAGCCGCAATCAGCGCCGTGCCAAACGAATCGATCTCCACCGAAGGAAGGAGGTACGCCGCGATAACAAGCGAGAGCGCACTCAGGAGCCATACCAACAAAGCATGAAGAATCATGCCAGTAGGATTAGCACGAAACCACTATCGGTCGCCTCACTATTTTTATCAGCCTGTTTCTTCGCTCAGATGAGAGGCAAGAACGGCTGCGAGGGCGTTTACCTGCTCCTGCAGTCGCTCAGGCTGCGGAAGACCCTCGTGATCGAGAGTGTGTTCAACCGCGCGCGCGGTTTCCGTAGCACTGTGCAACCCGAACATGCCCAGTGAACCAGCCATTTTGTGCGCTGTGGAAAGGGCGTGCGCCCGCAGATCATCGTCCATGGTGCGGGTTGTGCTGAGTTGTTCTGCGGCACGCTGCAGTAGGGCCAGTCGCTCACGCGTTTGCGGCAGGTTTTTCTTCCAGATGGCGTCCAGCGCTGCCTGCATGGGGACTTCTGTCATGGCTTATGCGGCGAGGGTTTCCCAGTGCAGCACATCGGCAATTTGCTGCGCCAGCGTCATGGGATCGAAGGGTTTGAACAGGACCGCGGCTACACCCAGGTCAGAAAACCGCCGCTGATCCACGCCCTGCACTTTGGCCGTGAGAAGAATGACGGGGATGTTCGCCAATTCGGGAATCTTCTGCATTTCGCGAAAAGTGGTGGGGCCGTCCATCTCGGGCATCATCACGTCCATCAGGATGGCTTCCGGCTTTTCTGCCAGCGCCACGCGGATGCCAGCAGCACCGGAGTTCGCGGCGATCACTTCCCATCCTGCGGTTGCCTCCAGCGTGAGCGAGGCGACCTCCCGGATGTCGTCTTCATCGTCGATCAGCAGAATGCGATGCATCGTCGTAAATAATCTTACGGCTGGCAGAAGGCGTACGTCATGCAGCTTCTGTGGGATACCGAACTCTTGTTGTGTGGTTGAGTTGCAATCTGGGAATTAGGCAAATAAGAACGGCGACCCCGAAGGACCGCCGTTCGATTTCCCGTTTGGGATGCTTACGCCGTGACCGGCTCCAGCACCTGAGCGAAGGCCTTGCCCGTGCGGGCTGCGAACGCCTTCTTGTGGTACGCGTAGCCGGCAATCAGCGGCAGGGCGATCGTCGCCTCGCTGTATACCATCTGCTCCCACGTCAGGTCGACCTTGCCCCACGAAGAAGCTTCCTTCAGGGTCGAGCCGGAGAGAGCACCGTCGCGAGCGTCGGCAACCGTGATCTGGATCGCGTACTTGTGCATGGAAGCTTCCACTCCCAGAATGTCGGCAGCCACAACGATGTCCTGCGCGAAGTTCTTCGGAACGCCGCCGCCGATCATCAGCAGGCCGGTGGTCGGGTTCTGAATCTTCAGCTGCGTCAGTTCGTAGAAGTCCTTGCCGCTGTCGATGGAGCACATCGGCTTGCCCTGGCGAGCGTGCTGGTGAGCCACGATGCCGAAGCCGAACGAGCAGTCAGAGAATGCGGGGCAGAAGATCGGAATGTTCAGCTCATAGGCAGCCAGAACGATGGAGTCTTCGTTGCCGTTCTTGGGTGTGCGACCGTTCTCAGCCAGGTACTTGCCCATCTCCTTGATGAATTCACGCGAGGAGTATGCACCCGGCTTCATGCCGTTGATGATCTTCTCGGTCGTTTCATCGCAAATGCGCAGCTCTTCCTCATCGATGAACGTGTCATAGATGCGGTCGATCATCATCTCGCGCAGTTCGGCATCGCCCGCGCCGTACTTGTATTCTTCGCCGGCTACGTAATGCTTGAAGCCGAGGGCCTCAAAGAAGTCCTGGTCAACGATGTTTGCGCCGGTGGAGACAATTGCGTCCACCATGTTGTTGCGCAGCAGGTCAATGATGACCTGCTTCAGGCCCGCCGAGATCAGCGATCCGGCGAGGCAGAGGATGACGCCGCACTCGGTATCGCGCAGCATCATGTCGTAAATCGTGGCAGCGCGTGCAAGGTCGCGGGAAGAGTACGCCATGTGGTTCATGGCATCAACCAGTGCGACAACGTTGTGCTGCTTGATGTCGATGTGCTGGATCGGGTTCTGGAGGAGTTCCTGTTTCGTTGGCATAACGTCTACCAGTGTATCGCGTTTTCGCCAGTCGGGACGCGGGTTTTATGAAGATTTCGTGAGTAGAGAATTACTTCCTTTTTTCACCTTATTTTCGCTGTAAAAGCGTGTATTTTTGGCCTGCGGTATATCAATGAATCGTGAAGGCACGACTTCGCCCGCAAGGGCCTGTTGGATGCCTCAAGTGCAAGCACCCAAATGCACGCGGTAGGATGCTGCACACGAGGACAATAGCCAAAGATGAATCGCCGTAACTTTCTCGGAAACGCAACACTTGCCGCCATCGCGCCTGCATTCGCCAAAGCGCAGTCATCACAAGATGCTGCGATCTCAGCCAACACGCGCGAGCAATGGCTCAACTGGCTTGAGAAGGTTTCTGAGCCGGTCCTCTCTGCGCTTTCGAAACGGGAACTGCGTAAGACAATGCCGGTGGAAGCCGTCAAAGGCCATGAAGCAGAGCGCGCCATCGGCACACATCTTGAGGCACTCGGTCGATTGATGATGGGCCTCGCGCCGTGGCTGGAGCTCGATCCTTCGTCTGGGGAAAGCGCGCGTGAAACGAAACTGCGCGAACGCTATCGCGCCATGGCGAAGGAAGCGATCGCTTCCGCGGTTGATCCTGCGTCGCCGGATTACATGCGCTTCGGCGATTCGTCGCAGACGGTGGTCGATGCGTCCTTCCTCGCACTTGCCATGCTGCGTGCGCCGAAGCAGTTGATCGATACGATGTCTGCAAAGACGAAGCAGCAGGCAATCGCAGCGATGATTGCGGAACGCAAAGTCTTGACTGGCCTGAATAACTGGGTACTCTTCTCTGCGATGGATGAAGCGTTGCTCTTTCGCCTGGGCGCGGATTACGACAAGATGCGTGTTGCCTACGCGCTCAATTCGTTGCATAGCTGGTACAAAGGCGACGGCCTCTACGGCGATGGGCCAGACTTTCACGCGGACAACTACAACAGCTATGTCATGCAGCCATACCTGCTGATGCTGATGCAGACGCTTGGTGATGAAGCCACGGTGTGGAAGGCCATGCGGCCCGAGATTGAGAAGCACGCCACGCGCTATGCTGCGATTCAGGAGCGCATGATTGGACCGGACGGAACGTTCCCGGTACTTGGTCGTTCGATCACATATCGCGCTGGTGCATTTCAGTTACTCGCAGACGTTACGTTGCGTGGGCTGCTGGATGAGCATGTGAAACCAGCGCAAGTTCGTGGCGCCTTAACTGCAGTGCAGCATCGGACACTGGATGCAGCAGGCACGTTTGATAGCAAAGGCTGGTTGCAAATTGGTCTTGCCGGCCATCAACCATCGCTGGGCGAAACGTATATCTCCACCGGCAGCCTGTATCTGTGCAGTGCGGCATGGTTGCCATTGGGCCTGCCACACACGCATGCGTTCTGGGCGGACGCGGATGCCGCATGGACACAGAAGAAGGTGTGGGCGGGCGAAGATATGCCCGCCGACCACGCCATCACCGGATAACTTACAGTGCGTTTTTTGCGATTACGTTTTTATAGAAATCGCTGCTTAGTTTCGGCGTGCGTTTCTGTGTTTTGAAATCAACATAGGTAATGCCGAAGCGTTTGTCATAACCATCGGCCCACTCGTAGTTATCCAGCAGGCTCCACAGGAAGTAGCCCTTCACCGGAACGCCTTCACTTACTGCACGCTGCAAGTGCATCAGGTAGTTGCGCAGATACATGACGCGGTCCGTGTCATAAATGTGGCCGTCACCTGCGACCACATCGGCAGAGGAACAACCGTTCTCTGTAATGTAGATTTCGTTTACACCGAACACTTCATGCACCAGTTTCGGCGCCCAGTACAAAGCATCAGGGCCAATCGTTAGCCACGGGCTTTCCATGTGCGGATAGGAAGCCGGAGCGCCAACAATGTCGTAGCCAATCTCGTTGTTCACAGCGCGCGCATAGGTCGGCGTGTAGATGTTCAATCCCTGAAAATCCAGCGGTGAGCCAATGGCTTTCATCTCATCAGGAGTAAACTTCGGCGCATCAGCACCCAGCGTCTTCAGGTAATGATCGGTGTACTTGCCTGTGCGCATTACGGTCAGATAGCCAGCGTTCTGTTCCACCATCGCCTTGCGTGCTGCCGCTACCTGTTCGGGCGAGTCATACACAGGCACAATCGCCTGCAGATTTTCAGCCGCACCTACCTTTGCCTTTGGTGCTGCGGCACGTACTGCGCCTACGGCCAATCCGTGACCCAGAACAGCGTGATGACGTACCTGTGCCAGTTCACCGTGCGACAGTTTCAATCCGGGTGCATGGACACCGTTTCCATAACCGAGTTCCACGAATGTCCAGATCTCATTCATGGTCATGAAGTTTGAACAGAGATCGCTGAGCTTGCCTGCAGTGTAGCCAGCGTAGTCCGCGAATATTTTCGCCGTGTCATGGTTTCGCCATCCACCTTTGTCTTCCAGCGCCTGCGGCAGGTCCCAGTGATACAGCGTGCAGTACGGCTCAATGCCTGCGGCGTGCAGCGCTTCGCAGAACTTGCGATAGTGATCGACGCCTTTTTGATTTACTTGTCCACTACCTGTAGGAAAGATGCGCGACCATGCGATGGAAAAACGGCATGTCTTCAGGCCGAGGTCTTTCATCAGGGCAATGTCTTCCGGGTAGCGATGGTAGCTATCCGTCGACACGTCGCCCGTGTCGCCGTTGTGCGTTTTGCCCGCGGTATGGCTGAACGTATCCCATATGCTGGGGCCGCGTCCGTCTTCATTGACCGCACCTTCCACTTGATACGAAGCAGTTGCTGAACCCCATAGAAATCCCTTGGGGAAGGAAAGACCTGCAGCATGTGTTGTGGACTGTGGCTGTCCCATGTCTGCAAACAGACGAAGAGGAGAAGCGGATGCCGCAGCAAAGATGCCTGCGAGTTTTCCAAATCCACGGCGGGAGATACGGTACGGCATGGGAGAGGACCCCTTTCGGAAAAACTTCCTGGTGTCGATAGTAGACCCGCATTATGCCGTACCGTGTACTCCTGTTTTTAGAGCGGCAGCGGCGAGCTCTGGTCCATCGTGCAAGAGGTATGCGCATGCTGATGCGGAGTCTCTTGCGATGGCCTCATAAGCAACATGAGCGCCGCGAGAATCAGTGCAAGAGGAAGAGCATAGTCGCGAAAATGAAAGTTAGTGTTCATGGTGTCGTTGTCCTTTCAGAAAGTGTTTTGAAGACAAGAGGGGACAGGCGTGCAGTTATGCCACTGCCGCAGGATGATGTTGGAACGTGTTCGGGAACTTAGTCGGCGATGAAGATCGTTTCGATGGGCAGGCCGAAAAGCTTTGCAATGCGGAAGGCAAGCGGCAATGACGGATCATACTTGCCGGTTTCAATGGCATTCACGCTCTGCCGTGACACCTCAAGTTGTTCGGCGAGATATGCCTGCGACCATCCACGTTCCGCTCGAAGATCACGCAGATGGTTATTCATCTTCTCCTCCGCGATTCATCATGGAATGGATTGCCTGCACCAGGCCGACCGTGATCCAGAAGGCGATGAATTCCGTGAATGCGGGCAGTTGCGTATCCACGCCATAGCTGCGCAGAAAACCGGAGAAGACTGAAAGTGAAAGCGCGACACCTGTGGCCCACAGCAGGCTGCGCACAATCAGGTCACGTTGATATTCATCTCTTTCGTCTTTCAGATAGCGCGCCACAATGTACGCAAGGCAAAGAATTGGAATAGTGGGGAGGGCAGCGGCCAGGAACAGGTGCCAGCCTTTGGGATGCCAGTGGTTCACCATGACGCGCGATGACACAACCAGGCCAACGTACGACATCATCACTCCGAACGTCCCCTGTAGATAGCGGCGTTTCGCAGGACTTGTATTTCCAGAACAGAAGAGCATGTGTGATTTCTCCTTCACTCAATGCATCAAAGCGGCCGATCTCTGATGACAAGTAAACTTTACGTAAAGCTTACTTGTCATGTCAAGCGTGCTTGTCAAATTATTTTTCAAGTCGTTTGCGACCGTTCGCTGCTTGCTACCCTCTTAAAGACAGCCATGATCATCAACTTCTCTGAGCGCGCGCATAACCATAACTGGGACCTTGACCCCATCGTGCGTTCGCTGCTCGATACGGACTTCTACAAGCTGCTGATGCTCCAGTTCATCTGGAAGCACTTTCGCGATACGAACGTCTCCTTCAGCCTGAACAATCGCAATCACAAATTCCGTTTGGCGGAGATGATTCCGCGCGAGGCTGTCATCGCGCAGTTGGATCATGTGAAGAAACTGCGGTATCGCAAGAGCGAAATGATCTGGCTTGCGGGCAACACGTTTTATGGCACGCGTGGCATCTTTGAACCTACATTCCTTGAATGGCTTGAGAACGACTTTGCGCTCTGTGACTATCACCTGTCCGAGCGTGATGGTCAGTTTGAACTGAGCTTTGAAGGTTCGTGGATCAGTGTGACCATGTGGGAGATTTATGCGCTGTCTATCCTCAACGAACTGAAGACACGCGCTGCGTTGAAGGGCATGAGCGAGTTCGAACTCGACATTCTGTATGCGCGCGCAAAGACGCGTCTGTGGGGCAAGATCGAACAACTACGCGATGTGCCCGGTATTGCCGTCGCAGACTTCGGAACGCGCCGTCGCCATTCCTTCCTGTGGCAGGAGTTTGTAGTAGAGGCGATGCACTCCGAGTTGGGTGCTGCATTCACCGGCACCAGCAATACATTCCTGGCTTACAAGCACGACATGGAAGCCATCGGTACCAATGCGCATGAGTTGCCGATGGCGCTTGCAGCGATGGCAACGAACGATGAGGAACTGAAGGAATCGCAATATCGCATTCTGGAACTTTGGCAGCAGACGTATCACGGCGCATTGCGGGTAATGTTGCCGGATACCTATGGCACAACACAGTTCCTGCAACACGCACCGGACTGGGTTGCCGACTGGACTGGTCAGCGTGTGGATTCGAAGGATCCATTTGTTGCAGGCGATGAGTACATTACGTGGCTTGCATCGCGTGGCAAAGATCCTAAGACGAAGCTGCTGATTGCGAGCGACGGTCTTGATGTGCAGACGATACTCAGTTTGCATGCGTATTTTTCTGGAACTATTGCACCTGGTGTTAGCGTGCGTGACTTCCGTAGCGCAGCAGATTTCTTGGATACCCGCAAATGGCGTCTGGATCGGCGCATCCGCTTCTCTGCAGGTTGGGGAACTTTGTTAACCAATGACTTTCGCGACTGTCATCCGCGCAGCGAAGACGCGTTGGAACCCATCTCGCTGGTCTGCAAACTGACATCGGCAAACGGACGTCCGTCTGTGAAGCTTTCCGATAATTACGAAAAGGCAAGCGGTCCGCCGGACCTGGTCGAACATTATCGCGAGGTCTTCGGCCTTGCCGGGATCAGCCGCATTCCGGTTGTGGTGTAGTTAAACCGCCGTGCGCGGCTTACGTGTGGCGCGCTCCAGAATGCGCGTTAGCAGCATCGCAAGTGTTGGCGTTAAGACGGCAGCCATGACAGCCCACAGCACCAGTGCATGCCACTCCCACGTCCACAGCGTGCGCAGCAGATCAAGCGGATGTGTTTTCACCATCTGCAATATCTCTGATGGCTGCAGTGGCAGCGGTCCCATGCCAAACACGAGTGACCCAGCCTGAAGAAAAGGCAGTAACAGAAGAATCTGAAATGGATAGGCGCTATGCGTGCCAAGCTGCGATGCGGGATGGTTCAGGCGAAACAGATGCGAGACGGCAATCGTCAGCACCGTCGTGGAACCAATCACCGGATTAATGCCGATGATGAAGCCAATCGTCAGGCTCCATGCCAGTCGCTTTGGAGAGGCTCCTCGGCGAAGCAGCCGGACCACGGGCGAAACAATGGTTCGCCGAAGCCATGAGTGCCGCACATCCTGAGCAACTGTAATCACCTGCGTCAGACTACAGGAAATGACAACGGGGCGTGATTCATCGTTGGCTCACACAGGTGTTCCCGTACTTTTACATTCTGTTCCCGAACTGTTCTCACAGCCGCGCCACACTCGACGCAGTACGTCAAAGAACGCTGCACTGCCGGAGCCGCTATGTCGACCAGTGTCCTTGTATCTCCTGTCTCCGCGTATCCGCTTTCAGCGGTCGATACCTCATCCCCAGTCATTGCAGAGTTTGGCGCTTACCGCGCGCGCCTTGCAGCCACAGTAGACGACCGCCTTGCCGCATATCGACTTCGCTTCCTCGTGTTTAACGTGGAGTTGAATGAAGGTCTTGCATCGTCGTATGCCACAGGCTATGACACGGATCAGTTTGACGATGTCTGCGACCATCTGATCGTCGAGCATGCAGGAACAGGCGAAGTCATTGGCACATATCGCCTGCAGAGTGGCGACGTCGCTGCGCAGTATTTTGGCTATTACTCTGAACAGGAATTTGATTTCTCGCCCTACGAAGAAATGCGTTCCAACGTGCTGGAACTGGGCCGTGCCTGCGTGCATCGCGATCATCGCTCGCCCGAGGTTTTGAACCTGCTGTGGAAGGGCATCATGCGCTATGCGAAGGCGCGTGGATTGCGCTACCTCATGGGCTGCTGCTCGCTTACATCGCAGTGTGCGGAAGAAGGCACGGCAGTGTTTCGTGCGCTGGAACCGTATCTGATTGAGTCTTCATTGATGACGGTTCCCACCAAGGCGTTTGCCATGGCGATGCGCGACGGTGTGGAAACCATGCAGGAGCCGCCGCGCTTGTTGCGTGCGTATCTGGCGGTGGGTGCGCGCATCTGCTCCACACCGGCGATTGATTGCAGCTTCGGCACGATCGACTTCCTCACATTGCTCGATCTGGAGACGATGCATCCCCGCATTGCAAGGCGTTATCTGTGAGGCGACAGCTTTACTCCATCCCAACAGCATGTGTTCGGCTTACCTGCTTGTTCGCCATGTTGTTTGGCATGTGGATCGAAAGTACCGTTCGACCTCTGCGCACCACGCGTGAACGCGCATGCTGGTCGCAGAGATGGGCGCAACGCATTCTGCGCTTTCTGCATTGTCCTGTGCAGCCGCGTGGCGCGCTGCCGTCCCGCGGTCTTATTGCCGCAAATCACATCAGCTATATGGACGTGTTGGTGCTGGCTGCTCTTACGCCGACTATCTTTGTTGCGAAAGCAGAAGTGCGGCGCTGGCCCTTGATTGGATTGTTGTGTGAGCGGGCAGGCGTACTGTTTCTCGATCGCACTTCCATCCGTGCTGCCGCTGCAGCAAATCGAACCATTGCAGAAGTTTTGCGCAGTGGCCAGTCCGTCGTTGTCTTCCCCGAGGGAACAACATCGGCAGGCGAAACCATACTGCCGATGTATGCTGCGTTGTTTCAGTCCCCATTGGACTGCAACGAGCCGATCATTCCCACATGGATTACCTATGGCGACGCCGCGCAGCGCGAACGCATTGCCTACTGGGGTGACATGACCCTCATGCCGCACCTGCTACAGCTCATGCGGTTGCGTTCCATGGACGACGTATCTGTACAGTTCCGCACCACTGGCATTCCTGCGCGGCATCGCACGCAGGCCGCAGAGATGTGCCGTGTGGTGTGGCAGCAGATGATGGAAAAGCGTGTCAGGCCTGCGACAGGAGATTGCGGCGACGCAGCTCCGACAGCACCACTTCAATCGACCAGTCCAGCGCTTCTGTCCCTTTGACAGTGAGGTCAGAGACATCTCGGCTGGGGAGCACATACTCGTCGGCCATCGGGCGTGCGTACCGCTCGAACTGCTCGCGGACGCTCTCTTCTGTGCGTCCCCGTTCGCGCGTATCGCGATAGATGCGTCGTGTCAGGCAGACTTCGTGCGGAGCATCGACGTACACGGTCAGGTCATACAGCGGCTTCAGATCAACGTAGTGCAGCGCCAGAATGCCTTCCACGATGATGAAGGGCTGCGGCTCCAGGTGATCCGTTACATCCTTCACGCGCGAGTGCGTGCTGAAGTCGTAGTTGGGCCGATCAATGGATTGGTTCTGACGAAGCTGTTCCACATGCCGCACGATCAGGTCGTGCTCCAGCGACTCCGGATGATCGAAGTTGTAGTGATCGCGTTCTTCACGCGATAGGTGAGCCAGATCGCGATAGTAGAAGTCCAGCGGAAACAGCACCGCGTCCAACTGCGATGCCAGTTCGCGTGCCAGTGTCGTCTTGCCGCTGCCAGAGCATCCACCCACGCCCAGCACCACCGGCTTTATCGCGCTGCCGGAAGAATGGCTCATGCTGCTATGACCGCCTTGGGAACAATTGCTGTCAGCAGGGCAGAGAAGCGTTTGGCTGCATGTTTTCCATGCTCCATCACTTCGCTGTGATCGATGGATTCGTTGCTGACACCTGCTGCGGCGTTGGTCACCAGCGACAGTCCGAGCACTGCCATGCCCATGTGCCGTGCCACAATCACCTCATGCACGGTGCTCATGCCGACCAGATCTGCGCCTAGCGTGCGGAATGCACGAATTTCTGCGGGTGTTTCGTAGCTCGGTCCCAGCACAGCAATGTACACACCGGTCTGCATCGACCAACCGTGTTGTTGCGCCGTCTCCTGGGCCAGTTGCAGCAGACGCGGCGTGTACGCCGTGGTCATATCAAAGAAGCGCAGGCCGCTGCCCTGCGTTACGGCAAAGCGAGGTTCGTTGCGTCCCAGTGCAGCGTTCGTGCCGGTCAGGTTGATGTGATCGGAGATGCCCACGATCGATCCTGGTGCAAAGTCTGCACGGATGCCGCCAGCGGCATTCGTCACAATCAGCGTCTCCACGCCCATCAGGCCAAGAACGCGGGCAGGAAAGGTCACCTCATCCATCCGATAACCTTCATAGGCATGCACGCGACCCTGCATCACGGCTACCGGCACACCGGCAATCGTTCCCAACACCATGCGTCCCGAGTGGCCTTCCACGGTCGATTGCGGAAAGTGCGGAATCTCGGAATAGGGAACAGCAACGGCGTCTTCCACACTGTTGGCAAAATCGCCCAGACCAGAGCCCAGGATGATGCCAAGTTTCGGACGATACTTTGTCTGTGCCAGAAGATGGTCGGCGGCGGAACGTGCGTGCGTGTAGAGGTCACTCATAGGAAAACGGGCAAAATGCCTTCACTAGTGAATCACAATCTGCGAAGAAGGCGGCAGGTGACCGGATACCGCCCGTGGAACCGTTACAAGCATCGCCTTTGATAGACTTCGGCTCTTATAAAGAGAAGACAGAATTCCGCGGCACCTGAGGGGGACAGTTCCACCATGGCAGACGAACTCTACTTTGAAGATTTTCACCTTGGCCAGAAGTTTGAATCCAAGGGCAGCGTGAAAATCACGGCACGCGAGATTACAGAGTTCGCTGAAAAGTACGATCCCCAGCCCTTCCATCTGGACGAAGCCGCCGGCAAGAGCACGTTCTTCAAGGGACAGGCTGCCTCTGGATGGCTTACTGCTGCTGTTGTCATGCGCATGCGTGTGGACACCATTAAGGTCCACGGCGGCATGATCGGCGCAGGCGTGGAAGAGATCCGCTGGACGGAACCGGTTCGTCCCGGCGACTCGCTACATACAGAGACGGAAGTCATCGGCCTGCGTGCGTCCAAGAATCGTCCGGAACTGGGTTTAGTGACGATTTACACCAACACCTTCAACCAGCGCGGCGAGATCGTGATGAAGAGCACCGTGAAGTTCCTGGCGCCCTTGCGGAATGCGTAACGAGTGACCTGAATCAACCTAGTTACTACCTCGTAATCCACGTTACGAACCAGTAAACTAGCGTTCATGATGCGGATGACGGTTCTCGCCTCGGGGTCTAAAGGCAACAGCGCCGTGATTGCGTCGTCGCGAACGCGCATCCTGGTGGATGCGGGGCTTTCCTGCCGCGAATTGATGCGCCGGATGAAGCACTCCGGCGAAGACCCTTATGCGCTGAACGCCGTTATCATCACGCACGAGCACGCGGACCACGTCTCAGGGCTTCCGGTATTAGCGCGTAAGTTAAACATTCCCGTCTACTTTACGGAAGCGACGCACCGCGCCTGGGTGCGGCAGATGACCCCGCGTACCACCATGAGCTACAAGCAGTGGTTGGAGAAGACGCGTCTTGAGAAAGAAGCGCGACTGGAGGCGCAGGCTTTAGCGCACCAGATTGCTGCCTCATCGCAGGAAGACCGTCCAGACGACCATTTTTTCGCCTCGGATATCGACGTGGATGCCGTTGACGCCACCACGGACCCGGAAGCGGCATTACAGGCTGCCGCAGTCGCGGATTTGTGTGAAGACCTGCCAGCGGAAACTAAGACCAGCCTTCGCGACAATCCCTCGTATCTGCCTGCTGTGGAGTACTTTGAGGCCGGGAAGCGCCTCTGCATCGGCGATATCGACGTTCTGCCTTTCACCATTCCGCATGATGCGGCAGACCCCTGTGGATTTGTCTTTGAAGGAGAAGGGTTACGCTTCGGGTTCGCAACCGATCTTGGTTATGTTCCGCAGAATGTGAAGCTTGCGCTAAAGAAATGCGATGTTCTGCTGCTGGAATCGAATCACGATCTGGAGATGTTGCGCGACGGACCATACCCCTGGAGCGTCAAACAGAGAGTGTTGTCACGAGTGGGGCATTTGTCGAATGCCGCAGCGGCGGAATTTCTCACACGCGATTATGACGGCGGCGCCCATGCGATCATCCTGGCGCACCTTTCCGAGAGCAACAATATGCCGGAATTAGCCCGTCTGGCCGCGGAGCAGGCGTTGGGGAATCACCCCAGCCTCCTCGGAAATCGAATTTTACTTGCAGATCAGGCTGCACCGATGGAACCTCTGGTTATGTAAAGCGTAAGACAAAGTATTGAATCACTACTGGATTTCCTTGCGTCTGAACAACTAGAATGGATATGAACCCATGATGAATACCGAACCTAAATCCTATGTGCACGACCTCCGCACACACGGATTCGCTGCGGCCATGCTGGGCAGCGAAGACGGCTGCGAGGACCAGGTTGTGGGAGACATCCTCTCCGGGTGGCGGTACGACCTTTCGTCAGTCTCGCCTGAAGTTCGTGGCGTTTATGAAGATCACTTGCACCAGTGCTGGCACTGCCGCGCACGTCAGCGTCTTCATCGCACGATCGATGTAGTTCTGCTTTCTGTCTTTACGCTCTCAGCTTTTGCGTTTCTGTTGGCAACCATGGTGATCCACCGCGGCCCCTGGGCTCAGGTGACCTTTGCCGAGCTTCACATGCACCACCTTTCCATGGCACTTACCACGCAGACCATTGCGGTTGCGGGGCTTCTGCTGTCTGTGCTGATGTGGATTCTGGTGGCCATTGCTACGCCGGCACCGGGTCTGATCTCGCATACTGTTCAACAGCGCCGCCGCGAACGCGTGCTCTAAAACTCCAATCCCCCTAACGCCGCACCGCGAACGCTGCGATGTCTCTCGAATCTTCTCCGGATTTTGACGCCCCCCGCTACGGTTCTCCGGCGGACGATGTGCAACGGGAAGATGCAGCGCTGCAGAATGCGGCAGCGCGTCGCTCCATGGGCAGCCGCGTGCCGCGGTTTCGGCAGGCCCCCGCAACGTACGTCCTACTCGGCATCAATATCGTCGTGTACCTGTGGATGGTGCTTCACGGCGTGGATCCCATCTCGCCTGATCCGGATGCGCTGGTTCATTTCGGCGCTACGTATGCGCCACTGGTCTTCCTGAACCATGAATGGTTTCGTGTGGTTACGGCCATGTTTGTGCATGTAGGCGCGCTGCATCTTGCCACCAACATGTGGTGCTTGTGGAATCTGGGCGTCATTGGCGAGCCTCTATTGGGCTTCTTCGGCCTCTGCTCGGTCTACCTGCTCACCGGCATCTCCGGCAATCTGCTCTCGCTCACCTTTAACGGGCACGGAGGAGTTGTAGGTGCTGGCGCCTCAGGAGCGGTCTTCGGCATAGCGGGCATCCTGATCGTGCTGTTCTCAAACAAGAAGCTGGCAGAACCGCGGCCGGGTTTCCGTGGCATTCCGTTGCAGGATCTGCATGCCATCCGACGCTCCGTGATCTCCTTCGCCGTGCTGAATCTCCTGATCGGTATGGGGTCGATGTCCGGAGCGCTGATGCACAGCGTCCATTTGGATGGTCTACGGATCGATAATTTTGCCCATATTGGCGGACTGCTCTTCGGATTGCTGCTGGGGCTGCCGCTTGTACCGCGGATGACCAGTGGCCGACAGGCTTATCTCAGCCGTCAGAAGGTCACCTTTGCCGGAGCCCTGCTTGCGCTGGCGCTCTACGGCTACTTCTTGTCAAACCTGCAGTAGAACTAGGCTTGCTCTGTGTATCTCCACTGCTGGTGGAGGTTCTGCGGTAATCTGCTTGCGATATGGGCATGTTCAATACTCCTGCTTCCAGTGGTTCCGGGAATGATGTTCCTGAGAGCAAAGGGCCTTCCATTAAGAAACTGATTTTGTGGTTTACCCTGCTGTTGGTGGTGGTGGCTGCGGTGCGTGTATATCTGATCTGGCGCACGCGTCATGAGGCCGATAAGCCTGTTGCTACTGTAGAAGAGAGCTACAGTGCGGACGAGATGGTGCTGCCGCGTAAGTTGCACCAGACCGATCTGAAGGATGCGCGTGAGTTGAATGGCAAGCGTATCTGGGTCTATGCAGCCGGGCAGTTGAATGCGTATCCTGCGACGGCTGCACACATGGACTATGCGCATGCGGGGCCGCTGTTGCTGGGGGCGGAGCCTCTGGAAGTGGTGAATTTCATTGAGCAGAAGGCGCCTGCGTCGGTGTACAGCCGTGTGCCCAAGGGCGATGCGCAGGTGATCATGCTGTTCCATCGCAAGGATGATCCTGAAAAGTTATGGGGCACTCCAGTAGGAGATCGCGAGGGCAAGTTTTATAACTTCTTCCTCGATGAATGCTTCTTCTACGACGATCCGCATGAGTTGTACAAGCACTGGAAGCCTGAGGTGTGGAAGGCCGTAGATGAACATCGCGTGGAGAAGGGCATGAATGAGTTGCAGACCGATCTGGCGCTGGGACAGGTGAGCAAGCCGGGGCCGGGACAGGTGGGCGATCGCACCGTGTTGTTTGATAACGACGGCAAGCCGGTGAGTGTGACATTTGTGAAGGACAAAGCGGTCAGTATTAACTAGTGGCTGTGCAGGAACAAGAAAAGAGGCGGGCTCAATGCCTGCCTCTTTTGCATTAGCCGAAGAGGATAGCTTCCCGAACGTAGCGGCCAATCTCTGCAATCATGTCTCCGCGTTTTGTCTCCGGGCCGGGGCATTGTGTGATGTAGCAGGTGACGATGACTGGTGCCCTGTGGATGGGCCACAAAACAGCAATGTCGTTGGTGGTGTGTTCGCCGTTGGAGCCGGTCTTGTCTGCTGCACGCCAGCCTTCCGGCATGTTCTTGCGCAGGCGTTCCAGGCCGGTGAGGCTGTTCTCCATCCACTCGGTAATCTGGCGGCGCGATGCGGGCTTGAGTGTATTTCCCAGAAGAATGCGTTGCAGGTTCTTTGCCATGGCAGTGGGCGTGGTGGTGTCGCGCGGGTCGCCGTCGATGCTGGAATTCAAGTCCGGTTCGTTGCGATCGAGTCGCGTAAATTCGTCGCCAATGGAGCGCGCAAATGCTGTGATGGCCGGCGGGCCACCAATGGCGTCCAGAAGAACATTCGCGGCGGTGTTATCGCTCTGGTTGAGGATGGCGTTGCACAGAGCGGCGACAGACATGGTTGCGCCTGCGTGTGGCTCCGTCAGAGGTGAGTGACCCACCAATGGCTTATTCGGGATAGGCAGTACGTCACCAAGCGATTGTTTGCTGTCATCCACGCGTTTGAGAACTGTGGCTGCCAATAAGAATTTGAAGGTGGAACACATGGGGAAGCGCTGGTCTTCACGATGACCTGCGAATTTACCGGTGTCCGTATCCAGCGCGTAGACACCAATGCGGCCACCGCTGGTCGCTTCAAGAGCTGCAACCTGCTGCGGGAGGCGCTGAAAGATATTGTGAGGCTTATCTGCACGGGCTTGTCCAAGCGCCAACGATGTCGCGGCGAGGGTGGAGTTGGAGAGGAAGCGTCGGCGGGTGAGCATGTATTCATTCATGCGGATTCGCGGATGTGGAAACAAGTCCTTTCGCAATGGCTTGCACCTCGTTGGTCAAGAGCGCATCCTTTAGGCATGCACCGGGTTTGTTGCATGCAGAGGAGATAACGCTGGTCCCAACAGACTCAGAGGATATTGACCGGACGACACGGCGCACGAATCGCGCCGCAGCGGCTGTGCTGCATCATGCGCGTTCTGCGCACCGTCATGCCATGGAAATGGGTGCGGACCTGGGCAATGAGGGCCTGCGTTTCACGGACAAGGTACGTCTGGCGTACTGGAACGCCTTTCAGCATGACTGCCTGAACACGGCCAAGGCGACGGCATATTCCGCGATCTTTGCCATCTTTCCCATGATTGCGGTTCTGGCTGCGCTGATTGCGCTGGTGCCCTACACAGGGCCGCTGCGTTCACAGATTGAGATCTTTGCCGTCCGCGTTTTGCCGGAGAGCGTGTGGCCGCTGTTTTCCGGGTTTTTCAACACCACGCACAGCAAGCCGCAATCGACCACTGTGCTGCTGGGCGCGATGTTCGTCAGCATTGGTGGCGCGGCGGGTGTTCTAGCCACGCTGATGGAAGGATTTCGTCGCGCGTATGGTCTCACGGAAACCTGCTGGGGCTCGGGGTGGCGCGGGCAGATGAAGCGGCAGTTGCAGTCGTACCTGATGGTGCCGATTGCAGCCCTGCCGATGGCCATAGCCAGCATGCTGGTGATCTTCGGACATTACGGCTTGCTGGGGCTGATGCGGTACTCGCCCACGGGTTGGGACACGGGACTGTACTGGACCGCGAACGCTGTTCGTTGGGTGGCATCGTTGAGCGCAACGGCTGCTGTGCTTGCAGTGATTTACCGGTTTGGAATCCCGGTGCGTCCAAGCTGGCGCGAGGTAATGCCGGGAGCGGCGTTTGCCACAGCAACATGGTTTGTCTCGACGGTTGCGTTTGGCTTCTATGTCACACGATTCGCGCATTATTCAAGGGTGTATGGATCGCTGGGAACGGGCGTGGTGCTGCTGGTATGGCTGTTTCTGACGTCGTTGACCGTACTGTGCGGCGCAGAGTTGAATGCGGAGCTGGCTCGAGATGCCGGACCCACAGTTTTCGACATCTGAGTCTGTGTATGAATTTTTGAACAGCACAGAGAGCGCGCCGAGAGTGAGCGATATTCGCCCCGGTTTGCCGGAATCCGTATAGTTACCGATAATGCGAGAGGCCCCATGCACAGATTGTTTCCCTTCTTCGGGAGGAAAAATTAAGCTGTGCCGACGGGAATTTTCACACGTCCGGTCTGGAGAACGATGAGCGAAGGTAATTTTCTGCTGGGCGGCACGGGCCGCAGCGCCAAGATTGTAGGAACACTGGGACCGGCGTCGTCTTCGCCGGAGGTCTTCCGGCAGTTGGTGCGTGCGGGCCTGGATGTGGCGCGTTTGAATTTCTCGCACGGCTCGCATGAACAGAAGGCGGAACTGATCCGCATGGTGCGCGAGGTCAGTGAGAGCGAAGGTAAGCCGATCTGCCTGTTGGCCGATCTGCAGGGACCGAAGATCCGCACGGGCAAGCTGGTGGACGGCAAGCCAGTACTGCTGGAAGCCGGCAAGCAACTGATCATCACGCCGCATGAGATGAAGGGAACCGCCGAGAAGGTGAGCACCGTGTTTCCCACTCTCGCGGAGAACCTGGGGCCCGGCGATACCATCCTGCTGTCTGACGGTTTGATTGAGTTGCGCGTGGCGCGCGTCGATGGTCTGGACGTAGTCTGTGACATCGTCAACGGCGGCATGCTGGGCGAGAACAAGGGCATCAACCTGCCGGGTATTCCTGTGAAGGTTCCTGCGCTGACAGAGAAGGACGAGGAAGACCTCGAATTCATCGCAAAGCAGGGTGTGCATGCGCTGGCATTGTCGTTTGTGCGCACGGCAGAGGACATTCGTTACACGCGTCGTCGCATGAAGGAACTGAACTGCGATGCGTGGATTGTGGCAAAGCTGGAGAAGCCGCAGGCGATTGAGAACCTGGAAGAGATTCTGGAAGAGACCGACGCGCTGATGGTGGCTCGTGGCGACCTTGGCGTGGAAGTGCCGCCGGAGAAGGTGCCTGCGATTCAGAAGCACATCATCCGTCGCGCTCTGGCGTATCGCAAGCCGGTGATCACGGCGACGCAGATGCTGGAGAGCATGATCGACAATCCGCGTCCGACGCGTGCGGAAGCCAGCGATGTGGCGAACGCCGTGTATGACGGTACGGATGCGGTGATGCTTTCGGCCGAGTCCGCAGCGGGCAAGTATCCGGTGCAGGCCGTGGCCATGATGGCGAAGATCATTGTGGAGACAGAGGCGCAGATGACGCTGGATCCCACAACGGCTCCGCAGCTTCCCATGCACGCAAAGGGCGCAAAGCTGAGTGTGGCAGAGACCATCTGCGAGAGCATGGCGCATTCTGCTGAAGACCTGGATTTGAAGGCGATTGCCGTGTTTACGGAGTCGGGAACGTCAGCGCGTCTGCTGTCGAAGTACCGGCCAAATGTGCAGATTTACGCTCTGTCCACAGAGACGGATGTCATCGGCAAGTGCATGATGCTGTGGGGTGTGTATCCGCTGAAGGTTGACCGCTTTGGCGGTGGCGATCTGCAGATTGAGATGGCCGAGCAGAAGCTGCGTGAACTGGGCCTGGCAAAGCCGCGCGAGGTTCTGGGCATTGTGGGTGGAACGGCCAGCCGCATTGGCGGTACGAACTTCATGAAGCTGCATGAGATTCCGGACGCATAGGCGACAGATGTCGATCCATGTTTCAATCCAAAGCGGAGCCCGTAGGCTCCGCTTTGTTTGTTTTGCCGCTGCGCTTCTCGTATGCGGTGCGGTTTGCGGACATGCACAGACCTCGTTTGATGTTGCGTCGGTTCGGCCAAACAACGGAGAGGGAAGATCTCTGTTGGAGGCGACGCCGGGCCGGCTTGCGGCGACGAATATCTCCGTGCAGCGGCTCCTGTTGATTGCATTCGGTATTCAGGATTTTCAGATGGTCGATGCGCCCTCGTGGACGGCCTCCGAACACTACGACGTGACCGCAAAGGCGAGCGGTGACACAACTGTGAATCAGATGGAAGGGCCAATGCTTCAGGCTCTTCTTCAGGAGCGCTTTGGATTGAAGGCGCATCGAGAAATCAAAGTCCTGCCGCGTTATGAGTTGAGAACGATCAAAGGAGCATTAAAGCTTCATCGCTCTGTTGAAGGAAGCTGCAAGCCATATGTGAAAGATGCGCAACCGGATATGGCTTCCAATGGAAAGCCCGCGGTGCCCTTTTGCGGTTTGCATAGGACTGAGGAAGGTCCGAGCCGCAGATTGGAAGGCAAGGGAGTCACCATCGCGGATCTGGCGGCGAGCCTTTCGCATAGCTACAACACAGATCTGAATAGTGTGGTTGTTGACCTAACGGGGCTGTCGGGCGGTTTTGACATGAACTTGCAATGGACGAATGATGCGGATGCCCTGCCATCGGCGGCAGGATTATCCGCGGGCTTGTCGTTGCCAACAGCCCTCCGTGAACAGCTTGGACTCAGGCTGGAGCGTTCGAAAGGCGAAGTTGAAGTGCTTGTGATCGATCACATCGATCGGCCAGAAGCGAACTGAGTTCTAACGACCCATACGGAGCCGCTTGGCCAGTTTTTCCGGAAGACCTGCGAGCAGAATGCGGCCCTGTGCCAGGTCGATGTCGTAGGGCACGCGATGGAAGGTGATTGTTTTTTCGTCGCTATCGTAGATGATGTATCCGGCGCGTGGGTCCAGGTCGCGCGGCTGGCCTACGGAGCCGGGGTTCAACAGGTAACGCCGGCCTTCGTCCATGGCGAGTGTCCAGCGGCAGGAGCCGGAGCTGCGAAGGTACTTCGGTGTCACGGTGAACCAATGGCCGTCCTGCCAGCCGAAGCCGCCCTGGATGTGGGTGTGGCCAAAGAAGGTGACCTGCTGCTGCATCACCTGCAGCGGCTGCCACGCATCGCGAATGTTCAGGATGTAGATGTCCTCGTGCACCGGGGAACCGTGTGCGAGTGAGACATCGGCGTTATCAGCCTTAATGGGCCCGTGCGGAAGCGCCTTGAGCCAGTCAATGGACTCCGAGTTTAGGTGGTCGCGTGTCCACTCCACGGCTTCGCGTGCGGATGGGTTGAAGGTCTCGGCCGACTCGATGCCGCTGGCGACTTTGTCGTGGTTGCCACGCACATTTTGGGTAGCGCGGTGACGCATCTGTTCCACGACTTCGTTCGGGCTGGCGCCATAGCCGACGACGTCGCCCAGGTTCCACAGGGCGTCCCATGTACCTGCGTCTTCCAGCACAGCATTGAGTGCTTCCAGGTTGCCGTGAATGTCGGAGAGAACGAGTGCGCGCATTATGGACGGAGGTCTGCGCGGACGCGCGAACCTATCCATGCTACAGGAACGTAGCGGTCAGACAAGGTCCCGGCGCATCCATCGGATTCTAATGTCGCGGAACTGTTACGCAAGCCGCAGAATCTAAGAAGCTTAGATTCTTTTCTGTCATGGGCCAACGAATCAGCTCCAGCCGAATCCGTTCATCCCCGTTGTGCATCCTATGGGTGGAGCGTATGCTCTGACCAAGTATCCGGGAGGAACCACAAGTGCATAAGGGCGCAGACGTAATCGGTTAAGCTGTTCGTTTCTCCATCGCTTTTAGAGAGCGGGGACAGGGTTGAAGTGCGCTCATGTCAAGCTCAAGGCTGATGTGGGTTTAGAAGTTTTGCGAGTTCCTCAAGCATTGCTGCGGTCGGTTCCGCCGTTGCGGATTCCCTCCTTTCCATCTTCTTAGCGCTTCCTTTAAACCAATTCTTGAAATTCTCAAGAAGGTCGTGCCAGACCTTGCGCCGGTCGATTTCTTTCAGCGTACCGATATCAGCCATAGTCGGGAGCGTTACGCTTTCCACTTCCTTGCGATTGCGATACCAATGCTCATATAGAGGTTCGTCGTACTCGTAGCCGGTTGCGGCTTTCAGTATCTCCAAGGCGCATATAAGCAGATTTCGCTCGGGGCTCTTCGCGGCTGGCAGTGTCCAACCTGTAACGCCTCCACTGTTCTCAACCTCCTGAAAATCAGCAAACCGTGGCGAAGCTGCCGAATAGTCGGTGTCAGGGTTCGGTGTAGCACCCTGGGTGCGTTTTATAGCCGTATCTGAAAGCTTCTGCAGCGCAGGGCGAAATTTCTGCTCACCGCCCAAATCTTTTCGGATCTTTTCAAAGATCAGGTCGATCGCATTTCGGTAAACATTCTCGGCATTCAGATCCGTGAAGAATACGCCGCCTTCCTTTTCCGCCAGTCGGGCGTTGTAGAGCAACAGCCCCAGCAGATGAAACTTGGCTTTCTCTTCCGCATCCGTTTCGTCGCTCCTGAGAAATGTCACTGCATAACGCGCATGACCCACTATGTGCGTGTAGTAGTTCTGGGTCATTTGCTGCATCTTGGCGAACTGGCTTCGGCGCACCTCGTTCTCTTCGGCGCGCCGGCTTGCCAGCTTTGAAGTTTTCTCCGCGCGCCGGTTTGCCATCCAGGTAAACCAGGCACCCAATATCGCAACCAGAATTGGGACACCAAGATCCTTCAGCGTCGCTCGCATTCTGCGAACAGCAGGCCACATCCATCCCAGTTCCGCGTAAGAGTCTTCTATCCGTAACGGCCCGAGCGTCAAAATCGTCTGATGAAAGCCCAGGCCGGATCTCCTTTTGGAGGTCAAAGCCGTGACCATTACGGTCATTTTCTCGGTGCCCACAGCTTCTCCGGTAGTAACCGGCAAGTTGAGGGTTGTGGACGAGCTTTTGGGCGTCCAATAGATGCATTTCGTTGTCTGTACCGCGTTCGGCAGTTCCGAGCAAACTTCCAGGTGCATCGTCTTATGGATGTCGGACAGCACCTTAACGTGCAAAGCCACGTTCGTCCCGGGCTCTATTCGATCGCTGTCCAGGCTCACAACAAAGGTGACACCCTTTTGAGGATGTGAAATTGTGATGGGTTTTCGTTGCACTCCAAACTGTGATGGAGCCAGGCATAGGAGAGCAACGAAAAGAAGCAGTATCAGTAATCCGATGCCGCCAGAGATAAAAGCAATATTCCGTTGAAACCAGCCGTTCTCCATATCTCCCTCGGGGCGATACGTGAAGTCCTGCCGCAAGGAATTGCCGGCGGTATTGTGCGGCTAATTTTCCTACAAACAGCAGCGGTCAGCCAGAACTTATTACGAATGAATCGCTGGTCACCGCGCTGGCAAAGCGAATCGATCTTTGCCAGCGCATCATGACCGGCTAGAGAGTTGCCAATGGACGTTCGCGGTCGGTGTGCATGGTGGGCACGGCGGCAAGCAGGGCGCGGGTGTAGTCATTCTGCGGGGCCCGGAAAAGCTCTACGGCAGTATTGGTTTCCAGAATATGTCCGTGTCGCATTACAGCCACACGGTCCGCTGTTTGCGCCGTCACGGCGAGATCGTGCGAGATGAAAAGCATGCTCAGGCCATGGCGTTCGCGAAGATCGCGCAGCAGGCGAAGAATCTGCGCCTGCACGGTGACGTCGAGCGCGGTGGTGGGTTCGTCTGCAATCAGCAGTCGCGGTTGGTTGACCACGGCCATGGCAATCATGATGCGCTGGCGCTGGCCGCCGCTGAACTGGTGGGGGTAATCCTTACTGCGGCGCGTGGGATCAGGAAGCGCGACGCTGTTTAACGACTCAAGAACGCGATCTTTTACTTCTGTCTTGCTGAGCTTCGGATGATGCACGCGGATGGCTTCTGCGATCTGTTCGCCGATGGTCATGGCGGGATTTAGTGCCGTCATGGGCTCCTGAAAGATCATGCTGATGTCGCGTCCGCGACGCGCACGCATCTGTTTCCCCGAAAGGTTTAGGAGATCGTGACCGTCGAAGTGGATGTTGCCCGTCATGGATGCAGAAGGCGCAAGAAGACGCAGGATCGCAAGTGAGGTGACGGATTTTCCGGAACCGGATTCTCCGACGAGACCAAGTACTTCGCCTTCATTGATGGAAAACGAAATGCCATCCACGGCGGTGCTGCTTCCGAAGCGGATGGTGAGGTTTTCAACAGAAAGCAAAGCCATGGCGTTAGTGTAGCGGGACTTCAGATTGCGTGATGGCTCGCGGTGCCAGCTTCACAGCAGTTTGTGTATGGTGGTTGGAAGTCATGAGCCAGCCCCACGCACGCATCCAGCCCAAACAACATTTTGAGATTCTTGACGGTCTGCGCGGCGTCGCGGCCATGATGGTGGTCCTCTTTCACATATGCGAGACATGGAATGGCGGCGACCACGCCAGGCAGATCATCAATCACGGTTATCTGGCGGTGGATTTCTTCTTCATGCTCTCTGGCTTTGTCATCGCTTATGCGTATGACAGTCGCTGGAATCCTGCAAAGGGTCAGCCACGCATGACGCTGTGGGACTTCTTCAAGCGCCGCATCATTCGCTTGCAACCCATGCTCATCATGGGCAACGTAGTTGGTGCGCTGTTGTTTTACTTCAGCGCCAGCCCCAAGATCTTTCCGATCGTCGCCAACACTTCCGTGTCGAGACTCATTCTTGTCGCGCTCATCGGTTGCACCGTGATTCCGATCCCCATCTCCATGGATATTCGCGGCTGGCAAGAGATGCATCCGCTTGCTGGTACTGCGTGGTCGCTTTTCTTCGAGTACATCGCCAATATTGCTTACGCGCTTGGCTTGCGCAAGGTATCCAATCGCGTGCTGATGGTGCTTACCGTGCTCTCCGCGGCCGTGCTCACGCACTACCTTGTCACCACGCCACGCGGCGATATTACGGGTGGTTGGTCGGTCAATGCGATTGAGTTGAAAGTCGGCTTTATCCGACTGATCTTCCCGTTCCTGGCTGGCATGCTTTTGCAACGCATGCACAAACGCATCCACGTGCGGAACGCCTTCCTGTGGTGCAGCCTGTTGCTGCTTGTCACCTTCATGCTGCCGCGCTTTGGCACGACAGCCACACTTTGGAAGAATGGCCTGTACGAGGCGATGGTCATCATCTTCGTGTTCCCGATCATCGTAGCGATGGGCGCGGGTGAGCAGATCAATGGACGCACGGCCACTCACCTGTGCCGTTTCTCAGGCGCAATTTCTTATCCGCTTTACATCACGCATTACTCGCTCATTTACATCTACACAGCCAAGGTGTACGACGGAAAGCTGACACCGATGCAAGGCGTGACATGGGGTGCGGCATTGTTCTTTACCGCAGTGGCGATTGCCTATGCCTGCCTCAAGCTGGTCGATGAGCCAGTGCGTCGTTGGCTGAACCGCCGCTTCCTGGTCACTGGCACCACGACACTGTAGTTCGAGTCAACAAACATTGGTCCACCCTACGGGACGGAGTTTTCGCTTTACGAAATTTTGTCCCCAATTCTTACTTGACTATCCATAACCAAATGGTTATGGTTTCTTCGTGCCAAACGCAAACGCCAATCTCGTGTTTCGCGCTCTTTCGGATCCGACTCGAAGGGCAATCTTTGAAGAACTCACTCGAGAAGGGGAGCAGACGGTGCATGCGCTCACTCGCTTTGCGGGTGTTTCACAGCCCGCCGTTTCCAAGCATCTGACGGTGCTCAAACAGGCAAAGCTGGTGCGGCATCGTCGTGACGGACGTGAGACACACTACCGCTCTCGCCCGGAAGCTCTGGCGCCCCTTGCCGATTGGCTGCGGCATTACAGCGTGTTCTGGCGTGAACGATTCGACAAGCTGGAAGAAGTGTTGGAAAGGATGGAACCATGAGCAATTCTGCTGAAACACGTGCCGTTCTGATTGAGAGGAGCTTCTCGCATCCTCCTGAAAAAGTGTGGCGAGCGCTGACAGAGTCTGCGCTGCTGGCACAGTGGCTTATGAAAAACGACTTCGATCCTGCAGTAGGTAAGTCGTTTCAGTTTCGCGCTGAACCTGTGGCGAATTGGAATGGTGTTATTGATTGCGAAGTGCTGGCGATTGAGCCTCAGCGGAAGCTCTCGTATACGTGGAACTCCATGGGGCTTGAGAGTGTGGTGCTCTTTACGTTGACGCCGGAAGAGGGCGGTACGCATCTTCGCATGGAACAGTCTGGTTTCCGCACGGATCAGGAAGCAGCGTTTCGTGGTGCGCAGTACGGATGGCAGAGCTTCCTTGGCAAGCTGGAAAAGGTGCTGGCTGGGAGTGTGGCGTAGGTGGCGTCGAAGCGATGTGCCGTGGGTTTCTGGATCACCACGGCACTCTTCGCCATCCACATGACGTTCACCGCGTACGCACAGTTGAAGCTTTCTCAAGTGGCTGCGGCATTCGCTCATCTTGGATTTCCGAGCTACTTCCGTGTTGAACTCTCGTGGGCCAAGTTCGTGGGCGTGATTGCGTTGCTTGTGCCTGGGATTCCTGTGTGGATTAAGGAGTGGGCGTATGCAGGCTTTTCCATTACGCTTGTCTCCGCTGTGATTGCGCATCTTGCAGTGGGAGATGGTCCGGCGGCGTGGGGCTGGGCAGTGGGTGCGGCTGTTCTGCTGGGAATGTCGTACAGCTTCTGGCGTTGCAGCCGAAACGTATAACGGGGCTGCGTTACTGGCTACCTTTATGCTCGGAATCGCGTATCGTTTGAGTTACGCGCATTGTGTTGTTTGCGTATACCTGAGCGATCCATGAAAACGATAAGCAAATCAAACAAACTGGCACATGTTCTGTATGACATTCGCGGTCCCATCATGGAACGTGCCAAGCAGATTGAGGACGAAGGCCAACAGTTAATCAAGTTAAACATCGGCAACCTGGCCGTGTTTGGCTTCAATGCGCCTGAAGAAGTCCAGCAGGACATGATTCGTAATCTGCCGAATTCGGCGGGTTATTCGGATAGCAAGGGCATCTTTGCCGCTCGCAAAGCTGTGATGCATTACACCCAGACGCAGGGCGTGCAGGGCGTGACGCTGGAAGATGTCTACCTGGGCAACGGCGCCTCCGATTTGATCGCCATGGCAGTAAATGCGCTGCTGAATGATGGCGATGAGTTGCTGGTTCCCGCGCCAGATTATCCGCTGTGGACGGCTGTCACGAGCCTATCGGGTGGAAAGCCCGTGCATTACCTGTGCGATGAAGCCAACAACTGGAATCCTGATCTGGATGACATTCGTTCCAAGATCACGCCGCGCACCAAGGGAATTGTTGTTATTAACCCGAACAACCCCACCGGCGTGCTGTATCCGGACCACATCCTGCGGGGCATCGTTGCCATTGCTCGTGAGCATGGTCTGGTGATTTTGGCGGACGAGGTCTATGACAAGGTTCTGTATGACGGCGTAGTGCATACGGCAATTGCAAGCCTGTCTACCGATGTACTCACGCTGACGTTCAACTCGCTCTCCAAGAGCTATCGTGCCTGCGGTTATCGTGCGGGATGGATGGTGGTTTCCGGCGATAAGCGCGTTGCCAAGGATTACATTGAAGGCCTAAACATGCTGGCCAACATGAAGCTCTGTGCGAATGTGCCAGGGCAGTGGGCGATTCAGACTGCGCTGGGCGGCTACCAGAGCATTCACGACCTGGTGGGTGAGGGCGGACGTCTGCGTCGCCAGCGCGATTTGGCTTACGAACTGCTGACCGCCATCCCCGGCGTGACCTGCGTGCGGCCTCAGGCTGCGCTGTACATGTTTCCGCGACTTGACCCAGCGCTATATCCCATCAAGGACGATCGTCAGTTCCTTCTGCAGCTTCTGGAAGCAACGAGAGTGATGTTGGTGCAGGGAACAGGCTTTAACTGGCCGCATCCGGATCACTTCCGCATTGTGTTTCTGCCGCACGAGCCGGATTTGCGAGAGGCGATTGGCCGCATCGCGAAATTCCTAGAGGAGTACCGCAGGAAGTACGGTAAGGCGTAGACATGAAATGAAGATGCCCACCTTGAAAGGTGGGCGTCTTATTT
>NZ_JAEDXV010000028.1:0-58151 GCF_036877645.1 Terriglobus sp. ADX1
GGGGGTACCCCTGCCTGCAGAACCCACGAAGCACTACGACTTCAGAATCGTAACCTTCCCATCCGTTGTCTTTCGGAAGGCATGCAACTGGTTCGCATCCGCGCCCACATGCCGCAGAATTACACCATCCTTAGCCGCCTCCAGGTGAGTAAACCCGATCACCTTGCCACCAAACGGTCCGCGCTTCTCTGGCGGAACGGACCAGTTCACCAGCTCCGCTCCACCGCCGCCGCTCACCACAAACGACGTCGGATGCCCATCGAACTCCAGGTGCTGTAGATCGTGATCATGCCCTGTGATGTAGAAGTCCACCTTGTGCTGCCGCAACAACGGATCCCAGCGCGGAATAAGGACGCGGTTATCGCGGTGAACACCATTGGTGTACAGCGGATGATGGCAAACCACCGCCACAAACGGCGTCGTCCGCGGCTTGCTTAGCTGCTCGGCAAACCACGCATCCTGTGCGTCGGCCTCGTGGTGGCTCATCAGGTAACTGCCAGGCGTAAAGTCCCAGGACTTCGTCCCCGGCAGGTTGGAGTCCAGGCAGATGAACGTGATGAGTGGGTTCTTCTCCGGCCACGTGAAGGTATAGCGCTTATCCGGCAACGTCCAGCGCGTCTTATGCTGCTTCGGATAGTCCAACTGCAACTGCACCTTGTCGAACCCGGCATGGTGCTCATAGTCATGGTTCCCCAGCACCGCATAAGCAGGCCCGGGAAACAGGTTGGCCGGATACATACTCTCGAACTGGTCGTTCCAACGCGGATCGTTCGTCCCGCCGGGAAGACGCCCATACCAGTTGTCGCCCAGCAGGAACATCGCACCAGGATTGCTCTGGTTGTTCTGCATCCACTTCGCCATGGACACGGCCACAGCCTTCTGCTGGTCCAGATACTTATCCGTACCCCAGTCCCCGATCATGAACATGTGCGCCGCCGCAGAATCCGGCTTGGCAAACGATGCCGATTGCGCAAACAGCGAAGACGGATGCATCGCTGCCAGAGCGGAGAAGGCGAATGTCTGCCGGAGAAACGACCGGCGCGATAGAGGATGCAGTTCTGCCAAGTGTCCAAACTCCCGTTCACGGTGTCGGTGGCCGGACAGACCGGCACATCTCCGACAGTGTCCCAGATGCGGCTTACGCCAACCTTAAGGCCGCGCCAGAACCCGCGCCTGAAGCAGCCCACATCTTCCGATGCACCAGCGCTTCCAGCGGCTGTCCGCAGAAGCACATCTGCCTGATCTGGTTAGCGTCGTCCAATCGCTCCCGGATCGGGCACAAAGTACAGGAAGGCTCCCAGCGCAATCAGCAGCGCCAGGTACACCGTAAGCGTCCGCACACTGTTCTCCTGCGGCGCATCCGGCGTAAACATACGCCACGCCATACCCGCAGCCAGGAACAGGAAGACGCCCTCATGCATCAGCCCGAAGAACAGCACGCACGATACCAGCAGCAACCCACGTCCCAACCGGTTCAGCGCATACGTCGCCTGCGCACCGTCAAACCACAGCACCGGAATCAGGTTCACCAGGTTGATGAGTGCACCTGTATACGCCAGCGCCTGGAACACCGGCTGATGTGTCCACGCAAACAGTCCCAAGCAGGCGAGCGCCGCACCCAATCCCCACACCGGCCCCGCCAGCGCAATGGCCGCCAAGTCCGGCAGCGTAATGCCCTCGCTGTACCAGCGGACATACGCCCCCAGCCCCGGTAGCAGCACAGGCAAGTCCGCCCGTAGCCCCCGGCGCCGTACCGCCACATAATGCCCCATCTCATGCACAAGAATTGCGGCAATGAATCCAAGTGCAAATTTCCAGCCAAAGAGCGCCCAATACAGAGCGAAATAGCCCAGAAATCCCAGCAGGAACTTCAGCTTGAAGATGAGGAAGAAGAAGCTCTTCAGCTTCACCGCAGCAACAAACAGCGGGAACAGCGGCCCTAACCGCTTCTTCCACTTCGCCTGCCGGTCATCTACTGCCTGCTGACGCCCTTCCAGCGATGCAATATGTTGACGAATCTGGTCCGCCTGCGAAGCGTCTTCGGGCAGCCAAGGCAAAGCCGAGAGCCACAGCTCACGCGCATCCGCCAACCGATCTTCCTGCTCTGCGCGCGCAGCAGCGGCACCGATGCGGTTCAGATGCTGTGTGTACACGAGCATGCCGCAATCGGGGCATGCAAGGACACCCTCAGCAATCCAATGCTCACAGTTTGGACAGGAGTAGATCGCTTCAGGAGGAGGAATAACCGCCGGTTCCGCAGTTACTGCTCCAGGCAGGAGGGCATTCGAGTTGGCATAATCCGGCACAGCGCTAGAGATAATCTTACGCTTCCGTTAAGGACGGCCGCAGTTACAGTCCACACCATGTTGCGGAGGCAAGGTGCCATCCATAGCGGGGATGCAGTGTCCATGCGGATCGCGCGTCGGATCACCAAGCTTTTCTGCAATGCGCTGTTCAAACCGCTCAGAAATGAAATGCTCCAGGCGCTCTGCTTCGTCGTGCAACTCTTCGATCGGATAACCGAGCACCTGAAACAGAAATGTCTCCAGCAATCGGTGATGACGCACAATCTCCAGCGCGCGGCTACGCCCGGCAGGCGAAAGCAACACACCGTGCCCCAACTTGTAGTCGATCAGCGAACCTTTTTCACCAGACAACTTCTGCAGCATGTTGGTAATGGACGCGGGTGCCACACCAAGCCGCTTGGCAAGCTCAGAACTACCAACGCGCCGCGGCGGTTCGCCACCAAGCGCATAGATCGCCTTCAGGTAATCGTCCACGGATTCACTGCTACGCCGGGCCGTTACCCTCTGCTTTGCCATAGCTGCCATTCTACCGCCCACTCTTTAGTGCGTTAGCTTAGGATTCTTGCTCGCACTGAGTAGATTCGCCATGATGCGAAACGAACCGGGAACACCTTCCGGCATCTCGCGGAAGAACGCGTAAGCCAGATAGATATAGGTGCCCTTGCCATAGCGCGCATACAGCAAACCACCCTGCTGCGGGTCCTGATCTGTGTCATGCACTTCGGTGAGCGCTTTGTATTCCGGTACAAAAGAACGTGTGAAACCATGACCACGCTCTTCGACCCAGTTATCGAAATCGGACGAGCCAATACGATTGGGCCACGTCATTAGCGGATCATCCGGATGAAGGATAGTCACCTTCGCATCCTCTTCGACGACCGTGTGCGCCTGATCGCCCGGAACCGAAATCGGATACGGACCATAGTCGTGATCAAATTCGCCGGACTGATACTGCACAATCACCGTGCCACCATTCCGCACATAATCCAACAGACGGTTGTTCGCGGAACGCAGCACCGGCCGCGCCGTGTAAGTCCTAACGCCAAGCACAATGCAGTCATACGCAGCGAGATCACCACGTTGCAGATCTGCATCGGTGAGCAGGACAGGATCAACACCCAACTCGTGCAGGCTCTCCGGCACTTCATCACCTGAGCCCATCACATACCCCACACGTAGCGACGGAGCCACCTTCACGTCCACGCCAGTGATGCGGCTGGTGGAAGGCGCATAGCGCGGATAGGGACGAATGCCCGGATATCCAATAGTGGTGAAACCCTGCGTGTATTGCTTGCCGTTGTAATCTGCAACTGCCGTGATGCGATACGTCTTCTGCTGCAGTCCTGGTGTATGCACGCGGAACTTCAACACAACATCTTCATCTGCACGCATGGTGTGGAACGAAGCAGACGCAGGTTCAGCTGACCACCCTTCAGGAAGCTTCAGTTCCAGCTTTCCTTCTGCCGCACCTTTCACACTGCTATGTACTGTGACCTGCACAGGCAACGTTGTGTCATTCAAAGGAAGAATGCCGCTGGCCGGTGAAACAGTAACGGAGATGGCCGGCGCAACCACCAATGGTTCATAGACAGTGCCAATGCCGTTATAACGATGTGTTGCCTGCACTACTCCCGCCAGCGATGCGTGTGTTCCGTTGAACGTATATTCCGCAACTGCCTGTAATGGATACGGCATCGTAGGCAAAGTGAGATATCGCGCATCCTGAATGTCGTAGTAACTCTGTTCCAATGTCGGACGAGAGAAATACGGAGCTGTAAGTGCAGCATCTGCAGGTACAGTCGCTTGCTGATAGAAGTCCTTTGCAGCTCCCGCAGGCAATGTCTCACCCGCAACCTTGTCTGCATTCAGCTTCCAATCACCGCCATTCGCAGCCACGAGATGAACAGTGTCGATCTTCACTGGCGTCATGCCTTGATCGGTAACGTGTACATTCACGCCAAAAGTCTCACCCGCAATGACGCTCTGCGCGGAAGATTCACCTCTGCCCCCTGAAGGCAGGCTGGCCACCAGGCTCATGCCCAGCGATTGCGCCAGCGCAGTTTCAAACTGCCGCTCCTTAATCTCAAGCTCAAACACAGCGTTATAGCGAGATTCATCTGGCAGTTTGGTCGACTTCAACGAAGCAATCAAAGCGCGCGTCTGATCCAATCCTTTGGCCAATGCTGGCGCAGACTTGGAAGGATCATTCGCATCAAACATCGCCGCAGCTTCGCTGACTTGCGATGCAATCGCATTCAACTTCTGTTTCGCATCTGCTTGATTACCCGCCGGAAGATAGGAGGCGATCCCTTGCAGAGAAGTATCGATCCCCTCGAAAAAGCCTTGTTCCGTTTCTGGCAATGCAGATCCACCAACACGCGATGCATACAAGTGATAGCTGGCAATGGAAGGCCCGGGAAGCGGCACCGGAACACCACCATTCTGCGACTTCTGCTGATTCAATCCTTCGCGTGCAATCTGCGCATAACTCTCACCAAACAACGAGTTGTATGTGCCGGATGGCACAGTAACCGTTGCCGCCGGGACCGAGTCCATCGTGCCACCGGTGACATAGTTGCGATACAGCAGCGGCTCAGTCTTACCAGTCGCGTAGTCATAAACCGTTTTGCCAGATGCGCGTGCGAACGGTGCGCGAGCATAGACCTTCGATGGCGACCACGGACGCAAACCTTCCTTCAACTGTTCTGGAAACATCTTCGGATCAGCCGCTGCAGTAAACACTTCCTGCGCGGTTACACCTGCGGTCTGATGATGTCCATGCCCATCCGACACATTGCCGGCGAATACGCTGGTGATAACCATCGGCCGTGTCTCACGTACTACGCGTACGGCGTCCGCCAATACACGCTCATGTCCCCACTGCTTTAGCGTTTCTTCGCGCGTCTTCGAAAATCCGAAATCCGCCACTCGCGTGTAATACAAATGCACACCGTAATAGCGATTGGCAGCGAGATGCTCCTGTGTACGCAGAATGCCCAACGAATCCCAGAAATCGCTGGTCATCACATTCTGTCCACCTTCGCCACGATTCAGGCTTAGCAACGAAACTTCCGCACCCACACCGCGGCTTTCATAGGCAAGCGTAGGGCCGTCTTCATCGTCAGGGTGCGCGTTAATCTGCAAGAAACTGGCACGCGTGCTCAGTTTGCGCAACGACTGAGCCAAGCCCGCAGCGCCGCGATCGAATGGGAGCGGCATGGCGAATGCTGAATCCGGCTGATGCTGCGCGTCTGGCACACTCTGCGCACACAAACAGGCGGGCGCAAAAGCGACAGCGCTGAGAGCAAGCAGGGTATGCAAACGATGGGTGGCGCGTTCAGTCACGGCGGATCCTCCGGAGGCAGCAAACAGGCAGATAAATTGCGTGTAACTGGAATGTACCGCATTGCATCTACGGTTTGCGTTTTGGATGCCGCAACACCCACGCCGGACGCGCAATACTGCAGCGCCAAAGAAAGCCTCACCTTAGCCTCTCCCTGCACACTCGGCGTGACCTCACAGTACACTGATGTGCGATGAATCCCTTGCTTGATGTTGCCGCCGGAGTTGTCACTGCTGGTTTGATGACAGGAGGTTACGCCTATGCGGCGAACTGGCCTACCTCGCAAATCTTCGGCAAGACGCTCATCAGCGGCCCCGATGCCACTGATGGGAAACACAACGTCGCACTGACCTACGACGACGGCCCCAGCCCTCGCAACACACCGGCGATGCTGGATGCTCTTGCAGAACACAACGCACGCGCCACATTCTTTCTGATCGGCGAACACGTTCGTAAACATCCGGAACTTGCGCGACGTGTTGCCGCAGCAGGTCACGTCATCGGCAACCACACCACCATGCACCCCAACCTGGCACGGCAGAATAACGAGCGCGTACAGCAGGAACTGGAACGCTGCCAGAAGACTCTGGAAGACACGCTGGGAGTGAAGGCCAAACTCTTTCGTCCACCCTACGGTGCGCGCCGACCAGCCGTGTTGAAGATTGCGCGTTCGATGGGATTAACGCCGGTAATGTGGAACATCACAGCGCACGATTGGGATCCTATTGGCGTTACAAAAATTCAATCGCGCATCGACCAGGGTATTGCAAAAAATCGCCGTGCACACCGCGCATCCAACGTGTTGCTACACGACGCATCGCATCTCGACGGCAAGGACCCTGCTTCACGCGAAGACACGATTGCGGTGACACGCACGCTATTGCAACGTAGCGATCTGCACTTCGTAACACCGCTGGATTGGCTGTAATGCATTACGGACGTTAGGAGAAGCTAACGTCCTTAATGCCAATCTGCGTGAACAACGCCAGACCTACGATGGTAATCACCAGCGCAATCGTCGCAGTAATGGCCACCTCGCGAAACCGCTTCAAGATTGCTCCCACCACCAGCAGCACAATGAACACGGCCAATACTGCAAGGATCCAGTTGAAGTCATACGTGCGGATGTGCGTAGCCGACTGCGACACCACGCGCTGTATACGAATGGATGGAACAACCATGCCTGCAATGAATCCGGCAAAGGCCGAAACCATTAGCAGGCCCGTTTGCCACAGCACTGCAATCACATGCTTCATCGTGTCTCCTTCGCTACTTCCGATTCAAACGCATGGAAGCGACGCTCCAGTTCCCACTGCTGCGCAGCTTTGTCACTCTCTTTCAGGAAGGTGCTGCACGATGCCGATGGTGTGGACATTGATGCCGCACATCCACCACGCATCACCGTGTAGCGATCCTGCGCGGTCCACAGACTATCGCCTGCAAGAAACGAATGCTCAAGAGAGGCCCGTGCACTCGTCTTCAACTGAGCGTAGGTGAGTCCCTGCTCTGTCACAGCGCGCAGATATTCATTCGTCAAATCAATACGCGAAACACCTTCATCATCCGTGGACAAAGCAAATGGCACACCCGCGGCGAGATAGCTATGCAGCGGATGATCCTTGCCCTTCACGCCAAGGATGCCATCGTTCGATGTCAGGTTCACTTCCACCATGATGTGCTTTGCTGCCATCGTCTTCAGCAACGACGCAGCATCTGTCTCAAACATCACATCCACGCCATGACCGATACGTTCCGCACCAGCGACTTCCACCGCGTCGTGAATGTGAAAACGCAATCCAGCTGGAGGAACCATGCCCGGAGCCAACTCGCCCGCATGCAATGAAAGATGCACCTTCGGATACACACTGCGCAGATACTTCAACATCAGCATCTGGTTTTCATACTGCGACATAGACAGGTAAGTATCTTCCGGCTGCACAAAGTTAATGCCCACCACACGTGGGTCCACACTGGCCACCTCAAAACCCAGCAGGGTCTGCGCAAACACACGCTCTGGCTCGCCGCCGCGCAACACCTGATACAGATAACGCACCTGCACGTTGCATGCAGCCGTGGCCTGTGCCGTACCGCAGTGCTCGCGCTCATTGCGTGTACGGTCCATCGCATCCAACTCCGCGCGATCCGTGGCAATGTTTTCACGCAGCCCGCCAGCCAACAGCGCATCACGCATCTTTGCAGGATCGCCATCCCAATGCTGCTGGCCGGCCAGTTTCAAAGCCGCACCAAAGTCCGGCGTAGTCATGATTTCCAGGTACTGCTCGTTCTGCGAAGCGGCGCGAGTCGCGACCTCATCCACCCACTCGCCTTGATGCTCCTTGTGAATGCCACTAAAACGACCAAAGGTGGCAAAGAACTGGTCGTGGCCGCTCCATCCCGAAGACGGCACAAACGAGCGCATGCTGAAGCTGTTAATCAAACGGTCGTACAGTCCCTGATTCTTGAAGACGTCGGCCGCTGGCTGCGTTCCTTCCGCGCACACGGGCTTGGGCGGCAAACTGCGTGTGGTGCCCACATTCGGCAGCAGCACCAGCTTCACCGGATCCACGCAAAGATTGTCAGCCGCAGCATTTGCGATAAACGTCTCGGCATACACCGCGCCGGAAAGATGCATGTGCAAATCGCCGCCCTTCGGCATGCGCGTCAGGAATGCGCGCAATTGCGGCGGGCTGTTGCGAATTGCTTCCAGCCGCGCGGATGCGCGTGATTCTGCCCCCGGCGTCTGCGCCACGGAGAGGCTGGTACAGGCGACAGCGCCCAACAAAAATGTGGCAATACGCGGCAGAAAAGTCATGCAGCAGAAGCTCCTTACACAAAATGCAATGGCTGCCCATGCACGAGCAGCGAGGAAAACGCGATGCCTAAGGATAGCGGAGGAGCCAACCGGCCGGAACCCGATTTGGCGCATCGCCTCAGCCTTGGTATACTCAAAAAGTCGTTCTGAGCCGCCGCACCTTCTGCGCCGCACGCTTCAGAGAGCCGGCGGGTGCAAGGGACCCCGGTCAATGCAAAACGACAGATCTCCCAAGGCCAGATAGCTCAGTGGTAGAGCGCGGCCCTGAAAAGGCCGGCGTCGGCGGTTCGATCCCGTCTCTGGCCACCACCCTTATTCAGTTACCCACCAACTCCTCGCACAATCCGTACCCGGGAACCTTGCATTCGCACTGCGGGCGATCCTGTCTCCGCAAGGGCAAGTCTTCGGGCCACGCTGTTCGATGCAAGGCTTGAGAGTCTCTTCAAAGAAGTGTGCTCGCCAAATTGTCGCCATCGGAGTAGATTGACGATCTAGATCGAAATGCTATCGATCAAAGGTCATGGTTCTAGTCATATAAGTCCCCCGGGCTGATCTTGTATCGCTTTTGCAATTCCCTTATCTGTGCCCGTGAAGTTGCTTAGTGCGCATGCGAGGTAGAGATGTACAAGCCCCCACGGATAGTGAATTGCTTTCTGTTGATGTTCTTTTTTCATTCCACTCCAGGTGCATGCCAGGGGACGACGTCAGGTACGCCGGATTCGAACGTCGCTGAAATTGCAATCACGCGACAGCCCGGACGGCAGGACGGCGACATGCGGATCTCTCTTCGAGGTAAGAACGTCCGGGTCGCGCGGCGGGTGGTGGAAGGATGGATCGTACGTGGGGGTGAAGGCGCGCTCGCAATCATTCTGCAGTCCGCGAAGGGCAATGCAGAGGAGCAATATTCCCTTATCTACTACGACCTGGATAATGGACGGCATCGTGTGCTTGGCACGATGCCGTTCAGTCGAGGCGACCTGAAGGAAACTTCAAACCATCAGGAACGGTGGGCATTTGCGCTAACAGGCAACCAACTCCGAGACGGAGTTCCGGTCACCATTGTGAGCGATGACCAGGCTGCTACCGGTGTGCTGCCAGGCGCCTCCTCACCAAAATTTGCAGGCGACTCACTCGAATACACAAACATACATGATGGGAAACACCGCAGCGTGCCGACGGCGGATCTTCTGGGTACCGAACTCGCGCATCACATCTTTGCTCCATCGCAGACCACTCCCTCCTCGCCAAAATATGTGCAGGTCTTTTCGAGTGGCCGTGCACTACTGGTCCAGCACGACGATACGCTTCGGCGCGGGACATGGATCACTGACGGGGAAACCCTTGAGATAAAAGGTAAAGATGCGAATTACTCGGTCCGAATGAGCGAACTCGCACCAGTGAAAGGTATTCCGGCAGAGACGCATTTTTCTGTGCGTATGCTCGATACGCTCTCGTCTACAACGACGCACGAAGGAAATACCGTGCGCGCATTGTTGATCGAGCCTCTCGTCCTCGACGGAGAGATTCTCGTTCCTGCTGGCTCGACGCTCGAAGGCAAGGTGGTGCAGGCAAATTCCGTTGGTTGGGGATTTAAGCATGAGACCGCTTCGCTCACCATCAACTGGAGTCGTATGATTTTGCCTGCCGGAAGAGAGTTAGCCATCCCGGCACGAGTCTTCGAGGTAGAAAACGCGCAGGAAGAGGTGAAGGACAACGGGAAGATACAGGGGATTCGCTCCACGGGAACACCCGGGCACACCGCCGAGAACGGCCTGCTTTCGGTAGCGAACTTCGATCCGATCCTCTATCTGTTTGCAGCATCCTCTGGCAGCGGAGTTCTGGGCTTTGCCGAGCCTGAGATTCTGTATCACGCGGGAACAGAACTCGTCTTGACGAGCACGCAACCGGTGATCACGGCGCAGACATATCCGCCAGCTGTACCTCCGTCCATCACAACTGCCGCCCAGGCGGGTGAACTTCAGTCCTTCGTAAGAAAGCTGCCTTTCCGCACAGCAACCCAAGGTACGAACAAGGTTTCTGATATTACGAATCTGGTGTTCGTCGGGTCGCCGGAGGCTTTGCGACGGGCGTTCAGTGCAGCGGGGTGGGTGGCCACCGATGAACTGACACCAGCATCGACGTTCCGTACCGTCAAGGCCATCACCGGAAACGAGACTTATCGCCAGGCACCGATGTCTGTTCTTCTGCTTGACGGTCGCGCTCCGGCATTCACACTCAGCAAGACCACGAATACCTTTGCGGCGCGCCATCATGTGCGCATCTATCCCACGCAAGAGAACTTCGCAGACCAGACAGTTCTCACGGCTTCCTCAACGCAGGACATTGCAATTGCGTTTTCATCGAGGCAGAAGACGTTCATTCACGCAATCGACGAGCACATAGACAACGAACGGTCGAAGATCGTGAATGACCTTGAACTCACTGGCTGCGTTCAAAGCGTGGATATGGTGAGCCGACCCTGGGTTCCCCTCGACGCATACAACTCCACAGGGGAACGGCTTCGGACAGACGGCGCAGCGGCAGTACTTCGGATCAATGCCTGCGATCGTCCCGGGACCACACCGGAGACGCCCGCGTTACCACCAAACCGTTTTCAACGAATTACGCGAGACACCGCATTGACGATCCGCAATGATCTCTTTCGCGGCAATGTGTTCTACACGGGAATCAACGGCGCCATTAAACTGCGCAATTACCTTAAGAGTTCGAGCACGTTGCCGGAAAACGCCAGTGCCTGGCGACAGACGGATGCGGCGGGTGTCGTCTATACGGGTCTTGGCGAGAATTCGGAAATCGAATCGGGATTCGCGTGGGTATCCCCGCCGCTCACCGCCGCTGATCGCGCTTCGCTGCAACGCATGAACGAGAGTCATCGCTGGGACCCACCTCACTACGAACTGTGGCTTGAAGGTGGATACATGCATATGCGTCAGGATTTCCTATCGGAGGTCGTCATTGAACAGATCTCAAGCGATCCTTCGAAACCGACACAGTACATCGGGTTGGGCGACGATGTGGGCGATGGGTGGGCAGCAGGGGGTTCGGTCACGATCAATAGCTGGAAGCATTTCTCGAATGAGTTCAGCTACTTTCGCCAGCAGGTAAAATATCGACTTTTCAATGTCGAAGCCTCAATAAATCAGGCAGGTGAAAATGAGGATGGCACGCTCGAATATGCCAACATTGGCCTGGTAACGCGCCAGTGGGAATATAACCTGCTGGCCCAACTGCGCCCTCCCTCCTCTCGATGGAGACCCTACATTGCCGCAGGGCCAGTCTTTCAACTGCTTGCACTCAACGGTGCTCCGCTCAAGAAGGCCAATGGAGCCTTCAAACTTGGCCTGGGAAATATCGGCCTCATCGCAGCGGCCTTCGACTTCGGCAACACACCTCCGCTAGAGGGCGGCGGTATCTTCCAGTTCGGCCTTCAATATGGAGGGGGTATCAAGTACCGGGCGACTCCGCGCGTTATGCTTCGAGCCGACTTTCGTGAGACGTGGAGCAGAAATCCCGACATTATCTCTGACAGCTACAAGGACTATGACTCGCCGGATCTTGATGAGACCTATACAGCGACTGTCTATAAGGTGAAGCAGGATAGTGCATTTCTCCAGAACCGGTTCACCCTGGGAGTAGGATTTACGTTCTAGCCTCTTATGGATCGTGGACCCTAAGGACTTCAAGGAGACGCCATGCCTAAATCCCTCCCTTCACAGCTTTGGGATGAAACATACTCGGTTGCGGCCACGCAATCGTAACCGTTACGAATAGGCCACGACAACTTCCCTAAAAATCTACATGTGCACGGAACGACGGCACCCAGACTGGCCCACGATCACGGTTATACCCGGGGTTGTTGATATGGGAAAGCCCCGGTGCAAAGTACATGCCGCGCCATGCGTGCGCGTTGTAGTAGGCCTCTACTGTGTTCTCTCGTCCGTATCGCAGCGCCCCATCGCCTAGAATGAAGCCCAGGCCACCATCCGCAAGATACTGCTGATGATCGCGCTTGATCGCATTGGAAGTGAACGCGAGTCCTGCTTTATCCATGGAGCGTCCCCACTGATTTCCGTTGTAACTCGCGCCCAGTGTCACCGTCTGTTCGATCTCCGTGTAGGCGTAGGATTCCGTCTTGCCATCGTTCCATCCGAAGCGTCCAGCGACCGTCAAATTGCTGGTGACCGATTGTTCGAAGTTGTAGCCAAAGCCATATTTCGTTGCACCGAAGTGCTCATGCTTCGTGATGTCCGGGGTGCTGTCTGTGCCGTTCTGAAACGCGGCAATCGCCTCGCGATAACTTCCCATATGCGCGGTATTCACAAAAGCCAGTACGCGCTGCACACCGTCATGTCCAGGCAACCATCCGTGGCGTAACTCGGCTTCCATGTTCTGACCACGGCTGCGCTTAACGCTCCAATCCAGATCAATGCCATTGGCTACCGTAGGCATCAGCATCAAACCGTACCGCACTGCCCAGTCACGATCCTGATATTCAGCCACTGCGCCATAAGTGTAACCACGCGTATCCGCTGCATAATCCCACGCGCCGTTGTTATCAATGCTCCAGTTCGTGAACTGTAGATGGCTATCGCTGAGCACGCTATTGATATCGAACGTATCCGGCGACGACATCTTGCCTACACGCAACTCCAAACGTCGCACCGGAACCTCGGTGGCCAATGCATATGGCCCGCGTTCGTTCTCCGTCATCTCATTTGTGAAGCCAATCGTCTGATGTATCTCAACACGCGCAATGTACGGCTTCGATCCCAGGTTAGGATTGCGCACCACATCCAGGTTCGTAAATCCGGCAAGTCCCAGCGCCTGACTAATGCCGCGCCCACCAGTCGCTTCCACGTCGAGAATCACATCGGTGTTGTAGCGTTTCGCAGCTGTTCCTGTATGGCCCAACATCTGCCATGGTTGCAAGCCCAGGAACAGCGTACCCACCATGGAAACCTTGTACTCGCCGCGAGCACGCAGACTATTCGGACCTTCGTACGGCGAATGGAATGCAGGGTGTCCCTGCAGAATGCTGTTGAACTGCCCTGCGACAAACCACGGAGCATTGTCTGAATGAGGAAAGACTGTTGGGGAGGGCGAGGGCGCCTGCGGCACATCCGCAGTCTGAGCATTCAGGCAAAATGGGCCACAAAGAATGGCAGCGGCAAAAAGCCGCAAGAAGAGAGTCATGGAAATCATTTCGAAACTTCTTTCGTCACGCGCGATTGGCATGCGCCCGAAGCAACCATTGAAAAGAAGGGCGGTGCAACGACGCTTGTCATGATCTTGGGGAAAGCCATGACGAAGCGGAGCAGTTACATCCGCATCGTCACAGCAGCCGGCCGTCCGTACTCGGAGGCTCCTGAACTGTAACGGTCATTGAGATATCTCTTGCGCAGTTGCGCCTTCATCATTGTGTCATGTGTGCCGCAATATCCGGCATAAAGAAATCGTAAGTTTCCAAACGAACAAAGGCCCCGAAGGGCCCTTGTTTCATTGACTCAAAACCCACGTATCTTTACTACCGCCACCCTGGCTGCTGTTCACTACCAGCGAGCCTTTCTTCAAGGCCACTCGCGTCAATCCACCGGGAACAATGCGGACCTTGTCACCATAGAGGACATACGGGCGCAGATCCACGTGACGCGGCTCAAATCCCTCGCCAAACAAACAAGGTGCACGACTGAAAGTAATCGTCGGCTGCGCGATATAGTTGCGAGGATCAGCCTGAATCTTGCGTGCAAATTCTTCGCGCTGTTCCTTGGTACTTTGTGGGCCGATCAACATGCCATAGCCGCCGCTCTCACCCACAGCCTTTACCACCATCTTGTCCAGATTAGCCAGCACATGAGAGCGTTCAGAATCACGTGCGCAGAGATACGTTTCCACGTTCTTTAGAACCGGCTCTTCCGACAGATAGTAACGAATGATATCCGGCACATAGGCATACAACGCTTTGTCATCCGCAACACCAGTGCCAAACGCATTCGTCAACGTGACATTGCCCGCGCGATACGCATTAAACAAACCTGCAACACCCAACATGGAATCTGCACGAAAACTCATGGGATCAATAAAGTCATCGTCCACGCGGCGATAGATCACGTCCACACGACGCAGGCCGCTGGTGGTGCGCATGTACACCACGTTGTCATGCGTGGTTAGATCGCGACCTTCTACAAGCTCAATACCCATCTGACGCGCAAGATAAGCGTGCTCGTAATACGCCGAATTGAACACTCCAGGAGTAAGCAGAACGATGTTCGGCTCCGGTCTTCCTTCCGGTGCAAGCGAACGCAACGTACTCAGCAACAACTGCGTGTACTGCTCAATGGGCCGCACGTTGTAGCGACGAAACATCACCGGGAAAATGCGTTTCATGACGCGACGATTCGTCAGCATGTAACTGACGCCTGAAGGTACACGAAGATTGTCCTCCAGCACGACGAATTCGCCATTCTCCAAGCGAATCAGGTCTGTTCCAGTAACCGAGATGTACACATTGCGCGGCACCTGTAGACCAATCATGTGTCGCCGAAACTGTTTGCAGCTATACACAATCTCACGCGGCACAATGCCGTCGGACAGGATGCGGCCTTCGTTGTAGATGTCCTTCAGAAACAGGTTCAACGCCGTGATGCGCTGCGTAAGCCCGCGTTCCACGATGGCCCACTCTGCAGCGGTAATCATGCGCGGCAGCAGGTCATAGGGAAAGATCTTCTCTGTACCTTCGTCACGGCCATAGACCGTGAAGGTAATGCCTTGGTTAAGAAACGACAGATCTGCAGCCTGTTTGCGCCGTTCTACCTCTGTTTTTGGCAGCGAGGAGAACTGTTCCATCAATACCTGATATTGCGACCGCAGTTCGCCCGGCGCGGCGAACATTTCGTCGTACGCATTATCCAGCAGATATCCATCCAGATTGGGCTTGAGAAGTTCTACAGGGTCCATGAGTTGCTGACAGTATAGAGTCGCACTCCTGCGAACCGACTAGTTCCTCTGCAAAAGACTTCTACAGCTGCCGTCGAAACGCATTTGCCCGCCCAAACTCCTCGCGCAGTTCCGGCGTCTTCAGGTTCTCGCGCAGGTGCTGCAAACGCTGCTCCAGCGTCAACAGCGTCTCTGCGATGTTTTCCTGATTCGTATGAGCAATGTCACGCCACATGCTGAACGGGCTGCTTCCCAGCCGCGTCATCTCGCGGAGCGCTCGCCCGCCAATGGCACGCAATTCCGGCGAATCACCGAACTTGTCCTCCAACATGGCAGACATGGCCGTGGAGACCATCTGGGGCATATGGCTCACCCACGCGCAGATTTCGTCATGCCGCGCGGCGTCCATATCCAGCAGTTTTGCACCAAACTTCTCTACCCAGCCGCGCCACTCGGCCTCAATGGAAGTGGCCGCATGCATGGGCGCAAAAATCCACGTCGCGCCGCGAAACAGCGAGGCCTCTGCCAAGGCAGAGCCACCACTCTCTTTTCCTGCCATGGGATGCCCAGGTAGGAATTGATCCGGCATAAGCCGTTCCGCTGCGCGCACGATTTCGCTCTTGGTGGAGCCCGCGTCCGTCACAAGCTGGCCTGACCGCAGTTGCGGCGCAATGCCCTGCATCCATTGCAGAATGGCCATCACCGGAACCGCCAGCACAATCACATCCGCCGCAGCAATTGCCGAACGATGTTCCTCTGGTGAACGCGCCGCTCGGTCAATCGCCCCGGATGCTTCCGCTGCCTTCAGCTCATCGCCGCTGGCATCAATACCCGTAATGGAACCGGTAAATCCGGCATCACGCAGCGCAAGGCCCACCGATGCACCGATGAGCCCCGTGCCGATGATGAGAACCGACTTCATTTCGCTGCAAGATACTCTTCAAAGAAGAGTATGGATCGCCGCTTCGCCAGGTCTGCGGCATCCGCCACGTAGCTGCTCGGATCAGGCTTGCGATTAAACGCATGACCAGCGCCGGGATACAGGAATACCGGCACCTCAGGATGCGCAAGTTGAATCTTCGCAATCGCCTCTGCGGAGATATGCGTATCTGCCCCTCCAAAATGCAGAATGATGGGATTGCGCGGCGTTTCCTGCACCAGGGTCGGAATGAGGCCACCGTAATAACCGACTGCAGCGTCGATCTTTGACCGGCACGACGTGACCCAGGCCATCGATCCACCATAGCAGTAGCCCACAACGCCCACCTTTACATTCGCCTGCTCACGAAGCCAGGCCACTGCAGCCTCTACATCCAGCAGTGATTTCGCGACATCCAGCTTCTGATACATCGGGCCGGCCTTTGCCCAGCCAGCCTCGTCGTAGTTGAGAAACACGTCTTTCTCAATGCGGTCGAAGATTGCAGGCGCAATACACAAATAGCCCTCGGCGGCCCACTCGTCCGTAACAGCGCGGATATGGTCGTTCACACCAAAAATCTCCTGCACTACTACCAACGCGCCCTTCGGCTCGCCGCTCGGACGCGACACATACGCGCTCAACTCAATCCCATCGGATGCGGTCAGTTTTACCCACTCACTCACGACTGCTGTCTCCTGTTGGTTTTGAGTGTAGCGCGTCGTTCCATGCAATGAACAAAGGCCGTGCCCCGAAGAGCACGGCCTATGCACATAGTGGCGCGATGGGTTAAGCGACGGTGCGTCCCACCACAGGTGCAAGCTGACGAAGCTGTTCCACCAGCTTTTCCAGTTGCTCCGGGAACAGCGACTGAGCGCCATCGCTCATCGCCTTATCCGGATTCGGGTGCATCTCCATCAGCAGGCCGTCTGCACCAGCAGCCACCGCAGCCAGCGCCATGGCCGGAACAAACTCACGCTTGCCCACGCCGTGCGACGGATCACCCAACACCGGAAGGTGCGTCAGCTTCTTCAGCACCGGAATCGCCGAGATGTCCATTGTGTTACGGGTAGCCGTCTCGAAGGTGCGGATGCCGCGCTCGCACAGCATCAGGTCATAGTTGCCACCGGACAGGATGTACTCAGCCGACAGCAGAACCTCTTCAATCGTTGCCGCAATGCCGCGCTTCAGCAGCACCGGCTTGCGTACGTGGCCCAGTTCACGCAACAGGTTGAAGTTCTGCATGTTGCGCGCGCCCACCTGGAAGCAATCGATGTAGGGCAACATCACTTCAATCTGCGAGATTTCCATCACTTCCGTGATGACCAGCAGGCCAGTCTCATCGCCCACTTCGCGGAGCAGCTTCAGGCCTTCCACACCCATGCCCTGGAAGCTGTACGGCGACGAACGCGGCTTGTACGCGCCACCGCGCAGGAACTGGCCACCAGCAGCCTTTACCTGCTGCGCGGAAAGGCGAATCTGTTCGCGCGATTCTACGGAGCACGGGCCCGCCATGATGGTCACGTTCTGGCCGCCCACCTTCACGCCGTTGGGGAAGGTAATGACCGTTCCCTCAGGACGGAAGCCGCGGCCCGCCAGCTTGTACGGCGACGAGATGCGATACGCCGTCTGCACGCCGGGCAGCACCTGAAACTCCGCCACATCAAAAGCCGCCGGCGTACCCACACCCGCCAGGATCATCTGACCTTCACCGCTGGTGCGGTGCACGTTGAAGCCGAGCTCCACCATCTGCTCAATGACCGCCTGAATATTCTCCTTGCTGGCGGTTCCCTGCATGACCACGATCATCGCTGCTGTTCCTTCGCTTCCCTGCCGGCTCTCACGGCAGAATCGTTCGTTTTCTTCACTAACTTTTGCGGCTTACGCCTTCGGCTTGCGTTGCAGGCCGCGCATCACGTCCATGATGCGTTCGTAAATGTCGGCCAGTTCGGCCTGCGGAATCTCGCCTGTGTTGCTTGCGGCGACGTGTGCCAGAACTGCCTGTTCGCGCTCTGGCTCATAGATGTTGCTGCCACTCTGTGACTTCAACTCGCCAATGGCTGCGGCTGCCGCTGCGCGCTCGCACAGGAGCTTGACGATCTGCTCGTCGATACCGTCGATCTTCTGCCGCCAGTCTGCAATCTCCATCGTTACCCTCTGCTCTTTTGGTCTTGTGTTCTATTATCCGGCGCGGCCGCTGCTACGACCGCAAAGACTTCACGAATTTCCCAACATTCGCGGCTTCTTCGCCCGCTTTGCTGTCTTCAATCAACTTCACAATCGCGCTGCCGACAATCGCCGCATCCGCAAATTCGCTCACCGAGCGTACATGCTCTGCCGTGGAGATGCCAAAACCCACCGCCACCGGAATCTTTGCAAATTGCTTCAACCGCGCCACCAGCGACTCTGCATCGGAGGCAATCTGCGCCTGCGTACCCGTAATTCCCACACGCGAAATGGCATAAACGAAGCCCTTGCTATGCTCCGCGATGGCCTTCAAACGCTCATCGGGCGAAGTGGGCGCAGCTAGAAACACCGGCGCCAGATCGTTCTTGGCCATCTCCGCCAGGTATTCGCCTGCCTCTTCCACGATCATGTCCGTTAGCAAAACGCCATCGGCACCCGCATCTTTGGCAGCCTTGCAGAACTCCGGCAATCCCATACGAACCACGGGGTTCAGATAGCTGAACAGAATGATGCCCGCCTGCGGCCTTGCCTCACGAATCTTCTTCGCCAGCGCCAGCACATCGCTCAAACGCACGCCACGGGCCACAGCCCGCTCACTAGCCCGTTGAATCACCGGCCCATCCGCCAGCGGATCACTGAACGGAACACCCAGTTCCAACACCTGCGCACCGTTATCGATGGCTGCGAGAGCGATGTCATACGTCGCATCGAGAGAAGGATCACCTGCGGTCAGATAGACAACCAGTCCAGGCTTGTTACTGAAATCAATCGCCACTTACAGCCCCTTCCCTTCAGCTCCGCGCAGCTGCATCTCTTTCGCCAGGATGCCCATGTCCTTATCGCCGCGGCCACTCACATTAATCATCACGATCTTGTCTTTGCCCAATGTTGGCGCGACTTTGATCGCATGTGCCACAGCATGTGCGGACTCCAGCGCCGGCAGAATGCCCTCGGTTTGCGCCAGCACCTTCACCGCATGCAAAGCCTCGTCGTCCGTGGCGCTGACGTACTCCGCACGCTTCTGGTCGTGCAGCATGGCATGCTCTGGTCCAACACTGGCATAGTCCAAACCAGCGCTTACCGAATGCGTGGAAGCCACCTGTCCCGCATCGTCCTGCAACACGTAGCTATATGTTCCCTGCAGAACGCCCGGAAGACCACCGCTGAACCGCGCGGCATGTTCGCCCAGCGCAGTACCGCGCCCGCCAGCCTCAACGCCAATCAGACGCACATTCGCATCCGGAATGAATTCGTAGAACGCGCCAATCGCATTCGATCCGCCACCGACGCAGGCAATCACCACATCCGGATTACGCCCCACCTGCTCTGCAAACTGCTGCTTTGCTTCCTTGCTGATCACGCGATGGAAGTCGCGCACCATCGTGGGATACGGGTGCGATCCCAGCGCCGAACCCAGGATGTAAAACGTGTTGCGAACATTCGTGACCCAGTCACGCATCGCTTCGTTAATGGCATCTTTCAGTGTGGCCGAGCCAGCCGATACACCACGCACCTCAGCGCCCAGAAGACGCATGCGCAGCACATTCAGCTCCTGCCGCCGCATGTCTTCTTCACCCATGTAGATGACGCAATCAAGGCCGAGCAGTGCGCAAACCGTAGCCGTCGCAACGCCATGCTGGCCTGCACCAGTCTCTGCAATGATGCGCTTCTTGCCCATGCGCTTCGCCAGCAATCCCTGACCAAGAGCGTTGTTGATCTTATGCGCGCCGGTGTGCAGCAGGTCTTCACGCTTCAGGTAGATCTGCGCTCCGCCAAGTTCTTCGCTCAAACGCTTTGCGAAGTAGAGCGGCGTGGGGCGTCCCACATAGTGCTTCAGCAGGTCCGCAAGCTCTGCCTGAAACGCTGCATCTTCACGCGCCTCCACGTAGGCCTGCTCAAGCTCCAGCAGCGCCGCCATCAGCGTCTCTGGCACATAACGGCCGCCGTACGCGCCAAAGCGCCCCGTGCCCAGCGAGCGACTTACTTCCGTTGTCGATTCCAGAATCGGCATCTCTTGCTATCCTTCTGCGTCTGTCCTGCGTTCAAAAACTAAAAACCGCGGCCCTAGTGGGTCCGCGGCTCCGGGAATCTCTGATCTCTTACTTGGCTGCCCTTACCTGACAGCGATTGCTTAGAGAGCGTGTTCCATTGGCGCCGCGGGGGTTGCCCCGTAACGGAAAGTAAATCGCCAAAAATAGACAGAACGCACCATCAGGGAAAACTCTACCTGAAATTACGCGCTTTGAAAAGGAAACCTTCCCGGCAATGATCCCATCCATTCCCATCACGTGCGTTGGCCGGTCCCCCAAACGGCCCTCGCGGGAGAGATGCGATGTTTTTAAAACGAATGGCAGCAGCGGTTGCAGTGGCAGGTATGTTGGCTCCTTTTGCGGCAATGGCGCAGGAATCTCACGCTGATGCCAAGGCCCAGGTAGAAGAGCACGATGCCCAGCATCACAACAAGGCAAAGATCGTAGGCGGCAGTGCCGCTGGCGGCGCTGCTACGGGAGCTCTTGTGGGTGGCCCGGTGGGCGCGGTTGTTGGAGCAGGCATTGGCGCAACTGGCGGCGTGGTTGCCAACAAGGCGCGCAAGCACAACTCAATCAAGAAGCGTGAGGAAACCGCGCATCCGGACGAACCAAGAAACTAAACTTGTATTCGTTCCGAAAAAGAGCGAGTATGAGTCTCAACTTTGTCCTTTGGCGAGGACAAGCAGGGCGAGTGGCGACGGCTACTCGCCCTTATCTTTCCACTCAACTGCGTCGTGCGGCCTGGATAAACTGCTCCAGCTGCGTCGCATCCTTCACACCCGGGGCTGCTTCTACGCCACTGGAAACATCGACTCCCCACGGCTTGAGAACGCGTACCGCCTCTGCCACATTCTCCGGACGCAAACCACCTGCTGCAATCACCGGCAACCGCGAGTCCTGCACTACTGCAGCCGCAGCAGCCCAATCAAACGTCACACCGGTCCCCCCGCTGCCCTGCTTGGTCCGCGAGTCCATCAACGCAGCATCCACCAAACCGGAGTCCGCCAGCGCGTTCAATTCAGCACGTAGCCGAGTCTGCTGCGTATCCACAGGCTCAACCACATCCCAATGCACCACCTGAATCAACCGTGGCGAATCACCTTTGGGAAAATGCGGACGCAGAGCCGACGCCACGGAAGCATCAAAGGCGCCGTGCATCTGAATGCCTTTGATTCCTGCCGCCTCTGCCGTACGCAGAATGAACTCTGGATCACACTGTGTGAACACGCCAAAGGTAGCCACATGCGCGGGAAGCTGCGAAGTGATCTTCCGAACATGCTCCGCCGTCACCAGCCGCTTGCCATGCGCAAAGATAAATCCAAGCGCATCCACGCCCAGGTCAACGGCGCGCTGGCAATCCTCCAGCCGCGTATTGCCGCAGATTTTCACCCACATGGGACTGCTACTCCGCCGCCACAAGCTGCGGTTGCAAAAGAGCAGCTAGTGCCTCGCCCGGATCATCCTTCCGCATCAGTGACTCGCCGATCAGGAAGGCGTCATACCCTGCACCCAGCATGCGGCGAATATCCGCAGCAGAACCGATACCGCTCTCTGCCACACGCACAGAATCCGTCGGCAGTAACTCGGCCAACTTCTCCGCCTCTGCCGTATTCACCTCAAAGGTGCGCAGATTGCGGCTGTTTACACCAAACATCTCGCAGCCAAGATCCAGCGCTCGAGCCAGTTCTTCGCGGTCATGCACCTCGCACAACACGTCCAGCTCTGCATCCTTCGCAGCCTTGCGCAGCGTCCGTAGCTCCGCATCGGTCAGAGCCGCCACAATCAGCAGAATGGCATCCGCCCGATGCGCACGCGCTTCCACAATCTGAAATTCGTCCACGATAAAGTCCTTGCGCAGACACGGCAGCTTCACCGATTGCGAAGCAATCTCCAGGTTCCGCAGCGATCCCTGAAAGAACGGCTCGTCCGTCAGCACGCTCAGGCAAGCCGCTCCGCCGCGCTCCAGCGACTGCGCCAACCATGCCGGATCAAATTCAGGGCGAATCAACCCCTTGCTGGGCGAAGCCTTTTTCAACTCCGCGATCACCGCTGGGCGAGTCTTCGCAGCCGTCCGCAGCGCTGCGGCAAATCCGCGCGGCGTGTGGTCAGCGGCCATCCGCTCCAGTTCACGCAAACGGTCGGGCGACCGCCGCTGCGAGAGTGCGATGCGGGTCTGAACAAGAATGCGATCAAGATGCGTCATGACTGTTCCTAATGCTAAACCCGGATGGGAAAGAGGCTGTAAATTCCACAAAAAGCAGAAGCGCGATGCCTTGGCATCGCGCTTCTGACGTTCCTTACAGAACTTGATGGTGCCGAAAAGAGGACTCGAACCTCCACACCCTTGCGAGTACATGGACCTGAACCATGCGCGTCTGCCAATTCCGCCATTTCGGCACGGAGCGAGCGTCACAGGCATGAGCCAGAACTTCGCTTGCAGCTCTTTCAGTGTCCCAAAGGATGAACAGGATGTCAAACCAGGCCGCATTCATCGCCACCTGCTATCCAACCTTCAGACTTTTCAGTAGCATCCAAAGCGCAGCACACCACTGAACTAACGCTGGGAGCGCCGTTTCGCATGGACCAGAGCAACGTAAACCCGACTGCCCCCGCAACCGAATCCGTGATTCCGGAAGACCTCGCGCTTGAGATCCGCAAGCTGGCGCACGACCTTAGCAATGCCCTTGAAATCATCGTGCAGACCGGCTACCTGCTCAGCACGGCGGGGCTGAAATCGCCCGCCAGCGACTGGTTGCACATGCTCGACAACGGTACCAGCAAGGCGCTCGAAATCAACCTCGCACTGCGCAGCTACATCAAGACGCACAGTCCTAAATAAGCAATACAGAAAATAAAAAGCGCTCCCGCCTGGGAGCGCTTTTTATTGTGGGGGGAAAATCCCCATACGCTTAGCGCGATTTCTTTGCGGCCTTCTTCACTGTCGGCTTCTTCGCAGCGGCCTTCTTCACCGGTGCTGCCTTCTTGGCAACGACCTTCTTTGCAGGCGCAGCCTTCTTCGCTGGAACAACCTTCTTCGCGGCCGGAGCAGCCTTCTTAGCCACAACCGTCTTTTTCGCCGGAGCGGACTTCTTCACCACCGCGGCTGACTTCTTCGCGGCTGACTTCACCGGCTTCTTCACTGTTGCCTTTTCCTTCGCCGCGGTATGACGCGCAAACAACGCCTCAAGCTGCTGCAGCAGAATGCGCGTGTGCATCGGCTTCACCAGCATCTTGTCCGCGCCCATCGTCGAAAGCGCTTCATCATCCACAGGGAACGCCGTCAGCAGAGCAATGGCAGGATTGTAAGGAGCTTCCTTGGCAGCAGCGATTACTTCCGCACCAGCATGCTCATCTTCCATGCGCATGTCCGTGATCACCATCTCGTATTCACGATGGCGAATGCGGCTCTTGCCTTCACGTGCGCTTGTGGCCGTATCCACATCAAATCCGCTGATCTCAAGAACCGCCTTGAGAGTAAGCAGAACGGCAACTTCATCATCAACCAGCAGAATGCGACGTTTCATGGAACGTGTCTATCTCCCGTGCAGCAGAACCTTGCCTGCGTGTGCACCACATGCAAGCATACCTCTTTCCCACCCCGATGTACCGCCTTCTACGGCACTTTTCACTCCCCAGGACAAGCTTCCAGACCAAACGCAAGGCGCAGATTCAGCGGTTGATGGCACACAGAAACCGCTCGACCTATCGCACCACGTTGTATACTGGGTTGTGCAGCGGCACATATGAGGTGCGCTGCGGAGGCGAGCTATTCCACCGTTTACTGACAAGCGTTCCGTCAAGAGTTTCATCCGCACCAACGAAAAAATCCGCGCGCGCGAAATCCGCGTGATCGATGAAAATGGCGAACAGCTTGGCATCATGGCCCCGTTCGACGCGCTGAAGATCGCACGCGAGCGTTCGCTGGATCTCGTGGAAATCTCTCCCAACGCCGTCCCGCCCGTTTGCCGCATTCAGGATTACGGCAAGTATCTCTACGAGAAGGACAAGAGCGACCGCGCTGCACGCAAGAAGCAGAAGGTCATCGTCATCAAGGAAGTTAAGTTCTCAGTCACCGTGGATGAACACGACTACCAGACGAAAAAGAACCAGGCTGTCCGCTTCCTGAATGATGGCGACAAGGTGAAGGCCAGCCTGCGGTTCCGTGGCCGCCAGATGGCGCACCGCGACCTGGGCTACAAGATCATCAACCGCCTCATCATGGACATTGGTCCTGCAGGCATTGTGGAATTCATGCCGCGCATGGAAGGCACCACGCTCCACGCCATTATCGCTCCCAGCAAGAAGCAGGAAGCACCAGCGCCGAAGAAGGCCGCTGCGGAAGAAGCTGTTCCGACTGAAGCGTAAGCGCGGTCAGAAACAAGTAGAAATGCGCGGCTTAAGCCGCGCATTTTTTATTCCTTTGGCTCGAATTCTTATCCTGCCATCTTCCCAAATCGCGAAACAATGCTGAGCCGCTCACTGGCCAGCGTACGGCGTGCCTGTAGTCGAGCATGCGTCGCCCAAGGCCCTACCGGGTCCAAGCGCACGTAACAGAGCCAGTGCCGCAACGCCTTGCGCTTCTCTCCGGTACGCTCATACGCCAGCGCCAGGTTGTAATGCGCATCGGCATACTGCGGCACAAGCTGAATCGCGCGATGGTAAGCCACAATCGCTTCTGGCAACCGACGCAACTCATCCAGCACATTGCCCAGGTCAAAGAAGGCCAGCGCGTAGTCCGGATCAATCTCCGCAGCCGCGCGATACCGCCTCTCCGCCTCTTCAAACCTGCGGTCGTTATAAAGAATCGTTCCCAGATTGATGGAAGCGGGAGCATGCTTCGGCCAGATGGCCAGTACCTGCTCGTATAACTCAGCGGCCTCAGCCAGCGTCTCTTGTTTCTCTTCCAACTGAACAGCACGCTGGAATAATTCCTGCGCGCGCGCCTGATCACGAAGCTGCTGGTCGCGCGGCAACTCTCGCCGCACCACCGAAAGCGCCCGCTTCGGCGCTTCAAAATCAAAGGCAAGCTGCTGTGTCAGCGGGTCCAGCAGCGCTCCAGCATGGCGAAACACCAGCTTCGCGCCCTGCGATACAGGAGCAAAACTGTGCAGCGGATCGGCAAACCCTGCGCGCTGCATGGCCTCCAGCGAGACACGGATTGACCTCGCAGAATGCCGCTTATGCTGCAGATCACGCAGACTGCGCATCCCAGCCAGATCGCGAATGGTGAAATCGGACGTGTCGGCAATCAGCCCGGCGCGTTGCCACGAAGTCACCTGGCGCGCGGGAACGCCCAGGATCCGTGCGGCTTGCGCTCGGCTGTAACGGGAAACAGGCGCTGTCATTACGGGCATCGTCTGTGCTCCAGCGGTGAGCAGGTCCATACGCTTTTGCTCACCTAATGCCGAGTATGATGCCGCCGGACACTGTGCGCAAGATACCTATAAGCACGAAATGAAGAATCTTGTGGGTAACCTGTACCACAACTGATTCTTTTTCTTGAACAGGCGGTTAAATGGCTCGCTCTAGGTCGTCAGACGATCTGCAGAGATGGGTTTCATCTGCCACCACTTCGCCTCAAGCAGCGACGCCGCGTCTCCCTCCCACTTCAGCAATGCCGCCTGCTGCGCTCCCTTGTAGTAGAAACGACGGCTCCACGCGATCTGCCCATCCACAATGATCTCCACCACCGATCCATCCACATGCAGGCGGACCTCTGACGTTCCGCCCGATGCTGTTTCAAAAGGCCGGTAGTCCAGTTGGATCTGTTCGCTATGCGCCGGATCATAGCTAACCGTCATCCAGATGTCGTTCGTGCGATCACCACGCAAGACGAGGCGAAACGCCTTGTCACCCCGATGCACGCGATACAGAGCCTCGCCGCAGCAGTTTTCCAGCTTCACCGTTGTGGCGTCTGCTCCCGCCGCACTTCGTTCCAGCTTCCTTAGCGCAAGCGCTTCATCCGCCACTCGATAGCGCAACGTCCCATCGTTTGCCATCGTCAGGACACGCGGCAGCGACATCATGCCGGACCATCCCGCCGCATCATATTCCGCGGACGAGCGCGCTTCCTGAATCCATCCCCACAGGATGCGGTTTCCATGAGCATCAAGCTGCGTCTTGGGGGCATAGAACGATCCGTGATCGAGAATGCCTTGCTGTTCCGGATGGAACAGAAGCCGCTCCGCATCAAAGCGCCCTGTCTGCCAGAACGCTTTTCCATAGGTGGAAAAGATCAGCACATGACGATCACCTAGCGGAAAGAACTCCGGGCACTCCCAGACATCCCACGGCGTGTAAGCCTCAAACCACTGCTGCCGTTGCGCAAAGATGTGAACGAACTCCCACTGCCGCAAATCACGCGATCGATACAGCAGAATGGCACCCCCAGCACCTGCAATGCCCGAAGCAATGGGCGTATACCACCAATCTCCCTGCTTCCACGGAGATGGATCACGGAACCCGTTCGTCTGCAATTGCGGGGGAGGAGCAGCAATGACAGCATCCTTCACCTTGGTAAAACTCGTAAGCTCATCGTTATCCGCCATCGCGATGCACTGCGATTCAATCAATGACGAGCCACGAAGTACTTCTTCCTCCGGCGTTGGCTTCCGTACGCCGGTGAACATCATGCCCACACGGCCGTCCTTAACGAAGGTGGTACCACTGAACACTCCATCAGCATCCGGCCCACCGGGTGTAGGAGCCAGCGCAACAGGAAGATGCTTCCAATGAATCATGTCCTCGCTAACGGCATGAGCCCAATGCATGTCGCCCCAGATGGCGCCACCAGGGTTGTATTGGAAGAACATGTGGTACTTGCCCTTCCAGAAAATGGGCCCATTGGGATCGTTCATCCAGTTGCGAGCTGGGAGCAGGTGATACTGTGGGCGCAAAGGGTCCTGCGCAAGCGCAGCCGCAGGTCGTAAAGCGGCAGAAGCTTCTGCGAATGAAGCAGGTGGCAGCGCGGCGGCGACTGCGATCGATGCCAGAAAATTACGACGGCTTTGATTCATTCGGGTGCGCTCCACAACTTTTGCTCTGCTCAAGTCACACCATCTTACGCAAATCGCAAATAAGAACGATCCCACATAGCCACTCAGGGCAGGATGATCGAACCAATGTTTTCTAGGGAAGAGGGGTAGGGAGTGGAACGCATATGGAGCCGACGAACGGACTTGAACCGTTGACCTGCTGATTACGAATCAGCTGCTCTACCAACTGAGCTACGTCGGCGTTCCTTAGTGATTCTATCGTGGGTTGCCGTGTGTGCCAAATCGCGCTCAAAGCAGTGTTTCCACAACTCAAAATCGAGCACGAAAAAGCCGCCTGCGGAGCGGGCGGCTTTTTCTCAGGGAGAATAGTCCGGACGGAGGCAAAGCCATCTGAACTTTCTGGCGAAAGTCTATGGCTCTACTTCAGGCGGTGTCAAGGAGAATCGCATGCCATTGAAAACATGTGGCTTAATGAATAGATTCCGCTACACAACCCGCGAATAACTTCGCCTTTTATTCTCTTTTATTCACTCACGCAAAGGCGTATGAGAATTGGGGATCCGCTACTCGAGCTTGTGTTCCGGCTTACCGCGCAAACCCAGGCTGATGACTTCCATATCTGCCAGCGACGAAGCCGATTTACCACGCGATACACGGAAGGCAGCTCGACCACCACCGAACACAATACCCAATGCAAGCGCCGCGCCGCACATCACGAATACAAAGATCATGATCTGCACCAACACGCTCGCAGCGTTCGATACCTTGAACTGCTCCATGTAGCCTTCGGGCTTGTCCCAGGCAATCTGCGCCTGATACTTCACACCACCGACTAGCTTCGCAGCTTCCTTTGCCGTAAAGCCGCTGGAGGCAATCGCAACAATCGGTCCTGATCGCGCAATCTGCGGTTCGCCCGCAAGGAACGACGCAGGCATCTGCTTGTCTTCTATTGCCTTCTGAATCGCACGCATGCGATCACCTGCGATCGTCGGCGTGGGATAGAAGATCAACGTCAACAACCCTGTACCGCTCTTCGACGAACGATAGTGCGCGGTAAGAATCTCAGGTGACTTACTGAAGTCCAGCGCCGCAGCAGGAATCACTCCACCACCAGCGGCGTACGTGTTCTGCCCCACGGCATAACGCAGGCTGGTCTTCTCCAGACCATCCGTAGGCAACTTGCCCGGCAGTAATGGGTGCGCTGCCTTTGCTCCGCTTGGCTTCGGCAGCGTGCCGACCAGATCCGTGAACGAACCCGCAGCAATGCCCTTCAGTCCTGCGGGTGCAACGATCACCACTGTGTCTCCCTGCCAGAACAGCAACCGTCCTGAGGACACGGCACAATCCACACCCAGGCTATTGCCCGTCGCGCACGGACGCATCTCTGTCGTGCGCAGATAGGTGAATGCGCTGTAAGCACCTGTCGCATCGGCTAGTTCCACAGCCGACACCGCAGCCTTGTTTCCTTCCGCCTCGTAGATCTTTGCGTCCGATCGCTTAACGATCAGTTCCTTCGCTACATCGTCCGGCAAATGAATGTCATTGACAGTCGCTGGCGCAGAAGCCTGCCACGGGCCAAAGTGATCGGCCAACAGTGGTGCAGGCGGAACAGAAACCGGAGTGGAAGCCGCCGGCGTCTGCGCTACGGCAGAAGAAACCAGCAAAGCGGAGACAAGCGCGAAATGGGAAAAACGCAGCATCACTCAAAGTGAGACTACCACCATCGCCCAAAAGAAAGCGTCTACTGGCCGCGAGGATCAGGCGAAGACGTCTTCGCAACCCGGGTCGTTACTGAACCGCTGCTCAGACCGCTGGTGTATCGCGCCACACCTTTATAGATAGACTCCGCAATGCGTTCACGATACTCCGGTGTTCGCAGCTGTGCCGCATCCCGAGGATTCGTCACAAAGCTGATCTCCGTCAGGATCGACGGCATATTTGCACCAATCAGCACCACAAACGGGGCCTTCTTCACACCACGATCCTTCAGGCCTTCGTTGCCACGATGCAGTCCGTCAAACAGAGACTTATCTACATCCGCGGCAAACTCGCGCGATTCATCCAGCTTGTCCTTCAGCGTGATCTTCTTCACCAGGTCCGCAAGCTGATGCACGCTCTGGTCGCTGACTGCGTTTTCGCGAGCCGCAACATCCAGCGCGTCCGGCTGCGATGTGAAGTTAAGGTAATACGTCTCCACACCGCGCGCCGTTTCGTCCTGCGAGCTGTTCGCATGAATGCTCAGGAACAAATCCGCTTCCGCCTTATTCGCAATCGCAGTGCGAGTTTCCAGCGGGATGAATGTGTCATCGCTGCGCGTGTAGATCACCTGGGCACCCAGCTTGTCCTGCAGCAGTTTGCCCAGCTTCAGCGCAACATCCAGGACGATGTCTTTCTCCATGATGCCGCCCACGCCGAGCGTGCCGCTGTCGTGGCCACCATGTCCTGCATCGATCACGATGCGGTTGATCTTCAGTCCCAGCGCCCGCTGTAGTGTTCTTGCGCCATCGGACGTGGGGGCAGCCGCCTGTCCCGGCTCCGCAGCTTCCACCGCCTTCTCATTCCGTTTGCCGTTCTTGTGTGTTGGCACGGGAATGTCGCCGGTGCGTGTATCCGCCACCACGGCAATCGGCTTACTCGTCGGCAACAGCGTTGCCTTCTGCGTGTCAGGAGCCTTGCTCAGACTCGTCACATCACGGCTACTGCTGCGCGTGGCAACCGTACTTGGAACCGCTGCCGTATCTGCAGGAACGGGAGCAGGCGGCAACGAAACTCCGGACGACGACACACCTGTTGCGCGATTGGCATTGTTCGCCGCGCTCTGTGTCACTGTCGGCGCATGCAGCAGATCGTCTCCATGCAGCTTATTACTCAATGAAGTCGTTGGAGCAGGAGAAGGTGCGGCAGACGTCGAACTCTTCGCGCCGCCATGAATGTCGATGATCAGACGATACGGATTCGGCAGCAGGAAGGCCGAATACTCCGTGACATCATTCACATCCAGCACGACACGAACCACATCGTTGGAGTACTGCGCCGCGCGGATCTTCTTCAGGAATCCATCATCCGTTACGCTGAATGCCTTGCCGCTCAACTCCTGGGCCAGTCGGGTTCCATGCAGATCAAAGTAGATGCGATCGGGGTTCGGCACACGCGCCGCCTCATACTGCACTTCGTCGCCGAGGTCGATGGCTACACGTGTGTAGGTGGGGGTGGACCAGTGGCGGATTGCGGATACTGTGGCCAAGCCACTGCGGGTATGCGTTGGCACATTCGCCGATGCATCTTCCACTTCCTGCATGCGCGCTGTTGGCTTCAGTGCTGGCAGCGCTGACGACTGCGATGCTGCGGCATTTGCTGCGTCACGGATCTCATGCGGGACTGTCGCCGCTGGAACACCGTTGGACGCGGACGCGCTTCCTTCCGGCAGGCGCGACAGCGATCCTCTCGACTGTGCAGTCGCCGGCTGCTTCGTGCTGGGCTGTGCGTTGTCCGCAGAGACTGGCAAGACACCAGCCTTCAGACTCTTCAGTGCGGCCTGCGCCTCGTCGATGTGCGATGACTGCGGATACTCTTCCACGAACGCCGAGTACTTCGTCCTCGCCAGCTTCACATCATGCAGATCATTCGCGGCGACATGCGCTTCTTCCAGCAATGCGAGGATGCGGAAGCTTGATCGCGGGTACTGCGTTCGGAGGAACTCAAACTGGCCAATCGCCGCGGTGAGCATCCTGGGTTCGTGCAGCGTCATGCCCTGGTCTGCGAGTAGGAGGCCTACGTTATAGATGGACTCCGGTGCGTGCACGTCTGCGGGATTGCCGTGATAGATCAGCCGGTAGGCGTCCATCACGGTCGCGTAGTCGTCGCGGGTGCGCTGCTCTGGCGGGATTGCCATCAACTGCTCGCGTGCAGCCTCGGCGATCTGCCACGGCGTCTGCTCGACAGGCTTCTTACGCGACTTCTGCGCTGTAGCAGATGTACTTGCGGACGTCCTCGGTCTTTGCGCAACCGCGCTTAGAGCCAACGGCAACAACAGAGCCGCAGCGACAACGCATCGTGCGCTTCGGAATGGAGCGAAAGAAGCCAAACCGGCTTCAGTGTATCGAGGTCCAAAGCCGTTCTCCGTGGCGAAAACCGGAAGGGTAGCTTCGCTGATTACCCTGAAATGATGCCGACAATTTCTTTATGGGAAGCAAAATCCACTAGCCAAAGATATTGCGATGGGAATACAACGTAGGCGTTGACGGCTACGGCCCGGGAGGTACTGCGATGCCCGACACCAACATTTCCCATGCCCCGCAAGTGCATCCGCACCACCATTCGTTGCACGACGTGATGGCCGCACTGAAACATCGCATGCACGATGCCGGGCACAAGATCACTGACGTGAGCCACAAGATGCATGATGCGGTACTGCATAAGCATGTTGCGCTATGCAACGTCTGCCATGTGGAACTTCGCCAGGAAGAGTTAGCAGATGGCTGCTGTGCCGACAAAGAGGCCTGCAGTTGCCGAGCGTTCTCCGCACGTTGTTTTTAGCCGCGCAAAGCCGACACGCTCCCCGGTGGGGTACCCCCCTCCCCCCTGTTTTTCTAAAATCGTCTTTCTATTGGGTTTAGGGATTCTGCGGCTGTAAAATCGTCTGCCCATTAGGGTTAGGGGCAAAATCTTCTTTCTAAAGAAGTTAGGGCCGCATCGCTGCGGCCCTGCGTTTTGCTCTAGTTCTATTTTAAAGGTTTGGCGGAAATACCATGCCAACCCTATTTACTTTATTTTGTTCTATTTGGGTGGTTACAGGGCTTGACAGGTTTCACCCCACCGCCGCCTGCGTCATGCAGGCCACTTGTGTGCGCTTAGACTTCTTCCACCACCGCTGCCTTAGGAGCGTTTTCCTTTACAGACTCAATGCCGTGATCACGCGCTGCAGTGGAGCTGTAGCTTTCGCTGGTGCCGATCACCTGGCCGTTGCCAGCCAGAAGATTGAACCGGGGCTGACCAGCCTTGTCCGTGAGGCGTTCAAAACGCTCATCCTTCTGTGCGTTTTCTCTGACGGATTCAATACCGTGCAAAGCACTCTCTTTTGCCGCGTAGCTCTGGCTTGTGAGAATGATTTCGCCGTTACCAGCCTTCAGGTTGAAGCGGTAACCGCCGGACGATGTTGGTTTCAGTACAAACTTGCCTGCCATAAAACCTCCGCCGATACGATACCGCTCCTCTGTTAAGAAGGGAACACTTAGGCGATCAGCCCTCCCACGGTATCCGGTACCGAGGCCAGTGCCGCATCAAGCTGCGACGCGTCGGTTCCGCCTGCTTCCGCGAGGTCCGGGCGTCCACCGCCTTTGCCGCCAACCTTGGCGGCGACCGCGCCAACGACCTTGCCAGCTTGTACTTTGCCGACGAGATCCTTGGTTACGCCAGCGATGAGAGCGACCTTGCCATCTTCCGTGGCTGCGCCGAGCACGACGACACCGGAGCCGAGGCGAGTGCGCAGTGTGTCAACGAGTGTACGCATCTGGTTGCGGTCAAGGCCGCTGACCTTCTGCGCGAGCACCTTGATGCCCTTCACTTCCACTGCGGAATCCGCAGCATTCTCCGTGGAGGCCGAGGCGGACTTCATGCGGGCCTGATCCAGTTCGCGGCGCAGCTTCTTCAACTCTTCTTCCTGAGCGGCGAGCTTTGCCTGGAAGCCTTCGGGATCGTTGGCGCCGACTAGAGTCGATGCCATCTTCGCCAGAGCGAATCCCTTGCGGAACTCAGACAGCGAACCGGTGCCGGTGATGGCTTCCACGCGACGGATGCCGCTGGACACGCTTGATTCGCCGGTGAGTTTCAGCAGGCCGATTTCGCCTGTAGCCAGGGTGTGCGTGCCGCCGCAGAGTTCCGTGGAGAAATCGCCAATCTTTACGACGCGTACCTTATCGCCATACTTTTCGCCGAAGAGTGCGGTTGCCTTGAACTCGTTGATGGCAACGTCAATGGGAACGTCCACAAAGGTTTCTACCTTTGTATTCGCCAAGACCTGCTGATTGACGATGTCCTCAATCTCCTGCAACTCCTCATCTGCCACCTGCGCGAAGTGCGAGAAGTCAAAGCGAAGACGATTGCGATTGTTCAACGATCCGGCCTGTTTTACATGCGTGCCCAGAACCTCACGCAGCGCAGCCTGAATCAAGTGCGTGCCGGTATGGTTGCGCGTGGTGGCGGTGCGTTCTGCGCCATCGACCACTGCATCGACGCGGTCACCCACGGCGATGGGCCGCTTCACAGTGACCTTGTGCGCGAAGACACCCGCGACAGGCTTGGTGCAACCATGCACTTCCGCAATGGTCGAGGTGTGATCGGTGGGGAAGAGCCAGCCGGTGTCGCCTACCTGACCGCCGCTGTCTGCGTAGAACGACGTGCGATCGAGAACGACTTCGCCTGTGTCGCCCGGCTGCAATGTCTGCACGCCCACACCGTCCTTCACCAGTGCGAGAACTTCTGCACCATCGGCACGGAGGCCGGTGTAACCGACGAACTCTGTCTTATCTAATGAAGCGAATGCAGGCGATGCGGTCTTCTGTGATCCGCCCTTCCATGACGCACGTGCGCGCTTCTGTTCTGCTTCCTTGGCACGCTCGAAGCCGTCCATGTCGAATTCAATGCCAGCGTCACGCGCTGCGTCCTGCATGAAGTCGAGCGGCATTCCATACGTTTCGTAAAGATGAAACGCAACCCTGCCAATTAGCGTAGGTTTACGTTTCTGGATTTCAGAAATCAAAACGCCTGATGACCGGGGCCAGTTACTCCGATTTGTGACGAATGGTTCGATCATGCCAATGATCTCGACGTTCTGAATCGGGTCGACGTCGACATCTCGCGAATACAGGGCGCGAAGAGCCCCCAATGCTCCAATTGCTTTCTCTGGCTGTAAGCCCCAATCCACGAGGAACTCTTCGTCTAGCGGCATTCTTGCACGCCGCAGCTCACCATTAAGAGCCACTGCACCAATAGCTAAAACACGTGCGAACTGTTGTTCTTCCTGCAAAACTGTTTTTGCTACACGATCTTCCGCATCCAGGAGTTCGGGATACGCAACCTTCATTTCGCCGACTACGGCGTGGACCATCTCGTGCATGAAGGGCTGTTCCTGACCGAGCAAACGTCCGTGACGGATGCCGCGGCGAAGGATCTTGCGCAGCACATAGCCGCGGCCTTCGTTCGCAGGATTCACGCCATCGGCGATGAGGAATGTTGCAGCGCGTGCGTGGTCTGCGATGATGCGCAGGCTTGCCGCATTCTTGAAATCACTGATCGCTGCATTGGCAACGTCCTCGTCAGTAGGACTAGGACCAGTCAGTTGTTGCGCTCTCCTAATCAAGGGCAGAAACAGATCGCTCTCATAGTTCGAGAGCTTACCCTGCAGCACGCAGGAGATACGCTCAAGGCCCATGCCGGTATCAATCGACGGCTTGGGCAGCGGCGTGAGTTCCGGCAGGCCGCCGGGCGTGATGTGACGGTCAAACTGCATGAAGACGAGGTTCCAGATCTCCATGTAGCGTTGGTCGTCTTCACCGAAGGGTTTGTCTTCGCCGGTTTCGCTGGCGGCGAGGCCGAGGTCGAAGTAAATCTCAGAGCACGGGCCGCAGGGGCCGGTTTCGCCCATTTGCCAGAAGTTGTCCTTGGCGCCGAGCTGGTAGATGCGCTCCTTCGGAACGCCTGCTTCAATCCAGAACTGCTCCGCTTCGTCGTCGCGCGGGGTCTGCGCGTCGCCTTCGAAGATGGTGACGTAGAGCTTGTCCTTATCGATACCGAACCAGTCGGGCGAGGTGAGCAGTTCCCATGCGAAGGCGATGGCGTCTTTCTTGAAGTAGTCGCCAAAGCTGAAGTTGCCCAACATCTCGAAGAAGGTGTGGTGGCGGCGCGTGAAGCCGACGTTTTCCAGATCATTATGCTTGCCGCCCGCACGCACGCACTTCTGCGAGGTGGTGGCGCGCGAATAGGTGCGCACGTCCGAGCCAAGGAAGACGTCCTTGAACTGGTTCATACCCGCGTTGGCAAAGAGCAGCGTTGGGTCGTTGTGCGGCACGAGCGACGACGAGTGGATGCGGCGATGGCCCTTGCCCTCAAAAAACCGCAGAAAATCTTCGCGAATCTGGCTTCCGGAACGGTATTGCATGACCTATAAAGTCTAGCAGTGAGTATGGGTTTCCAAATCCTACGAGCATCCGCTCCGGTTTTCATGTGCATTCAAGTCAGGGAAAGGAAATGCAGGTCCTTCGGCTTCGCTCAGGATGACGGTCTTCGACCGTATGAGCTTCGCTGTGGTTTGTGCCGTAGCATGGAAACCATCCTGGTGAGGTGATGGTGTCGATGCGTTTGAACCGGCGGATGTTTGTTAGTGGTGGGTTGGCGGTGGGCGTAGCAGCCGCAGCACAGTCCAAAGGTTCGGGTGCGCCTACAAAGTTCGGCCCTACGCCGTCGCTGCGCCAGCTTCGCTGGCAGCGCATGGAGACCACCGCGTTTCTTCACTTCACGGTGAACACTTTCACGGGGCGCGAGTGGGGGTTGGGTGATGAAGACCCCAACATCTTCAACCCTACCGAGTTCAATGCGGACAGTATTGTGCTGACGCTGAAGCAGGGCGGCATTAAGGGTGTGATTCTGACCTGCAAGCACCATGATGGGTTTTGCCTGTGGCCCACGAAGTCTACCGATCACAACATCAGCAAGAGCAAGTTTCAGAACGGCAAGGGCGATATTGTTCGCGACATTTCTGCAGCGGCGAAGAAGCATGGCTTGAAGTTTGGTGTGTATGTTTCGCCGTGGGACCGCAACAACGCCAACTACGGCAAGCCGGAATATATTGCGACCTACCGCCAGCAGATCACCGAACTGCTGACGCAGTATGGGCCGGTGTTTGAGGTTTGGTTTGACGGCGCGAATGGTGGCGATGGCTACTACGGCGGCGCGCGTGAAAAGCGGACCATCGACAAACACACGTATTACGACTGGCCGACAACGTGGGCGCTGGTCCGCAAGCTGCAACCGGGAGCTGTCATTTTTAGTGACGCTGGCCCGGACGTTCGCTGGGTTGGGAACGAGCGTGGCATCGCCGCGGAAGACTGCTGGAACACGGTCACTCTGCTCAGCGAGAAGCATGACGGTACAGCTGTTCCGGGCGACGTGGATACCAAGCTTTCGGGCGCTGGCTCGCCGGACGGCAAAGAGTGGATTCCGGCGGAGTGCGATGTTTCTATCCGCAAGGGCTGGTTCTATCACCCGGAAGAGAAGCCGAAGTCTGTCGAGACGCTGCTGAACATCTATGAAAAATCGGTGGGCCATGGCGCGGGGTTGCTGCTAAACATTCCGCCGGATACGCGCGGCCTGATTGCGGATGTGGATGCGGATGTTCTGTACGGCTTTGCCGAACGCGTTCAGAAGATGTTTGCCACCAACCTGCTGCGGGGCGCGAAGTTGACTGCATCGAATGTGCGTTCGGCCAGCTGCTCCCCTGCAAAGCTGGTGGACAGTCTGCCTGACACTTTCTGGAGCACCGCGGACAACGTTACGGAAGGGACTGTTACAGCGACGTTTGCAGGCAGGAAGGAACTCAATCTGTTCCGGCTTCGGGAGGAGATCAGCATGGGCCAGCGCGTCCGCTCCTTCGTGCTGGAGGTGCGCGACGGAAACGGACCGTGGGTGCGTGTGGGTTCTGGTGAGAGCATTGGCAACTGCCGCATTGTGCGGTTGGAAGCTCCTGTTCAGGCGAGCGAGGTACGGCTGAGTGTTCGCTGTGCGGCGCCCGTTGCGCTGAGTGAGTGGGGCTGCTTCCTGAATCGGGACTAGCCCTTTTCAAAAACGTGAAAAGACTGGGCGGGTGTACGGAATTGCGCGGAATTGGCTCGCGCTGAAGTGCTACACTGTGCCATCTGCCTGTCTGCATTCGGGGCGGCGTTTTTCGCGGCTTCGTGACGACAGTGTTGCTGCCGCCTTTCGAACGCATGGACCGACGGACATTATTCACGGTGCAGGCCGGTCTGCTGCTCTTTCTGGGCGGCGTGATCCTTGCGTCTTCTTATTTCCAGTCACGCAATCGCCGCGATAAGGGCTCCAGATGGTTTGCTGCGGCCTACTTCTGCGCAGGGCTGGGGCTTGGGCTGCAGGCGTATCGCGACATTATCCCTGATGTTTTCGCCATTCTGGGCGGCAATGGGTTGTTCCTGATGTTTGGCCCGCTGACCAACCGGGCGATCGCTAAAACCACTGAACAGAAGCGCGACTATTTCGTCCTGCTGATGCTTCTGAATGTAGCCACGGTGATGAATTACGCCTACTACACGTGGTGGCAGCCGAACGTGTTGCTTCGCACCATTGAGGCGGTTCCCATTGTTGCGGTCATGTACCTGGCCTGCATTGATCTCATCCTGCGGAATCAAGATGAGGTTATCCGTCCGGCTATGCGTGCCATGATCGCCTGCTTCATCCTGCAGGCATTGCCGAACTTCATCCGCATCCTATTGGCCTGGAAGTATCACGTGGCCGATGCTTGGTACGCCTGGAGCGGCATCATCACGATCGCGGGCCTGGCACTCAGCTATCTATGGATTGGCAACCTGCGCATGCATGCCGAGCTGGAACGCTCGGCCATGACTGATCCGCTGACGGGACTGTTCAATCGCCGCGCTCTGGATGTGTTTGCCGTTCGCGAACTAGAGCGCGCCAAGCGTCGCGATCTGCCATGCTCTGCGCTCATGATCGACGTGGACAAATTCAAGCAGATCAACGATGGGTTGGGACATGCGGCAGGTGATGCCTCGCTCTGCGCCGTAGCGGAAACGCTGCAAAAGACACTTCGTCTTACCGATATCGCCACACGGTTGGGCGGTGACGAGTTTTTCGTCCTGCTGCCGGACTGCAGTGAATCTCAGGCCAGCGAAATCGTCATGCGATTAAAGGCCGCCATTGAGGCAATGCGACTGAAGACGATGAGCGAAGTCGTTTTCACGATCAGCACCAGTATTGGCTGCATCACCCTCCAAGGGCAGAATGCCTCGCTGGAAGAGTTGCTCCACGGCAGCGATGTCATGCTCTACCGGGAAAAGCAGGCGTTACGCTCCGAAAGCGCTGCCGAGATGAAGCCGCAGCTAATGCAGGCCCCCGGTCCACGCCGCGTTCAGCCCTACAACGCTTAGTTACCCATATCTGGGGCCAAAGGTAACAAAAACAAACAATTGACACTCTTCCATAACGAACCGGAAGATAGAGTCGGTTGCCGTTAGGCTTTGTCTGCTTTTTATTTTCTTCTTTGTCTGTCTTCTCCAATGGAAAACCTGTCGATCTACCGCATGTACGGTCTGTTGCTGCTCTCCACAGGTTTCGCTGTGGCGCTGCTGTACCGCGCCATTCAGACGCAGAAGACAGATCGCACCGCGTACTGGATTGCCGCAAGCTGCTTCTGCGGTGGCGCTGGCCTGGTAGCCCTGAGCACCCGTTCCGATGCACTTCACTGGGCCGGCGTTTTTCTCTTCGTCGCGACGCCGAGTCTTGTACACACAGCCATCGGGTTTGCAACACGACAAAGCATACGCCGCACCCTCCCCTGGATGGTCAGTATCAGCACGGTCTGTCTTCTGGGTACTGTCGTTCTGAGTTTCTTCTTCCCAGATTCACCTTTGCACCGTGCCCCAGCCATTCTTTCTATCCCCGCAATGCAAGCAGTCAACATCTGGTTCCTGCTGCACCACAGGGAAAGCCCCACGCGACTGGCCAACATTGCCATGGCCATGTTCCTGCTTCTCCATGTTCTGGTCTTCGGCCTGCGCACCAATGACATCCTGACGGATGCCTTCCATTCACGTTGGCTGGCCTATGCGGGCATGATCATTGTGGTGGGATTAGGTGGCAGCTTTCTGGGCATGGAGGCTTTGCGTTCTCGGCACGAGATGGAACGCATTGCCATGACCGATCCCCTTACCGGGCTGCTGAACCGACGTGCGCTTGAGGTGGTGGCGCATCGCGAGTTGCAACGGTGTATCCGCCAGGAAAAGCCCTGCTCCGCCCTGATGATGGACATTGATCGCTTCAAGGAGATCAACGACACCATGGGCCATGCGGCGGGCGACGCAGCGCTGCGCGCCGTGGCGGGGATTCTCCAGTCCATGCTGAGGCCGACCGATGATGTGATCACCCGGCACGGTGGCGATGAGTTCTTCGTCCTACTGCCCGAATGTGGAGAAGACAACGCCGAATGGATCGCTAGCCAGCTCCGACAGAGTGTTGCCGGATGCACATTGCTTGCCGTGGATGACACGCCTTTTCGTATTCAGGTCAGCATCGGAGTGGCTACTTCTTCCAAGCACGACATGACGGTGCAGGATCTTCTGCATGCAAGCGACATTCTTCTTTATCGCGAAAAGCAGATCACTCGCAGCCAGAACGCCGCCATGCTCATGAAGGATCACCGCGCAGAAGGCGGCGGTGCCCAGGTCCATCCTTCCAACGCATAGTTGGGATCGCGCGGCTGATTCAACGCATAAAACTGATCACGATGTTCCGCCATCACCATGCAGGAAATCAGTGCATCGAACGCATCTTCGCTGGCCTTCGCCTTTGCAATGGCCGCTGGCCCGAGCCGTGAATATGCCGCATCTTCCGTTCGTTTGCGCGCCAGGTAATCCGCTCGCGCAGTCGCGTTCGACTTGTGCACGGGGCCAGTGTTCAGTCGTGAATACATCTCCACCACCAGAGGCTCGCCTGCCTTTGGTCGATCAAATGGCCAGATGCGGAAGCCAGCTTCATGCAGTCGCTGCAACGTCTTCATGCCGCGCAATGAGGCCGTTCCCACCGACCCCGAACCGCCGATCTGAAACACCGATTTTGGCGTGATGCCCTTCACGCGCAGTGCACGCTCCTCCTCGGGAATGTGCGCCACCAGCTTGCAGTCAATGTCCGTCGCCCGCAGCATCCGATGCAATTGCTCGCCGCTGAACTCCGCTGGACGCTTGTGGGGCTTGCCCCAGAAACGGCGGTCTTCGTTCTGGCGGGACAGCCAACGTTCACCATGCTCTGCGACCACATGCCAGAACTTTGGCGCACTCGTGACACCCACTTCGCGCAGAAACCACGCCGGGAAGCTGAAGCAGAAATCGAATCCCACCACCATTGCGGGATCCTTTTTTGACTGCGCGATCAGCCACTCCGCAATCTCGTCGCGGGTTCGGCCGCTCTCCACGCGGACTTTCCCATCACGCCATGTTGCGGCAACAATGTGGCGGCGCTGCCCAGCCGTATCCACGCGGCCGGACCAGTCGATGGCAATGATGGTGGAGGGTTGCATCATTCTGATTGGATGCTGCTTAGGACTGATCGTCGGATGCGTCTGCTTCTGCGCGATTCAGGGCGTCCTCGCCACTCTTCAAACTTCGCAAGACTGCAAAGATGGCTTTCGACGAAAAGCCAGCAGCCGTTAACCGGCGCAGAACGCGGACGGTGCTCTTCTCGTCTGTGGGTGCGGGAATCCGTCGGCGCTCCAGATGCTGCCGCACTAATGCTTGTTCATCCACGCCTTCGTAAGCCTCATCCAGCGTGGTTTGAATCACTTCCGACGCGATGCCTTTTGCCTGCAGATCCTGCTGAACGCGCCGCCGGCCAAAGCTGCGATTTTCCTGGCGGAGTCGCGTGAAGTCTGCGGCGAAGCGGTCGTCCGAAAGGTAGCGCAGCTCCTGCAACTTCGCCAGCACCCAGTCCACCGCTTCCGCGCCGGATGGTCCCGGTTCCGCACGGTCAGACAGCTTGCGACGCAGGTCACGGACGCTTTGCATGCGTGCGCCAAGCGACTTCAGTGCGTACTCCATCAACTGATCCCGGTCCAGCGGTGTGCGTGTGCCGCGTTGACGTCCGAATGCCATGAAAGAAAGATTAGCAAGTGGTATGACCATTGGGCTGCTCTGTGTATAAAATGGGCATCCGCAAGGAGAAATTATGCTCACGCGCCGCGAATTTTCCCGCAACGCCGTCGCCACTGCCGCCGGTCTTGCTTTCACCTCCACCGCAAACAGCTATGCACGCATTCTGGGCTCCAATGACCGCGTCAACGTGGCGGTGATCGGCCTGAACAGCCGCGCCTACGCGCACCTGAGCAGCCTGAAGGCAAACGAGTCCGCCGTCAACATCACACACGTGGTCGACGTGGACTCGAAGATCCTGGCGAAGTATGCCGCCGCCACCGAAAAGGATTTCGGTACTGCGCCGAAGGCAGACAAAGATTTTCGTAAGACGCTGGAGCAGAAGGACGTGGACGCCATCACCATTGCCACGCCTGACCACTGGCACACGCCGCTGGCCATCTACGGCCTGAAGGCGGGTAAGCACGTCTACGTGGAAAAGCCCTGCAGCCAGAATCTGCATGAAACGGAACTGCTGATCGCCGCGCAGAAGAAGTACGGCAAGGTTGTGGTGATGGGCAACCAGCAGCACTCGTCAGACTACACGCGCGAGATGGTGCAGGCTGTCCGCGACGGCAAGCTGATTGGCCGCGCCTACTATGCCAAGACCTGGTACACCAACGAGCGCAAGAGCATTGGCGTGGGTAAGGTCATCCCCGTGCCGGAAACGCTCGACTGGAACCTGTGGCAGGGACCGGCTCCGCGCCAGGAGTACAAGGACAACATCCATCCGTACAACTGGCACTGGTTCCACAAGTGGGGTACGGGCGAAGCGCTGAACAACGGCACGCACGAACTGGACGTGGCACGCTGGTTCCTGGATGTGAAGTATCCGCAGCGCGTCTCGGTCTCTGGTGGCCGTTACCACTACAAGGACGATTGGGAATTCTACGACACCCTGAACGCCAGCTTTGAGTATGACAACAAGCTGATTGAGTGGGAGTGCCTGTGCTGCAACCATCTCAAGTACTGGGGTCGTGATCGCGGTACTGCCGTGGTGGGAACGGAAGGCACTGTGATCATTGATCGCGACGGCTACGAAATCCACGACCTGAAGGGCAAGACCGTGAAGGAGTGGAAGGTGCCGAAGGCTGGCAAGACCAGCAGCATGGATACCGTGGGCCGCGACAGCATGACCGACGTCCACTTCAAGAACTGGCTCGACTGCATCAAGGACAGCAGCACGAAGCAGGATCAGCCCATTGAAGACGCGGCTCGCTCCGTGGGCACGCTGCTGATGGCAAACGTTGCTTACGACCTGAAGAAGGAACTGAAGGTAAATCCGGAGACAGGCATGTTCGTTAACGATCCCGCCGCTACGGCAAAGCGCAAGCGCACCTACGAAAAGGGCTGGGAGCCGACGGTCTAACTCTCACCGCATCGCTATACGGAAAAGGCCTCGCTTCGGCGAGGCCTTTCTCTTTCCATATGCTCATTGAGACACAACAGCCGCTGGTCGATGCCAGCGCTGTTGTGTTTTCCTTCGGGATCATTGCGATTACGCAGTGTATCCCATCTCTTCGAGCACCTTGCGCTCGTACGCAATGCTCTTGGTGACGCCTGGCATGGGGTCCTTGCCGTTGATCTCGTACTCGAGATCAACGCAGCCCGGATACTTGATCTTGACCAGCGTTTCGAAGATCTGCTTCACCGGCATGATGCCTTCGCCCACAGCGACCTGGCTTTCCTTCTTGTCCTTCTCGGCCAGGTCCTTCATGTGAATGCAGTACAGGCGCGAGCCGACTTCCTTGATGGTCTCGGGAACATCCTTGCCAGCGCGCATGGTGTGACCTACGTCGACGCAGAAGCCCACACGCTTATCCAGGTTGCCGATCTTCGCAAGAATGTCCTGCGGCGACGGCCATTCCTTGTCTTCCGGACCGTGGTTGTGGATGGCGAGCTTGATGTCGTACTTCTTCACAAAGCTTGCAACACGCTCCAGAGCGGCATGCGAGGGCGATCCGATGATCATCGGGAAGCCTGCGGCCTTGGCGTAGTCGAACTTCGCCTTGATGTCTTCGTCCTCATCCTTCGGGAAGTAGATCGTTCCGCCACCGGTGATCACGAGGCCCTGGCTGCGATACCAGTCTGCGTTCTTCTTCACCTCATCCAGCGGCCCCATGGGCAGGTGGAAATCCTTGAGGTTGATGTTCTTCAGGTTGAGTTGGTGCATGAAGTCCACAAGCTGCTGCGGCTGCTTGAACTCACGGAACGTATAGCTGGCGATGCCCAGACGGATGGGCGAGGGCTTCGGCGCCATCGCCGAAAGAAAGCGTGGAGTTGCGGACGCCGCTGCGGCAAGGCCGAGCCCCTTCAGGGCTGTGCGACGCGTAAACGTACGATGCGACATGATTCGTTCTCCTAACTAAGTAAGTTCCGATACTGAAATCTTTACGATTAGGCCAGCTTGACCCACTTCGCCTGTTTCTGCGCGCGTACGACCAACTCCGCAGCGAGCAAAGCCTGCGCCTGATCCTGTGCGGTATGCGTGCGATGCACCACGTCCGAAACAAACTGGCGTCCGAACGGCAGGTCAACGTTGTTGCAGTCGATGAACTTCTGCTCTGTACCGTTGACCATGAACAGGTTGTTGCCTGCTTTGTTTACGCCCACATTGGTGTACTTGCGGACTTCGATATAGCCCTTGGTGCCAAGGATGAAGAGACGTCCATCGCCCCATGTGCCAAGCGCATCCGGCGTAAACCAATCGAGGCGGACGTAGCCGAAGCCCTTGTCGCCACGCAACACCATGTCGCCGAAGTCCTGGAACTTGGGATGTTCGGGATGTGCGACGTTGCTGATCTGCGATTCGACAACCTCTGCTGATGTGGAACCCGTGTAATAGAGGAACTGCTCCACCTGGTGCGAACCGATGTCGCACAGGATGCCGCCGTACTGCTCCGGTACCCAGAACCAGTCCGGACGCGGATCCGCGCCGCCGTTCCCTGCATTGGCGGCTCCACCCTGCACAATCTGGTGTGGCGCAATGTTGATGGTCTGGATCACGCGGCCAATCTTGCCCTGCTTGACGAGTTCGCCCGCGTACACAGCAGCCTTCACTTCCAGCAGTTCGCTGTACAAAATGGCGTAGATACGGCCCGTTTCCTTCACCGTTTTGCGCAGTGCTTCCACCTGCTCCAGCGTGGTGGCACCCGGTTTGTCGGAGAGGAAATCCTTCCCTGCCTTCATGGCGCGGATGCCCAGCGGCGCGCGCTCATTTGCAATGGTGCTGCTCAGTACGAGGTGGATGCTCTTGTCGTTCAGAATCTCTTCTTCGCTGTGAACCTGTTTCGCGTTGGGGAAGGCCTTGGCAAAGCGAGCAATCTTGTTTGGCTCTGCGCCGTACCACGCCACCAGCTTGCCACCGCCGCGGATGATGGCGCCCACCATGCCGTAAATGTGGTCATGGCTCATGCCGCAAACGGCGAAGTTAATGCTTTCCGTAGGAGCCGGAACTTCTTGTTTCGGCACCACTTCGTGCTGCACATTGGCCTGGCCGCCTTCCGCAAATGCCATTACATCCGGCATGGCTCCCAGCATTCCCATTGCGCCGGCGCGACGGAAAAACTCACGACGATTGACAGACTCGTTTGCACTCACTTTGTATTCACTCCAGGACTGATACCGTGCCAAAAGACGTATCCACGTTACACCGGCAGAACAAAGTACGCCAGTAGTGGTCCGTCCACGTCAAACTATAAAAGGTAAGGAGCAGTGTGCGCATGCGGTACGTGATGGCAGGTGTAATGGCGGGATTGTTGATGGCGACCACGGCGGGCGCACAGAGCGGTCTGGGCAAACTGGACACCTCGCAACCCACCGGCATGACACCGGAGCAGATCATTGCCGAGATGGGCAAGAAGGAATCGCAGTTTGTAAAAGCGCGCGATAACTACACCTTCCGTCAGACCGTCGTCATGCAGACCATCAACGATGACAACGGCAAACCCGACGGCGAGTATCGCCAGGTGACGGACATCGGCTTCGACAAAGATGGCAAGCGCAACGAGACCGTGGTCTTTGCGCCGCAGAACACCATGGAACGCGTGATCCTGGATGCGTATGACCTGGAAGACGTGGCGAAGCGTATCCCACTCGTGCTCACCACGGAGGACCTGCCGAACTACGACGTGAAGTACGTGGGCAAGCAGAAAGTCGATGAGTTGGATACGTACGTCTTTGACGCCAGTCCGAAGAACGCGGACTTCAAGCATCGCTACTTCGAAGGCCGCGTGTGGGTGGATCAGAAGGATCTTGAGATCGTGATGATCAACGGCAAGAACGTGCCCGACGATATCAAGCACGGCCACTTCTCCATTCCCTTCACCACGTATTACGAGCAGGTGGATACGGTGAACTGGTTCCCTACCTACACGCGCGCGGATGGCACTGTACATTTTGCCGCCAGTAAAGACGGCCCGGCCAACGACATTCATATGCGCAACACGGTGAAGTACACCGACTATCGCCGTTATCGTTCGTCCGCACGCATCATCTACAACGGCCAGGACATTACCAACGAGAGCAAGCCGGAGAAACAGCAAAGCGAACCACCGAAGCAATAATGCTCGTCACATCCTGCACCACACGGCGTAGATGTCGATCGACATTTACGCCGTTAGCTTTGGTAGTAACTCCGACAATCGCAGATGATAGTCCGCTAACGCCGCGCTTGTGTGTATCTCATAACGGTGAGTCAACTCGGCCTTACGTCCGTGGAAATTCGTTGCCAGCTGTTGTAGCAGCAGCCAGTCATGCCAGTGTCCACCGGCTCCCTGCACCGCTTCAAACTGCTTCGCTGTCGCGCGTGCTGGAGTGCCTTCCGGCGCTATCTCCACCATGTAGCGGCATAGTTTTGCAGCCTTGCGAATAGCGTGAAGCGTATCTTCATCCAACCGTTCCAGCCGCCGCTGCAACTGCGCGTGTTCATCCTCATTCTTGCGCGGGCGCTGCGCTCTCAACACAGGTTTCAAGTGAGCGACGAAGAACTCTTCCGCGTGTTCCAGCAATGTTGCAGCTGTCAGGGATCGGGAATGAGCAGGCTTGATCGTCTGCTCCAATGCGCGCAATGAGGCTGCAAGCTCCTGCTCCTCATCCTTCAGCACAGCCACCAGCTTCTTCGCTTCATCCTCGCGCTGCGCCTCTAAATATTTGCGAAGCTTCTTTGCCTGCTTCCTTACCGCATCGCCCGTACTGCCGTTGTGCACGGCCGCTTTCTCCGGTGCATCCAGCGTGATCATGCTGGTCTGCACATCCAGATCGCGCACCGAACCCGCAGCGCGTCGGATGCGCCGTAAACGCTGCACTACGCCGCGAGCTTCCATGTGATGTTCTGGCAGACGCATCGGATGATTGCCGTGCCCCAGCAATTCCATCAATTCCAGATGCGCCTGCACACGCCGCGTAGTTGTCCGCAGCTTGTGGACTGCACCCACCTCTGTCGAGGTGATGGCAACCAGCATCGCTGCATCCAAGGCAACGATCTGTTCCTTTAATGCCCGCAGCGGTTGCAGGCGCGTAACGTTCCTTCGAGTAGCAGATGGCATCGTTACTGTGAGATGCACAAGCCGCAACAGGCGTAGTTCTTCACGCCAATGCCGAAGTCCTAATCAGTCTGAAATTAAATGTCGCGGCGCGATCCAAACAGCAACCACAGAATGACCAGTAACAAAATCAAGCTGAGACCACCACCGCCGTAATACCCAATGCCGGGGCCCATGTAATATCCGCCGCCGCCGAAAATAAGAAGCAGAACAATTAGAAGAACGATCAGCATCCCGTCACCCCAAAGTTTTTTCTAAAAAGAAACGTTGCTGTGTGGGATGCACGTGCTTCCGACGGGATGTATCACCATGACGGGAAAATGCCTTGGCGGCAGAAGGCTACATGACCAGAACCGTCATCTCATCATCCGTGGGCCGTTATCGAAGCCCACCGAGGAGTGGCAGAAGCTTGGCCCACGAACACGTGCAGGAACATATTGACCTGATCGCACGACACGAACAGGAGTTCGCCGAGAAACGCACACCATCCGAACGCATGGGCGATGCTGTGGCCGGATTTGCTGGCAGCATGAAGTTCGTCATGCTGCACCTGCTCCTGTTTGGCTGTTGGATCTTCTGGAATAGTCTTTCTGCGCTTCGGGTTTGGCGGTTCGATCCCTACCCGTTTGCGATGCTGGACACGATCGTAGCGCTGGAAGCGATTCTGTTGGCCAGCTTCATCCTGATGCGTCAGCAACGCCTGAGCAGACGCGCCGACGAACGCGACCACCTGATGCTACAGGTACTGCTACTAACAGAAAAAGAGACGACGGCGCTGCTGCAAATCAACCGCGAGATGGCGGAGAGATTCGGCATGCAGGCCGTCGTAGGAAACAAAGAGATGGCCGAACTAAGCGAGGAAACCTCAATTGAACAGGTGGCCGAGACAATCCGAGAGAGCCTGTCCGACGAGTCGTGACTGATCGAAACTCACAGGAACGTCCGCCACGTCAGGCGATTTCAATTCTGTCCTTCGAGGTGAGCACACGTCAGAAATGATAGGTGAGGTCACCTGCGACGATGAACTGCGTGCGCTTGGTCCCCAGATCGTAGGCGGCTAGATCGTAGGAGTGTTCCAGACGCACTTCCGGACGGAAGAGAATGGTTGATCCTATCCACATGCCGTAGCTCACCAAATGTTCCGAATACTTTGTTGTGAAGCCAGTTCTTTGACCTTTGATGTCGTCGAGGAACTCGTTGCGGATGGAGAGGTACCGGTGGGGGCTGAACTCATGCTCCAGGTAATTCACTACTGCCACCTCTGGTGCGAAGCAGGTACGTTCGCCTGCGGAGCAGAAGGCACCGTTCGCCCCTGTCTCTGTGGGTAGCGGATTGGCAACATTCCCGGCAATGTTGGGGACCTGGCGCTCATACATGAACCACGTCTCAGTGTCGGTATGCCAGGTGGCATTGATGCGGTGATACCAGGTTTCGTAGTAGCTCTGCACGTTGTTGTAGGCGTACTTGCCGTCGTTGAGGGAGTTGGCGCAGGTATAGAGCGCATCACCGCCCTTACTCCATGTGTAATCCACGCAAGCAGTAAACGTAGGCTTGGCATCTTTGGTCCACGGTGCCACATCGTTGCCTGCAGACAAGCCTGCCTGCACCATCCAGTGGTCGGAGAGCTTGATGCTGGCTACGATGCCGGTCTGGGTATAGGGGTCAACCCCGTAGAGCAGGGAGTGGGAATAGGTGTAGTTGTTCGGGGCGAGTTGGGCTTCGATGTCGGGCAGCGAGATGTAGCGGCCTACGCGTATGTTCATCCCCTTGGCAACCTTTGGGATGTAGAGATCGATGTAGACCATGACGGGGTCGTAGCCGTTCTCGTGGTTGCGTGCCAGTAGCTGCTGCGACAGGATGCCTTTGGCCGTGGTGAAACGATAGTCCTGCCCATAGAGCTGGGCAATGCGGAAACCCCAGTCGACGTGGTCCGTCTGCACTGTGTTCGGGAGTCGTTCAATGTACAGCACAGCTTGATCGGCGGTGATGCGGTTGGGGTTGTAGTAGTAGGCCGCGGGAGCGTTTGCGCCGTCGCCCTTGTTGGACGTGGAGACATTGAAGCCTCCATTCAGCCAGCCGTAGACCTTGATACGCGAACGGTTCTGGTTGATGGCCTGCATCAGAATGTAGGTCTGCGTATCTGGTGCGCCGATGACTGGCGTTCCGCCGACTGAGTAATCGCTGGAGGGAAATGGTGGTGAATCCAATGGTGCTGGATAACCGCGACGCTCTGGCGCAGGTGCAGACACTGCGGCGGGCGAAGGCTTCCAGTCCTGCCAGTATGCATCGCCAAGTCTCTGGAAGAAGTTGCGGTCTGGTTGTGGTGCAGGTTGGATCTGAGAATGGAGTTGGGTCGGAACTGTTAGAGCAAATGTGAGCAATGAATAAGCTGCAAGACGCATCGTTTCCTCACTCCTGAGTAGAGAGCGAGAGGATGTAGGAAGTCTGTAAAGAAGGCATCAGGAATTCGTAAAGACTTGCCGCGCATTGGGATGCGCGGAGATGCGGCAGATCCCACAGATGTACCCTTCCCCCCTCCCCCCTGTTTTTGCAAAATCGTCTTTCTATTGGGGTTACGGCTGCGTACCCCTCTAAAATCGTCTTTTGATTGGGGTTAGGGGCAAAATCGTCTTTCTAAAGGAGTTAGCGGCTGGAGGAATCTCTCCTTGGTTCTGCTTCTTTCATTTTAGAAAGTTCGGGTGGGTAAACATGCCAACAAAGTTGAACGGTTAAGTGGTTGTTGGGAATGGGTTTGTTGCGGTGGATGGATGGTTCCGGGGTTGACAGGGTGCTTCGCGGCCAGCCGCGGTAGGTGGAGGAGCGCGGCGCGGTGCGGTTGGCTCCTGTGTGCGTTGGGGGCCGCGCTTTGATGGAACGGGCCTTTGGCCCTTTGTCTCTCTTGGGGTGGGTTCTACCTAGGCCTTCGGCCTAGGCTACGATGTCGGCGCGCCTTTGGCGCTTGTCTTTGTGGCTGGGTTAAAGCCCTGCCCTTCCGAAGTATCGCGCTTACTTTTGGGCAGGGTTGGCGCCCTGCCCTTCCGAAGTACTGCGCTTGTCTTTGTGGCTGGTTGACAAGGTTTGCGCAATGCCAGCCGCGGGATTCGATGAGGCGCGGCGCGATGCGGCTTGTTCCTTTGTGCTTTGTGGGCCGCGCATTTTTGGTGGTGAGTTTTTACGGCAGGGCTAAAGCCCTGCCCTTCCGAGTGCCGCATTCTTGCGATGAGTCTTTGTTGGCGAATTGCGACGGGGCGTCCGTTCTCGACTACGAGGGTTCGCGCTTTGCGCGAAGCTGGTTTGGGCTCTCGGCTGAAAGAAGTTCAGCTTTGTCGGCACAGTGGAGTGCGTTGGGATTCTTCGCGGCGCTCAGAATGACGGACTTTGATCATTTACGCATTACTGGACGCCCCTTTGTGCGTTGGATCGCTCTGGCTAGAGCGATACCCAGCTTAGCTTCGCGAACCTGGGGCATTCGGTTTGTGTTTTAGGGTGCAATGCGGGCGATGGATGCGTGTAGGATTCTGCGCATGAAACGGTTGCTGTTCCTTGTCGCGATGGTGGCTGGGTTGGGCGGGGTTGCAAGTGCGCAGCAGCAGCCGAAAGACCCGATGTCTGTTCTGATGACGATGGCAGTGGCTGCGAGAGACGCTGGGGTGCCTGCGGGGATTGTGTTGCGGAAGGGCTCCGATATTTGCCGCGAGCGGGGTGCTTCTGCGGAGCCTCTTCCCACCGATCCGATGCAGCGGTTACGCATGATTGCGGATCAGTATGGATATCACGTGGACGAGAGCGGGCTTGTGCTGTTGGTGACGCCGAAGGACGGTGCGCCGGAAGTGGTTGAAGAGGCGCTGCAACACCGTTGGGAGCACGTTCCGGCTCTGAATAGCGTCATGCGTGAGATGGGGATGGTTCTGAATGGCTGGATGTATACCGTTGCCGATCCGAAGCAAGGTTTCGCCATATCAAGCGCCAGCAATAGCGAGGAAGAGGTGGTGCATCTGCCAGCGAGCGAGAACCTGTCGTCGGAGGAGGTCGCTAACCGCGTCGTCTCGCTTGGCAGCAAAGGCTTCTGGACTGCGTGGCAGGACCTTCCCAGGCCAGACGGTCGTCCTGGGCTAGTCCGGCTCTTCACGTCCTCTTATCGCGACGATTTAATGAATACGCGGCGTTATCAATGCAGGTGATTGTAGTTAGAATTGGCGCACTCCCTTCTTGAGTTTTTGCCTCAATGGCTACGCCTGCGCCGCCTGTGGTGGATTTCCCGAAGGTGGATGTAGATGGGCCGTTTATGGTGACGGTCTCCTAAGCTTTAATCAATGCACTGAAAGGATTGCTGTGGTTGATTTTTCCAAAAAAGTCGGCAAAAGTTTAACAGCGAAACAACTTGAGCCCACGAAGATATATGACTCTTTGGATAGGGCCAGCGATAAGGGGCCTCTGCGACCCGCACAAGAATCAATTCTTGCTGACTGGCATGCTTCGAGACGAGCGGATCGCGATCTTGTTGTGAAGCTTCAAACCGGGCAAGGTAAGACTCTCATCGGCCTTTTGATGCTTCAATCCAAACTCAATGAAGGCCGCGGCCCGGCGGCGTTTCTATGTGCTGATCGATTTCTAGTTCAGCAAACACAGAAGCAGGCCCGAGAATTTGGCTTTAAGAACATCGTCGATGAGCCAGACTCTGAAGAGTTCTCCAGTGGAAGGTCGATCTTAATAAATACGGTCGACAAGCTCTTTAATGGCATCTCTCGATTCGGCACGCGCGCTCAATCGGTCGATGTTGGAACGATTCTGCTCGACGATGCGCACGCTTGTGCGGATTCCATAAGGCAAGCGTTCACGATTTCACTACCGAGAGGTCATGATTGTTACACCGCAATTCTCGATCTATTTATCGACGATCTCGAAGTACAAGGTCCCGGCACTCTCGCGGATATTAAGAATGGGAATTTTGATGCTTTTCTTCCTATCCCCTATTGGTCTTGGAAAGAAAAGGTCGCGGATGTAACAAGATTTCTTGCACGCAAAACTGACGACAATAAGATCAAGTTTCCGTGGGCTTTGATTAAAGACGAGCTTCCCGAGTGTCAGTGTGTCATCTCCGGCTTTGGATTAGAAATTGCACCTAGACTGCCGTTGCTTGAAGTCTTCGGTTCGTACTGGAGGGCAAAACACCGTATATTCATGTCCGCCACGATAACGAACGATGCCTTCCTTGTTAAGGGATTGAACATTGCACCTAAAGCCATAAGCCAACCTTTAACTTATAGCGCTGAAAAGTGGTATGGCGAGAAGATGATCCTGATTCCTTCGTCCGCAGATGAGGGGCTGACTCGTGATCGAATCGTTGATCACTTTGCCAAGCCTGGAGCACGACGGACTGGCGGGGTGGTGGCTTTGACTCCCTCCTTTAAGGCGCAATCAAACTGGGCCGCCCGAGGAGCTGAGGCCGTCGACAGAAATACCATTAACTCTGGGATACAACGCCTTTACAATCGAGACTTTGTTAAAACCTTGGCGCTAGCCAACAAATACGATGGCATCGATCTTCCGGATGACACATGCAGAATCCTCATTATCGATTCAAAGCCATTCTCCGAGGGGCTTCTGGATCGCTATCAAGATAGCTGCCGTCCTCTTAGTGAATCCACCCTACTTAAAGAGGCCCGCACAATCGAACAAGGTATCGGACGTGGTGTTCGTGGTCAGAGGGATTACTGCGTAGTAGTTTTGATTGGCGCTTCGCTCATTCGCGCCATGCGAACAGGTCAATCCAAACTTAATTTCTCTGAGATGACACATAAGCAAATCGAGATTGGTATAGCTATCGCCGATCTGGCAAGAGATGAGATTGCAGAAGGTGTGGATCCTCTAAGTGCTCTCGATAGCCTAGTGAAGCAGTGCCTGACGCGCGACGAGGGATGGAAAAGCTTCTACTCTCAGGAAATGGAATCGGTTGCTGTCAACCCTACTCAACCAGCTTTACTCGACATGTTCGCCGCTGAGCTCACGGCTGAACATGCCTATCGTGATGGCGAGCCGGAGCGCGCAATCGAAGAACTACAAAAGCTAATAGACAAATTCATACCCGCGGACAGTAAAGATGACCGAGGTTGGTACGTTCAAGATATGGCGCGCTATAAACATGCGGTAAGCGCGACCGAAGCTAACTTGCTTCAGATCAAAGCCCACAAAATGAACCACTCTCTCATGCGACCACAATCAGGCATGGTTATCGAACAACTCAAGGTTCATCAAAAACGTGTAGAAGAAGTCCGTTCTTGGCTAAAATCCTTCGAAAGCAACGAGGCGATGATGCTGGCTGCTGAGGAAATCACGACTAAACTTTCGTTTGGAACCCAAGCCGACAAATTCGAAGACGGGGTACACCAATTAGGTATTGCTTTAGGATTTTCTTCTCAGCGCCCCGATAAGGACTGGCGAAGTGGCCCCGATAACCTCTGGGCCCTACGTGACGGCCACTACCTATTAATAGAATGCAAAAGCGAAGTAGATCTTGGTCGTGAGGCTATTTATAAAACGGAAACTGGGCAGATGAATAACGCATGCGCATGGTTCAAACAGAACTATCCTGCGGCTGTCGCTAAAAAGGTAATGATCATTCCGAGTAAGCAACTGGGAGAAGGTGCAGGATTCACAGAATCAGTTCAAATCATGAGACGCCCCAACCTAAAGAGGCTGACAACTTCGTTCAAGGCGTTTTGCAGTGAATTCAAACAACTCGACCTTCACAGCTTGTCTGATTCCAAGATTCAGCAAATTCTCGAACAGCACCGGTTGGCCATCGATAACATTCTCAACGATTACTATGAGGAACCATTAAATCCATAATCAGAAACAAAACACGAAAAAGCCCCAGCCTTAGCTGGGGCTTTTCTGCTATTGCACGAGCGATTTTTCTTCTTCGTTCTTTTCTTCGTTGGGGATGGTTACGGCAGCGGCTACCTTGTCTGCGTCGTCGAGGTCGAGGAGCTTTACGCCCATGGTGGCTCGGCCTGCGGCGCGGATGCTCTTGGTGTCGATGCGGATGATCTTGCCGAACTGGCTGATGACCATGAGTTCCGTTGTTTCATCGACGAGCTGGATGCTGCTGACCTTGCCGATCTTTGGCGTGGTGCGCATGTTGATGACGCCCTTGCCGCCGCGTGACTGGAGGCGGTAGGCATCGACGTCTGTCCGCTTGCCGAAGCCATTCTCACTGACGGTGAGGATGAGGCAGGGGGTGATGCCGATTTCCTTGTCGAGCGCTTCGAGGTGGGCTGCGTTTTCTTCTGGCGCGGCGGCTTCCACCACGTTCTCGTTGGGGTCGCCTTCGAGTTCGAGGGGGACGTTGCCCTTGGCCTTTTGCAGGTCAGCGATGGCCTGCTTCACCTGGTCCACCATGGTGGGCTTGCCGGATTTGGGCGGGTTGGCTGCGTCAAACTTTGCGGCGAGTTCAAGGCGCTTGCGGTTGCGCGCATCCTCAGACGGTGTGACGGCGACGCCGATGACGTAGTCGCCCTTCTTGAGGGTGATGCCCTTGTTGCCGCCGGCGTTGCGGCCCATGGGACGGAGGCCGCCCGACTTTTCGGGGTCGTACTTTTCTTCAAAGCGGATGGCCATGCCCTCGCGGGTGGCGAGGAAGACCACGTCGTCGCCGGAGGTGATGCGGACGCCGATGAGTTCGTCGTCCTTATCGATGTTGATGGCGATGATGCCGCGGGCCATGACGTTGCTGAAGTCAACGAGCGGTGTCTTTTTGACGATGCCGTCGCGTGTGGCGAAGAAGACGTATTTGCCCTCTTCCTTGAGGTTGCGCACGGCGAGGTAATTGACGATTTTTTCGCCGGGCTGGAGCGCGAGCATGGAGGCCATGTGCTTGCCCTTGCCTGCGGCGCCAACGTCCGGGATTTCGTAAATCTTCATCCAGAAGACGCGGCCGGTGTTGGTGAAGAAGAGCAGGTAGGCGTGCGTGCTGTCGACGATGAGCGAGGCGACGAAGTCTTCTTCGCGCGTCTTCATACCTAAACGTCCAGTCCCGCCGCGACGCTGCTGGCGGTAGGTGGAGATGGGCGTGCGCTTGAGGTAGCCGGAGTGCGAGACGGTGACGGCGACCTGCTCGTCTGCGATGAGGTCTTCGAGCTGCAGCTCGGCGGTTTCATCGACGATCTGCGTGCGGCGGACGTCGCCGTACTTGTCGCGGACTTCTTCGAGTTCGGCGACGATGACTTTGCGCAGCTTCTTTTCCGATGCCAGGATGCTCTCGTAGTAGGCGATGTTTTCGCGGACCTTGGCGAGCTCGTTGAGGAGCTCGTCGATGGAGAGCTGGGTGAGGCGGTAGAGCTGCAGTTCGAGGATGGCGTCGATCTGGCGGTAGCTGAGGATGAGCGTGCCAGCTGCGCCTGCGGGTGCGATGGCAGAGCCGAGGAGCGTCTTGTCGATGCCGTACTTGGCGGGGTCGAGCGTGACGCCTGCGAGTTCGGTGCCGCGGAGGTTAATGCTGCGACCGCTGAAGTAGGCGAAGAGGTTTTCGCGGGCGTCGGCGCGGTTGCTGCTGTTGCGGATGATGCGGATGACCTGGTCGAGATGGTCAAGCGCGATCTGCAGGCCGAGCAAGGTGTGTTCGCGCTCGCGGGCCTTGCCGAGAAGGAAGGCAGTGCGGCGGCGGACGACGTCGATACGGTGCTCGATGAAGGCGCGGATGGCGTCGGGCAGCGGGAGTTCGCGGGGCTGGCCGTTGTGGACGGCCAGGAAGATCATGCTGAAGCTCTCCTGCATGGAGGTGTTCTTGTAGAGCTGGTTGAGCACGATCTCAGGCTGCGCGCCGCGCTTGAGTTCGATGACGATGCGCATGCCGTCGCGGTCGGACTCGTCGCGGACGTCGGAGATGTCGTCAATGATCTTTTCGGTGACGAGTTCTGCGATGCGCTTGATGAGGTTGTTCTTGTTGACCTGGTACGGGATCTCGCTGACGATGATGGACTCGCGGCCACCCTTCAGCTCTTCCGTGGAGCACTTGGCGCGCATGAGGAAGCGACCGCGGCCGGTGCGGTAAGACTCGCGGATGTTGCGCTTGCCGAAGATGAAGCCGCCGGTGGGGAAATCGGGGCCCTGTACGTGTTCGAGTACGGCGTCGAGATCCGCGGCAGCGCCCTGGCTGGGGTTGTTCACCAGCGTGATGGTGGCGTTGATGATTTCCGTGAGGTTGTGCGGGGGGATGTTGGTCGCCATGCCGACGGCGATGCCGCTGGAGCCATTCACGATGAGGTTCGGGAAGCGCGCGGGGAGGACCGTGGGTTCGAGCGTGGATTCGTCGTAGTTCGGGGTGAAGTCGACGGTGTCCATGTCGATGTCGGCGAGCATTTCGCCGGTGATCTTCATCATGCGGGCTTCGGTGTAACGCATGGCGGCGGGTGGGTCGCCGTCGACGGAGCCGAAGTTGCCCTGGCCGTCGACCAGCGGATAGCGCATGGAGAAGGGCTGGGCGAGGCGGACCATGGCGTCGTAGATGGCGGAGTCGCCGTGGGGGTGGTAATTACCCATGGCGTGGCCTACGACCTTGGCGCACTTGGTGTACTTCTTGTTGCTCTGGAGGCCCATCTCCTGCATGGCGTACAGGATGCGGCGATGCACGGGCTTGAGGCCGTCGCGGACGTCCGGGAGAGCGCGGCCGATGATGACGGACATGGAGTAGTCGAGATACGACCGGCGCATCTCTTCTTCAATGTTGATGGGGATCATGAACGCGGCGCCGGGGCCGGTGGGCGTGTTGCCACCGTCACCTCCTGAACCTGCTGGTGCGGTTTCAGGAACTTTCGCGTTTTCTTCGGGGTTGTTGCCGCCGTTTGAGCCGAGGGGAAGCTGGTTCTGATCGTCTGCCATTGTCTCTACCAGTATAAATGGCGGGAATCGAATGGCCCTGTTTTCCTAATGAATCGCCGGATACGCTTGGGGCATTTCGGGAATTCCCAAAACCACTCCAGTGCAACTTTTTCTGTACATGGGGTTTCCATGAATGCGTGCTTTTGACGACGACGGCGATGGGCGCCGCGGCGATCTGGAAGCCGTAGGACGGTTCGTGATGAAACGGTTTGGACGTGCGGTGATGTCGGGTGTTTTGCTGGTGGGTATGGTGGCTCCAGTAGCGGCTTCTGCGCAGGGTCCGAGGCCGGGGCAGTATGCCAGCAGCTATTACGGCAATGGTTATCGCAATGATGGCTATCGTGATAACGGCTACCGTGGCGGTTATGACACTCGCTACTACCGGAACGACGCCTACTACTATGACAACCATCATGGCGTTGGACCGGGTACGGGTGCGGCGATTGGCGGCATTGCCGGTGTGGTGCTTGGCGGATTGCTGGGCGGCGGCAAGGGTGCGCTGATTGGTGGCGCGGCGGGTGCCGGTGTGGGCGCGATTGCCGGTGCGGCGAATCAGAATTCGCGTCGCGGCTACTACGGCTATTAAGTTTTAACGATGTTCGGAAGGGCCGAGGTTAACGCCTCGGCCCTTTTCGTTTGGTTGATTTTCCTGATGCATTCTCGTGGTGCTAACGAATGCAGGTCCTTCGGCTTCGCTCAGGATGACGAACTTCGTTCGTTGGAGCTTCGCGGGATTGCGCTTCGTTCGGCTTTGCTTTGCAGGGCTTCTTTGTGCCCGAAAGCATAAGCGGATATGGCTAGGTTGATTCGGTTGGGGTTCTTCGCTACGCTCAGAATGACGAACTTCGCTGGATTGCGCTTCGTTCGGTTCTCAGTGCTACGCGGCCAGCCGCGGAATTCTGAGGGGCGCGGCGCGATGCGGTTTTCTCCTGCTTGCTGCTTGGGCCGCGCGTTTGTCTTTTGGGGTGTGCGTACCTGGGCCTTCGGCCTAGGCTAATATTTCGGCGCGCCTTTGGCGCTTGTCTTAGTGGTTGGGATACGTCTGTCTTCGCGCTTGTTTTTGTTGGCCTGAAGACATAAGGAGCTGTGGTTAGGTCGAGTCGGTTGGGATTCTTCGCTTCGCTCAGGATGACGAACTTCGTTCGTTGGAGCTTCGCTGATCGCACATATGCGCGATACCCAGGTGAGCTTTGCGCACCTGGGGCACCCATGATCGACTCGCGACTACTAATTCTGATGATGTCAGGAAGGGCCGAGGCGTTTT
>NZ_JAEDXV010000029.1:0-55656 GCF_036877645.1 Terriglobus sp. ADX1
GCTCAGAATGACGACAGGTTAAAACGTAGAAGCAGAACGCAGCACCTATCGTGGGTGCTGCGTTCTTTTTGCAAAGAATCATGGAACGATCCGGATGTGGCACGCGTATGGTGTTGGCATGATCGCTCGTGCCGTTCTTTCGTGGGCTGTTCTTTCGGCTGCTGTAGTTGCGCCTGCGCAGAACATTCGCAAGCTGGATGGTAGCCATATATCGGTCGCGGAAGCAGAGCAGTTTGCTGCTAAGACGCTTGCCGCGAACCATGTGACGGGTGCGCAGATTGTGGTGGTGAACGATGGCAAGACGGTGTGGAGTTATGCCTATGGCTTGCGACGTAAAGACCCCGATCTACCAATGACCACGAATACGACGACGTGGGCTGCTTCGATTACGAAAGCGGTGTTTGCGACGTATGTGATGCAGTTGGTGCAACAGGGTAAGTTCGATCTGGATAAGCCGATGCCGCAGCAGTTACCAAAGCCGTGGAATGAATACGACTCCTATAAAGATTCGGCTTCAGAGATTGTGAAAGATCCGCGATGGGCGAAGCTGACGCCGCGTATGTGTCTATCGCATATAGGTGGATTGCTGAACATTGTGAGTATGCAGGAGCCGGATAAAAAACTGCGGTTTCATTTTGAGCCGGGAGATCATTATTCGTATTCAGGTGAATGTTTGAACCTGGTGCAATTTGCGATTGAACAGCAACAGGGGAAAACTCTGGACATACTGATGCAGGATGCGATCTTTGGGCCGTTGCAGATGACACGGACGTCAGAGATTTATCAGGCTCGTTTTGCGGAGGATGTTGCGGATCGTTTTGATAAGGACGAGAAATTTCATTCGCAGACCAAACGGTTTCCTGCGCGTGCCAGTGGCAACATGGCTTCAAGCGCTGCCGATCTTGGGCGTTTTGTGGAGGCGTTGTTTGCAGGAAAGATCATTGACGCTGCAACTGAAAAGAAGATGCTGACGCCACAGGTGAAGATAGATACGCTGCACCAGTTTGCGTTGGCGAAGGACGAGCCGGAAGGTACAGAAGCAAAGCAGGTGGGCTTGGCGTATGGGCTTGGCTGGGGCTTGTTGACTAAGACGAAGTTTGGTCCTGCGTTATTCAAAGAAGGTCATGGCGATGGCGCGCAGAACTACATGGTGTGCTTCACGCGTCGCAAAGACTGCATGATTCTGCTGACCAATTCGGATAATGGAGAGTTTGCATTTCAGCCTCTGCTGGAGACGATCTTTGGCGATACGGTGACGCCGTGGGAGTGGGAGATGTATACGACTTCCGCGATTGAAGCGGCGCGCAAGACGCAGTAACAACAGCTATGATGCGGGGATGAAGTTTCTTCCTCTTGTGGCTGCCGCGGTAGTTTCGTCTTCTCTGTTTGCGCAACATGCTGTGCAGGACAGGCCGCAGCCTCGTTCATTGCCGCGGCCTTCTGCGCAGACGGTGCAACAGTGGCAGGGGCAGAAGTTTGGCATGTTCATCCACTTTGGGTTGTATTCGCAGCTTGGCGGCATGTGGAAGGGCAAGCAGATCGACAACGGCTACAGTGAACAGATTATGGCGAATGCGCCGATCCCGCTGGATGAATACGCCGCGACAGCGAAGACGTTCAATCCAACGAAGTGGGACCCGGATGCCATTGTGAAACTGGCGAAGGATGCGGGGATGAAGTTCATTGTGATTACTTCAAAGCATCATGATGGCTTCAACATGTTTCACACCGCGCAGACGAAGTACAACGTGGTGGATGCCACGCCTTATCACCGCGACATAGTGAAGGAGCTTGCGGATGCGTGTAAGCGCGGTGGTATTGGGTTTGGTGTGTATTACTCGTCGATTGACTGGCATGAGCCGGGAATGGATACGTACATTCCCACGAACAGCAATCCACTAAGCGATGCGCATGCGAAGTTCAACGTGGCCCAGTTGCGCGAGTTGATGACGCAGTACGGGCCGATTCGCGAGATATGGTTTGACATGGGTAAGCCCACGCCTGCGCAGAGTGATCTGTTTGCGACGACTGTGCATAAGCTGCAGCCGCAGACGATGGTGAGTGGGCGCGTGTGGAATTACGAAGGCGACTTTACCGTGATGGGCGACAACGAAGTGCCGCAGTATGGGCTGGATGAGCCGTGGCAGACGCCTGCTTCGATGTTCAACGCGACGTGGGGCTATCGCTCGTGGCAGGTGCGGAAGGATGTTCAAGGCAAGATCAACGAGAACATTCTGAAGCTGGTGCAGGTGGTGAGCCGCGGTGGGAATTACATCCTGAACATTGGGCCGGAAGGTGATGGCAGTGTTGTGCCTTATGAGGCGGATGTGTTGCGTGGTGTTGGCGCGTGGCTGAAGCCAAATGAAGAAGCAATCTATGGCACGCAGGCTTCGCCGTTTGCACAGCTTGATTTTGGTTATGCCACGGTGAAGCCAGGAACGGTGTATCTGTTTGTGAAGTCGTTGCCAAAGGATGGGAAGTTGCGGCTGCCGTTGGCTGGGCGCACGCATTTTGTTTCTGCGAAGGTGATGTCGTCAGGCAGTGCGCTGAAGGTGGAGAGATCTGGCAGCGATGCGGTTGTGGCCGCAGATGCGCTGCCACGAGGTTATCTGCCGGTGATTGCGGTGAAGTATGAAGGCGCGTTGTTGCTGGACAAGGTGTTGGTGGCGAAGGGCGATGCGCCGTACACGTTGAACACGAAGAATGCAGAGATGTTCTGGAATTACAACGGCGAAGGTTATGAGGCGAAGAAGACGCTTTATAAGTTGCGCTGGCTGGTGCCGCAGGGATGTTCGACGATGACATTCCATGTGAGCGGCGAGGGAAAGGTTGCGTTTGTTGCAGCGGGTAAGGCGCGCGAAGTCGTGCTGCGTGACGGTGCTGCGGAGAAGGTTGCTGTGGGGAAGGATGAGTCGTTTGAGATAACGCCTGCGCAGCCGTTTGTGAAGGGAACTCCACTGCCGTTGACGGTGAACTCTGTGGATGTGGTTCCGGGAGCTTGTTCTCGCTGACTTATTCCACGTCTTCGGTGTCTTCTTCTGTAGGGTCGAGAGCCTGCTCTGCTGCTTCGCGGTCACGTTCACGAATGTCCAGGCGCGCGTATCCGACGAAGCCACTCAGGTGCCAGGCATTGCGGAGGAGATTTTCATCGCGCAGGAAGCAGGGTATGTCAGCGGCTTCCAGGGCTGCTCTTGCGGCCATGGCTTCTGAGAAATCAACGAAGGTTCGCAGTGTGACGATCTTCTCGTCGGGAGTTTCTTCTGAATCAGGCTCACCCGCCAGTGGCGGCATTGGAAGGCGGCGGGATGCTAACTCTCTTTTGAGGACGTCCTGTGCTGTTTCTGAGAGGTCGTTTCTTGTTCTGGCTGCATGGAGCAGAGGTTCGTCTTCCATATCGCGGTAGTAGAGAACAAGTTCCTGCTCGCTTGCCTGCATGCCGCATATCCTAGCAGCGTTGGTTTTGATGGCACGCATTCACGACAAATTTGGAAGGGATTTGACGGTGCTCCGGTAGACTGGAGTTAATGGATACCCCCGTTCAATCTCCGGAACTGCAGCATCGTACTGTGCCAGCGGATGTACCGCCGGTGCGTCCTGAATCGCACTCGGATGATCAATTTGAAGGTAAGGCGCCGTTTAGCTCCTGGGGACGGTATCCGAATTACAACGCGACCGTGGTGCCGCTAACGTGGCAGACGGATTATCCCGCCGTGGTGAAGAAGTATGACGGCATGCCAGCGGGCGCGTTGGCCGTGGGTATGGGCCGAAGCTATGGCGATAGCTGTCTGCTGAAGGATGGTTTCCTGCTGAATGCAACGGGTATGAATCGCCTTCTGGATTGGGATCAGGAGAACGGCATTCTGACGGCCGAGGCGGGGTTGACGCTGGCTCAGCTGCTGGATTTTGCGGTACCGCGTGGATACTTTCTGCCGGTGTCGCCTGGAACGAAGTATGTGACGCTTGGCGGCGCGATTGCCAATGACATTCACGGCAAGAATCATCATGTGAACGGTACGTTCGGTTGCCATGTGACGCAGTTTGAGCTGGTGCGCAGCGATGGTACGCGGATGCACTGCTCGCCCACGGACAACCCGGATTGGTTTGACGCCACGATTGGTGGCCTGGGCCTGACGGGCGTGTTGACGTGGGTGCAGATCAAGCTGAAGCCGATTGTCTCGCGGCTGATTGATTACGAGGGAATCCAGTTCCACGGCGTGGACGAGTTCCTGGCTCTGACGGAGCAGTACAAGCACATTGAGTACACCGTGAGCTGGGTGGACTGCACGGGCACTGGCAAGAACTTTGCGCGTGGTGTGTTCATGCTGGGTGACCACTCGAAGATTCCGGATAAGCTGACGCCGTCGCCGGAGCCGAAGCTGGTGTTTCCGATGGATCTGCCGGGACAGGCACTGAACTCCATGACTGTGTCTGCGTTCAACACGGTGTTCTTCCATAAGCAGATCAAGCAGCGTGTGCGTGCGTTGCAGGATTACGAGCCGTTCTTCTATCCGTTGGACAAGGTTCTGCATTGGAATCGCATGTATGGCAAGAGTGGTCTGCTGCAGTTCCAATACGCCATTCCGTGGGAGAGCGCGCGCGAAGGCACGATTGCCATTCTGAATGAAGTGTCGAAGAGCGGCCTTGCGAGTTTCCTTGCGGTGCTGAAGGCATTTGGCGATGTGAAGTCGCCGGGCATGATGAGTTTTCCGCAGGCTGGCATTACGCTGGCGCTGGACTTTCCCATCAAGCCGGGTAAGAGCTTTCCACTGTTTGATCGCCTGGCGAGCATGACGCTGGATTACGGCGGTAAGCTGTATCCCGCGAAGGATGCGCGTATGACGGCAGCGCAGTTCCAGAAGAGTTATCCGCAGTGGCAACAGTTTGCCCGGTATAAGGATCCGCTTCTTTCCAGTAGCTTCTGGGAGCGGGTTACGCAGTAATCTGCGGGGTGTAGACTAGCTCGCTATGAAACTGTCACGCGGTATCTGTGTGGTGTGTTTTCTGGCGCTGTGTGCGTCGGCATGTGCCCAGCAAGAGGATGGCGGTGTGAGCTACTTTGGACGTGGGCAGGAGGTGCTGGAGAGCATCTATGTGCCCAACGTGAAGGGTGCTCCTTTCAGTCTGCAACTTGCTACGGAATGGACGCGACCGCTGTTGAGCGGTGGAACCATGACTGCAGTAAATTCGCGGCCCATTAAGCGCGATAGCGAAGGCCGCATTTACATGGAGCGCTGGCTGTTGGTGCCGAAAGGTACGAATGCTCGTTCGCAAATGAGCTGGATCCAGATTGATGATCCAGTTGCGAACCTCTATTACGAGTGCAATGCGCGCACGCGTGTGTGTACGTCGGGGCCACATGAGGACGCGCCGCCACTCAAGGAGCCACCTTCCATGACGAAGTCCGGGCCGGTTTCAGGCGGTCGGGCGTACAGGCAGCATGAGGATCTGGGTGCGGATACAGTGAAGGGCGTTCCAGTCCACGCGTATCGGGATACGGTTACGGTACAGGCGGGTGCGATGGGAAACTCGCAGACGATGACGTACTACCGCGAGATGAAATATTCTGCGCAGCTCGGCTTCAATCTGATTTCTATCGTGCAGTCGCCTTCACTGGGAGAGCAACGTTTTGTGACGACGGAGATTACGACGAGCGAACCGGAGGCGAAGTGGTTTCGTCCGCCGGAAGGCTATAGCGTTGTGGCGAAGAAACAGGCGCAGTGAGACTTGGATGTAGGGACTGCACTTCCGGAATGGAGTGCAGTCCTTATCCCTGAAAATACTGCCTTAGAAGCTGCTGTCGTCGTTTCCGCCGAAGTCACTGCCGCCGTCGTCGTAACTGCTGGAGTCGTCGAAGTTGCTGTTGTCGTCGGCGAAGGCGTTGGAGCCGCTGTTGTCGCCGCCGTCGAAGAAGCCTTGGGATGCACCGCGACGGTCTTCGATGTCGGAGGATATGTTGCCGTCATAACCGTCGGCCTGGGCGAGACGATCGCCGAAGCCACCGCCTGTGTCGCGGTCACCTGAGTTGTCGTAGTAGTTGTTTACGGTTTCGCCGCCGGTGAATCCGCGTTCATGGCCGCTGGAGAAGACGTCTTCCAGCGCGCGGAAGGCCATTTCACCTGCGACGACGCCAGCGGCAGTCTGCATGGCTCCTTGCAGGAAGCCGCCACCGCCGCCGAACATGCCTCCGCCCATGGGCGGAGCAGGGTAGCCACCGCCATAATAGCCACCCTGCGGCGGGTAGCCTGGGTATGCCTGCGGAGGCGGCGGATAACCTGGCTGCGGTGTATAGGCCTGTGGTGGGTAATAGCCGGTGGGCTGCGTGTATGACGGAGGCGCGTTGCGTACCGGGGCGTAGTTGGCGTTGCCTGCGCTGGTTCCGGTGGGGTTGTTGTATTGCGCTGGCGGCTGCGGCGCCTGCTGGGGTTCTTCTTCCTTGTTGAGGCCAAAGGGGTTGCCGAGGAAACTGCCGTGCTTTTCGCCACTACCGGACTGCCTGAGTCGCTCGATTTCTTCGCGCGCAGCCTGCAGGTCCGTTTGCGATTTTTCCATGGCAAACTGCTGCACCAGCACGGTCTGGCAGAGGATGTAGAGCGCGTCAGGATTCTGGCTGAAACGCGTCTGGAGCAGGCGTTCCGCCTCGGTGTCCTTGGTTTGAAGCTGGGTGGAATTCACACGTTCAATGAGGCCGTTGAGAAGCTGCTCTTCCTGCTGTGTCATTGTTGCCTTTCCGGTGGGGCGTCAGGCGCCCACACCGCAACCATTCCAATGGACGCTTGCGCCCGTGGAAAGTTGTCCTTCCAGTGACAGGGTACGCGCGGATTGATTTCGCGGTTCCATTTTCATTCCGAGGCGTCTTATGAATGCGATGATGATTTCCATGCGCAGAGTCCTCCCCTTTGTCCTGCTTACGGTTACCGCCGCCTCCTCCCAGACGAACAAGCCGTTGCCGGATCTTGAGAGTCTGCGCACGCGGGCGCTGGAGGTGAACAAGGCTACGGAGGCACAAAGGGAACGCTACCTGTGCCGTATCCGTACAGAGACGATTGAACTGGACGGCAAGGGAAACCAGAAGAAGATCGATGCGGATGAGCGCGAGATTTTCTTTGCGAAGGCGCGGCAGATTACGCAGACCGTAACGCACAACGGCAAACCGCTGAGTGAACACGATGCGAAGAAAGAGATCGACAAGGTTAAGAAACAGATCCAGGATGCGGAGGCAGGAAAGCCCAATGAGATGGGCATTTCGCAGGCGCAGATTTTGAAGTTAATTAAGTTAACGAACGAACGGCGCGTGATGATCAATGGGCGTTCGACGATCTTGTTTGACGGCGTAGGCAATCCGCAGGCGAAGGCCAGCGGCATGATTGAGAAAGCCGTGCAGGCAATGGAAGGCACCATTGCCGTGGATGAAGCGACGGGTCATGTGCAGGATACGAATGTGCATGGTGTGCGCGATGTGAAATTGGCGGGCGGGCTTTTAGCCAATATTCATAAGGGATTTCTGCTGCATATCATCACGGCTCCTCGTAATGATGGTGTTTGGCTGGTGCAGGAAGTGTGGGGCTCTGGCGATGCGCGTGTGGGGTTGTTTATGCACCCTAGTTATCGTTTTCACCAGATCACGGAAGGCTGCCGGTTGTTTGATGTGAATGCAGATTCAGCCGAGGCCTTGCAGGAGAAGCACTGAAATGGCGCGTACGGCCGGATGTGTTTGTTGAAGATGCTGCGCATCCAAAAGTACAGAGGTATTTTCGCCATGCGGTTTGCGGTTTTGCTTCTTCTTGCAGCGTCGACGTCAGCACCCTTACTTGTGCAGGGGCAGCAACAGACATCTGGAAATAACAATCAGCAATCTACGCAACCACAAGCGCAGAAGGGACGGAGTCCCGGCGGCGATGTCGGCAGTGGTACTGGCGACATTGGCAAAGGTGCTGGCAAGGGGGCAGGACAGGCCGCGGAAGGCGTGGGCAAAGGTGCTGGCGACCTTGTTACCTTGCATCCGGTTGGTGCCGCTGAAAATGTAGGTGTTGGCGCAGGCAAAGGCGCAAAAGATGTTGGTGTGGGCGCGGGTAAGGGAACCGGGAAAGTTGTGAAAGGAACCGGTCGCGGCATTGGTAAGGGAGTGAAAAAGATCTTCTAATTTGCTCCGTCCCAGAACATGAAAAAGGCCCTGCGATTTGCAGGGCCTTTCTGTTTGCCTGGGTGGCGATTACTTTGCAGCAGCTTCGGCGAAGACCTTCTGCGCTGGGATGAGCGCGGTGCCGAACTGGACGTTGGGCAGCTTCAGGTCGGTTACTGCAACCTGCTCCAGTGCGGAGAGGAGCGCCATGGTGTCCAGGTAGTCGAAGAAGCCGAGGTGAGCGATGCGGAAGAGCTGGCCCTTCATTTCGCCCTGGCCGTTGGTGATGATGGCTCCGAAGCGTGTCTTCAGCGCCTTCACAATCACGCCCGAATCCACGCCTTCCGGCGCGAGTACCGCGGTTGCGGCGGGCGACGGCGAAGTGGAGAAGAGCTTGAATCCGAGGGCAACGCAGGCTTCACGCGTCATCTTGGCGATGACCTGTGCGTTGTCTACGAGCTTGGCGCGGCCCGCGGCGAGATCGCCGTCAGCCTGACCCGCAATGTAGTCCAGCGCAGCGCCGAGAGCGGCGATGAGTGCAACTGCAGGGGTGTATGCGCTTTCGCCGTTCTTTGCGTTCTTGCGCTCCTTGCGGAGGTCGAAGTAGTAGCGCGGATTGTAGGTGCCTTCCATGCGCTCCCATGCACGTTCGCTGACGGCCAGATAGCTGAGTCCCGGCGGGATCATGACGGCCTTCTGCGATCCGCCGACGAGCACGTCAACACCCCATGCGTCCATGTCGAGCGGGGTGGTGCCGAGGCCGGTGATGGCGTCGACGATGAGCAGCGCTTCGCTGTTGACTTCCTTCAGGAGCTTGGCAACGCCTTCCACGTCGTGGCTGGTGCCGGTGGAGGTTTCGCTGGCCTGCATGAAAACGGCGCGGGTCTCAAGCTTGAGAGCTTCCTTGACTTCGTTCAGGTCAAAGGTCTGGCCGTAGGGCTTGCTGACGACGTCGACGGAGCAACCGAAGGCCTTGGCAAGAGCCGTCCAGCGCTCGCCGAACTTGCCTGCGGTGAGGACCAGAACACGGTCGCCGGGCGAGGTCAGGTTCGAGACGGAGGCTTCCATGGCTCCCGTGCCCGAGGAGGACAGGATGATGACGTCGTTCTTGGTGCCGACGAAGTCCTTCAACTGAGCGAGGACGCGCGAATACAGGGCGCGGAACTCGGGCGTGCGGTGGTGAATGTCCGCGGCTGCCATGGCAAACTGTGCAGCGGGAAGCAGGGGCGTCGGACCGGGCGTGAACAGGCGTGTTTTGCGGATCATGCTTCTAGTTTAGCGAGTCAGCGGGGTGACGAGTCAGCAAGTGAACGATTTCTTGTCGCTATCGGCGGTAAACTCAAGCTGAAAGAAGGTTTGAACGATGGCTATCGGAGAAAAGATCGGCAAAGACATCATTGAAGCGATGAAAGCAAAGGATAGCTTTCGCACGGAAACGCTGCGCATGGTGAAGTCCGCGCTGAAAAGCAAGGAGATCGACAAGCGCGAGGCGCTGACGGAATCCGAAGAGCTGGCCGTGCTGCAGACGATGGTGAAGCAGCGGAAGGATGCTGCGGAGCAGTTTGCCAAGGGAAATCGTCCGGAACTGGCGCAGAAGGAACAAGACGAGATCAAGATGCTGGAAACCTACATGCCACAGACCGCCAGCGAGGAAGAGATCCGCGCAATTGTGCAGGGTGCGCTGCACACCATGGCGAATGATGGCGCGAAGCCGGGGCCGAAGGATATGGGGCCTGCCATGCGCGTGGTGCAGCAACGGATCATGGCGGATGGCTTGCACGTGGATAACAAGCTGGTGAGCTCGATTGTGAAGGAAGAGCTGGCGAAGGGGTAATCGTTTCGCAGCTATTACGCGAGGGGCGCAGGCTTAGGCTGCGCCCCTCGCTTTTAGGCGGTTTCTTTGGTGTGGCGGCGTTCGGCGGATTGGAAGAGGTAGACGCCGAGGATGCAGATGAGTGGTTCCAGCGTGTGGCGGAAGCGGGCCTGCACGGTGACCATGTAATACGGCAGGGGGAGCAGCAGAAATGCGGACAGGAAGACCCATGCCGCGGGTTTTCTGCGCCATGCTGCGAGCACTGCGCCGAAGATGCCGCAGAGTGAGAGGAACTGGAAGCTCATCAGGCGGAAGTATTCGAGGACACCTGCTTCTTCCACGCTTTTGGGCACGCCCATCCAGTACATCCATGCGCGTTTCATGCTGAGTTTTAGGAAGCGGCCGGGGTGCGCCTTGATCCATGCGTTGGCTTTGACGGCGCGGTCGGCGGCCCATGCGGGTTCGCCCATGCTTGCATATTCGGCGAGGATCTGGTGGTTCTCCAGCGGCACGGTGCGGCCCCAGGGGAAGCCGGTGGACCAGTCGGAGTTGCCCTCGTAGTTTTCCGCGCCGAAGTTGTCACGCAGAGGAATGAAGCGGTGGAAGACGGCGTAGTTGCGTGCGGTCCAAGGTGCAATGACGGCGAGGAAGAGAACGCCCGCCAAGGCTGCGTGAGCCAGGCGTTTGGTTTGCCATTGCGGTGCAAAGAGGATGTAGAGCGCCATCACCGGAAGCATGATCAGGGGCGATGGATTGACCATGGCGAGTACGCCCCAGAGCAGGCCGAATGCGGCCCATTGTTGCCATGTTTGTTCTGACCGTTCGTTGTCGCCGATGCCGCGCATGCGCAGCATTAGGACGAGTAGTGCGGTGAAGATGCAGGTGGTGGCGGTCATCTCCCAGATCCAGCGGACCGCGTATTGCATTGCCGCGGGATAGAGCGCCCAGAGCCAGCCGCTCCATAGTGCGACACGGCGATTGAAGCAGCGCAGGCCAATCTCGTAGCAGAAGACGGCGGTGAGCGCGGAGAGCAGGGAGTTGATGGTGAGCAGGACGAAGGCGGAGAGTTTTGAGTAGACGCCAAAGATGCGGAAGACGCCGCCGACCAGAAGCGTGTAGCCCGGCGGAACCCATGCTGTGGGGCCGGTGTGTCCGGTGAAGGGATCGCTGTAACCGTGTCCGGTGGCGAGCGCGCGACCGATACGACCCATCTCCCAGCCAAATTCAAAGTGATCATCGCTGGGCCGGACCTTGAAGGTGTGGGCCAGCAGAATGTACAGCACGCGCACGACGAAGGCAGCGGTGAAGATTTGCCAGAGGGCGCGGCGGTTGTTTGATTGCAGTTCGGTCACCTCAACTACCTTAACCCGCGTTACAGTGTTCGCATGAACCCCTATGCAAGTTACCTGGAAGGCCGCGACGCGGTGGAAATTATGAAGTCCACACCTGCGGAGCTGCAATCGCTGCTTGGCGGCATGACAACGGAGCAGATGGATGCGCCCACTGCGCCGGGCAAATGGAGTGTGCGCGAGATTCTGGCGCACCTGGCGGACTGCGAATTGGTTTGGGCGTGGCGCATACGGCATGCGCTGGAAAAACCGGGCGCTGCGGTGGCTCCGTTCGATCAGGATGTGTGGGCGACGCGTTATGCCGCATACTCAGCGGAGCTTAGTCTGCGAACATTTCTTACATTGCGCGAGTGGAACCTTGCGGTGCTGAATGCGGTTGCGCCAGAGGAGTTTGGGAATCTGCTGACGCATCCGGAGCGCGGAACATTTCCGCTGTCGGAGTTGCTGGAGATGATTGCAGGGCATGACCGCAATCACATTGTGCGTTTAAAGGAGCTGTTCGGGCGCTGATGTTTTCTGTCTGTGCTGTGCGGTGTTTCGGAGCGATTGCGCTATTGTTGCTGCCGATGTCTGCGTTTTCCTATGGCTGTCCAGCCATACTGACGGCCGCAGACGCAAAGCAGCTCGCGGTCTTCACGCCGAATGCGCGTGCATTTCATGACAACCTGCACGCGGTGCTGACGCCTGTTTTGGTGGATACGGCGGGAGACACGGTGCATGTGAGGGTAACGGCAAAGCAGCCGGGCCGTGGCGTCATGGAGGTAGGGACATACACTGTGAATCTGCGGACCGGGCGTGTGACGGACGAAGATCAGGAACCGGCGGATGATGCGCAGACTGTGGCCCTGAGCAAGCGATTGATGAAGCGGCGTTGTCCTTGATGACAAAAAGAAAAAGGCCGGCTTTCACCGGCCTTTTCCTTTGTGATTTGCGACGAGGTTACTTTGCGGCTTCGTCGAAGTTCAGCGATGCGGAGTTGATGCAGTAGCGCAGTCCTGTAGGGTTGGGGCCGTCCGGGAAGACGTGTCCCAGGTGCGAACCGCAGTTGGCGCAGACGACTTCTACGCGGCGCATGCCGTGGCTGTTGTCTTCAATGGCTTCGATGGCATCCGGCGAAACCGGCTCAAAGAAGCTGGGCCAGCCCGAGCCGCTGTCGAACTTGGTGTCGCTCTTGAAGAGCGGAGCGTCGCAGGCGCCGCAGTGGTAGACGCCGTCTTCGTGATTGTCATAGAGCGCACCGGTGAAGGCGCGTTCCGTTCCTTTTTCGCGCAGAACATGAAACTGTTCCGGGGTCAGGAGTTGCCGCCATTCCGCTTCCGTCTTCTGCACGCGAGGTCCGCGAGAAACGGTGGCATCAGCTTTCAGATTTTCTGTCATGAGGTCCTCTCCCGTTGTATTAGACGCTTTCCGGGGTGCTCACGAACCATAGCGCGAATACCCCAGAGAAGTGTTAATTGGCTGGGAATCGTGCGACGATTTCGATTTCTACGAGGGCGTCCTTGGGCAGACGGGCGACTTCGATGGTGGAGCGAGCCGGTGGTGTGGCGCCTTCTGGAGCGAAGCGCTTTGCGTACGCAGCGTTCATCGTCGCGAAGTCTTCCATGTTCTTCAGGAAGACGGTGGTTTTGACGACATCGGCAAAGCCAAGTCCGGCAGCGGTCAGCAGAGCTTCAATGTTCGCGAGCACGCGTTCGGTCTGGGCGGGCATGCCGCCTTCCACGACGAGGCCAGTGACGGGATCGAAGCCAACCTGTCCAGACGCGAAAAGGAGATCGCCCGAGCGAATCGCCTGAGAGTAAGGGCCAATGGCTGCAGGAGCGTTGGGTGAGGAGATGGCTGTCTTTGTCATGCATCGATCATATCCGGCACTTAACCGCGAGCGCCGAGGATGTATGAAGAAGCGGTAACGCGATCATTCCAGTGCAATTGGAGAGAGAGGGACGGCGTGCCTATCCCTTTTGTTCTGCAGCCTGTTTGGGCGGAAAAACTCTGATACACTAAGCAGGTTGGCTGCTGAGGCGATCAGGCCCCTCGGCTCCTTTTGCCAATCGATCCACCTTGCATCGGGGAGTGGCTCAGCCTGGTAGAGCACCTGGTTCGGGACCAGGGGGTCGGAGGTTCGAATCCTCTCTCCCCGACCATCTTTTTTTGAAAGGGCTACCTTCGGGTGGCCTTTTCTGTTGTTATTCGATCCCGGCGAAAGCCATTTCGCGGACTTCCTGAGGCGTGAGTCCGGATTCGCGCAGATAACGCAGGCTGCGAGCGGCGTCACGTTTAGCGAGACGTTCGCCTTGTTCGTTGCGCATGAGTTCTACGTGGGCGTATGCAGGGATGGGGTGGCCAAGGGCGCGAAGCAGCAGGATCTGTCTTGCGGTGGAGCGGAGAAGGTCGCGACCGCGTACGACTTCTGTGATCTGCATGGCCGCGTCGTCCACTACGCAAGCAAGCTGGTAGCTGGGGACGCCGTCCCGACGCATGACGACGAAGTCTCCGAAGTCACGGCCTGCGATAAATTTTTGCGGACCGAGCAGGGCGTCATGGAAGTGGATTTCTTCGCCGTCGGTTACGCGTAACCGCCACGAGGCGGCTTCGTCTGATTTTGGGTTTCTTGCACGGCAGGTGCCGGGGTAGAGCGGTTCGTCTTCGTCCTCCGCGTGGGGCGCGTGCGGAGCGGAGAGAAGGTCTTTGCGGGAACAGATGCAGGGATAGAGGAAACCGGCTTCGCGGAGTTGCTGGAAGGCGGCAGCGTACAGGTGGCCGCGCTGGCTTTGGGCGTAGGGGCCAAAGCTGCCTGTTTCCGTGCCGCCAGGCTGCGGGCCTTCTGCCCAGCGGATGCCGAGCCATGCGAGGTCTTCCAACATGGCGTCAACGAATTCCGGACGGGAACGCTGCGTGTCGAGATCGTCGTTGCGGAGGATCAGTGTTCCGGCTGCGGCACGTTCCGCTGCGATGAAAAAGGTCCGTGCATGGCCAAGATGCAGAAGCCCTGTGGGCGAAGGAGCAAGTCTGCCACGATAGGGCGTTCCGGTCATGCATTCAGAATAAAAGGGCTGCGCGTGGCAGCCCTTTTCTATTCACGAGTGAAGGGGTTTAGAAGCGGTATCCCACGCCGAAGGAGAAGATGGGAAAGAACGACGCGTAGCTGAGGTTGTTGTTCTGGCGAGCGGTGAAGCGCTTGAGGTCTTTCTGGAAGTCGATGTCCTGATCGACCTTTTGGCAGCCGATGGCGGGAGGCTGCGAGGTGTCACACGCCGTGCCGGAAAAGTTGATGACCAGATCTGGCTGACCGATGTAGTAAAAACCAAGTTCCACCGGAAAGGACCAGTGGGAACCGAGGCGTCGCGATGCCAAATTGCCATAGCCAATGGTGAAGCCGGGGGCGACGTTGCGTACTCTGACTGCGGCGGAGCCGTGAAGCGGGTCAGTGGCACTGGAGGCGTAATCGCCACCGCTGAGGCTGATGGTCTGGCCAGACGGCACGATTACCGTTACGTCTGCGGATGTCTGCACACCGAAGTACATCTGCGGGCTGATGTGGAAGCCGTGATGGCTCCAGGGGAAGTAGTCCAGACCGATGTGGCCACCACCGAGTTTCATGCCGGCGTTGACCTGCGCACCATCGCTGGTGAAGGTGTCGTTGAAGCGGAAGTAGCCGCCTCCTCCGCGAATGTTGAAGTGCTGTGCTACTGGTTCCGCAAGTTCCAGGCCAATGCCATTGATGCCCACAGTGAGGCCGAGACCCGGATGTTTCCACAATTCCGACGTGGGCATGTAGCCCATTCTGCTTGGTTCCAACGGTGTGTGTGAAAGTTCTGTGCTTTGTGGATTCGGCGCGTTTGGCGCGGGCAGGCTATTGGAAATGTTGATGGCGGGTAAGAAAGAATGTGTAGGGTATGCCTGCGCCGCGATATTCAAAACGGGCGCAAGAAATGAAGAACAGCAAACCAGGCCGAAGCGCTGGATAAGATTCACAGGGGCCTCCTGGGCCGTGAAAGCAGTCAATTGCCCACGGTTGGTCGATTGAATATTTGCTGAACTACCTGGACCGTACTACTTATGCATTCTTCGGCGCATGTCCCGATTGGGAGATGTCATCCGGTGTTACGCAGACCTGCGGAGATACCGTTAATGGTTCCGGTAATGGCGCGATTCAGTGCGTCTTCGTGCTGGTCTGTGCCAGCCTGTTTGCGGCGGAGCAGCTCTACCTGTATCCAGCTCATGGGATCCACGTAGGGATTTCGTAGACGGATGGAACGAGCGAGAACGGGGTTGCCTGCAAGGAGATCGGATTGTTTGGTAATTAACAGGAGCATCGCGTGTGTGCGATCGAACTCCGCCTTCAGCATCGGGAACACGCGGTCGCGGAGCGCTTCATCCTTCACCAATGAGGCGTAGAGTTCGGCGATGCCGAAGTCGCTCTTGGCCAGAGCCGACTCCACGTTACGCATCATGTCGAGGAAGAGTGGGAACTCCTTCATCATGCGCTGTAGTTGTTCCAGACCGTCGCTGTGGTCGCGTGTGAAGCGTTCCAGTGCGGAGCCTACGCCGTACCACGCGGGTACGGTGTGGCGCGACTGCATCCATCCAAAGACCCACGGGATAGCGCGCAGGTCTGCGAGTGAACGCTTGCCCGTGCGCTTAGCCGGACGCGAACCGATGCGTGCATGCTCCAGTTCGGCAACCGGTGTTGCCTGCTGGAAGTAGTCGAAGGTGTCCGGGTTGTCGAGAATGTCCTGACGGTACTGCTCGAACGACCATGCAGAGAGTGCGTCCATCGCCTGTTCCCACTCGGGCAACGCAACGCCGGTGAGGTTTGCACTGCATCCACCGCAGGCTTTGCTGTCCGGGCGTGCCAGAGCGTCGAGCGATGCGGCGATCATCAGCTCCAAACTGCGTTCTGCGAGGACAACGTCGCTGTACTTGAAGTTCAGAACTTCGCCCTGCTCGGTGATGCGCAGCTCGCCGTTGAAGCTGTTCATGGGCTGCGCGTAGATGGCGCGGTGTGTGGGGCCGCCGCCGCGTCCAACTGTGCCGCCGCGGCCGTGGAAGAGGCGCAGGTCCACGTTACATTCGCGTGCGACTTCATACAGTGCGCGATGCGCCTTCCAGATGCTCCATGTGGAGGCGATCATGCCGCCATCCTTGTTGGAGTCGGAGTAGCCGAGCATCACTTCCTGTTTGCGTCCCCAGCTTTCCAGCAACGGCCGATAGGCTTCGCTGGTCCAAAGCTGACGGCAGATGGCAGGCGCGTTTTCCAGATCTTCGATGCTCTCGAAAAGTGGTGCGATGAGCAGGCCGGGGTCGTTTGCTGACTTCTCTGCAGCGACACCGCCAAGGCGAGCGAGCCACAGTGTCTTCAGCACATCGTCTGCGGAGGTAGCGCCGCTGATGACGTATTGCCGGATGCTCATGGGATCGCCGTTGTGCTTGACCGCGGCGACGGTGCGGAAGGTATCGATGACCTCTGCGGTCATGGGCGACGGAGCGGGCGGAAGCGAGCCGTTTTCGCACCATGCGCTGAGTTCCTTGACTGCCTCGGAATGCACCTTTGCATGCTGGCGGATGTCGAGCGTCTGCAGGTGCAGGCCGTAGGTGCGAACTTCAACGATCAGGGGATCGATGATCTCTTCCGCGATGCGCAGGCCACGATTGTCAGCGAGCGAATCGCGGATGAGTTGGAGATCGCGCAGGAACTCGTGCGCGTCGCGATACGGCGGAAGCACTTCGTGCTCGTCGCGCACGATGGTGGTGTTGTCACCCATGCGCAGCATCATGCAGGTGAGCATGAGGCGAAGGTGCTCGCAGAGGAAGCGCTCACGAAGTTCGGCTGCAACGCCGGGCATTTGCGAGAGGTATTCGTTTGCTGCTGCTTCTAACTCTGGATTTGCGGCGGCTTGTTGCGTAGAAGAAGAGACGCGCTGTGCTGCCGCGATAAGGCGCTTGCGATAGTGCGCCCAGACAACTTCGCGCGACATGGCAAGTGCTTCCTGCGTCACTTCAGGGGTGACGAAGGGATTGCCGTCGCGGTCGCCGCCGATCCACGAACCGAAATTTACCAGTGTGGGCAGTTCGGTCAACGCGAGATCGAGGCCGTATTCATTGCGCAAAGCGCTGGCGATTTCCGTGTAGAGCTGGGGAAGTGTTTCAAAGATGCTGTCATGGAAATAATCCAGCCCCATACGCACTTCATCGGTTACGGCGGGTCGCTGCAGGCGGACATCGTCTGTTTGCCAAAGGCCGGTAATTTCGGCCATGAGCGAATCTTCGCGCTGCGCAATTGCCTCAGCTGTCTGCGGAATCTGGTCGAGTTCTTCCAGCAGCGTGGCGATGCGCCGGCGCTTGGAGATGACAGAGCGTCGCGCAACTTCTGTGGGGTGTGCCGTGAAAACGGGTGTGATGCAGACTTCGCGCAGGAAGGCGAGTGCTTCGTCTGCGGTGTAACCTGCTTTGCGCATGCGGCGCAGTGTGCCCTGCAGGCTGCCGCGCTGGGGTTCGGCATCCGGGTTCAACCCACCGGCAAGACGGCGGCGCTTGCGATGGTTCGTTTCCGCAAGATTGATCAGTTCGAAGTAAAAGCCAAAGGCACGCGCTAGCTGATAGGCGCGATCGACCGGAAGTTGGTGCACCAGCAACAATGCCTGCTGTAGAGCGGACTTTGCCTTGGCGGTGTCGCCCTGGAACTCTGCTTCGCGGCGTTCAGTGGCCAGACGACGCAGCGTCTCCACTTGTTCAAACAGATCATCGCCTACCTGTTCGCGCAGCACTTCACCCAACAGCGTGCCCAGCGAACGCACATCACGACGCAGTGGAGCTTCTTTCCACTCTGTCTCGGTGGCCTGCAACTCGGCAAGCCGCTCACTCCAATTTCTTGCTTGCCACAACCCGGCCATGTGCCTAGTAGACCAGTGAGATTGCCTTTGCAGCAAGTCAGAGGGACGGCACGTTCGATTCTGCTGCGGGAGAACCGGGTTCGGGCTTCAATGTGAGGGCCACAATGGCCGTAACGAGAAGGATGATGGCCAGCACCAGAATGCTGCCTTCTGGCCCTGTAAGGCCGCCGCTCAGCAGCAATGGCCCCTGGGAATGCGTGCTTATCAGGCGATGCTGCGAAACCCCACCGCTGTCGGCCACGCCCCACACAAACGACTGCGTCCAGTCCCATGCGGCGTGGTATCCGATGGCCCACCATAGGGAGCCGGTGCGCCACAGGCTGTATGCCAGTACAAGACCGATCAGTCCTGCGCTGACCAGGCCGATGGGCGATTCGCCGGGGTTATTGCCATGCAGCAGGCCGAACAGCAGGGAGAAAAAGCCTGCGGCGACCCAGAAGCCAATGCGTTTGCAGAGCGCTTCGCGGTGACCCATGCGTGCGGCGATGGCTGCGACGCCACGTGCCAGTTGAAATTGCAGGAAGCCGCGCATGAGGTATTCCTCGGCCAGGGCCACGGCGAAAAATGCCAAGGCCCAGAGGGCGCCCCATTTCAAAATGTCTGTGCCGTGCAGAAGCAGGCCATTGAAGGTCATGACTCCCGCCACTTTCAATGCCAGCATCAGCAGGCACATGGTGGCAATGCCAATCACGAGCCCGATAGCGAACTGACGAATGCGGTGCGTGCTCAATGCGTCGATGCCGTATTGGCCGAAGCTTCGTTTTTCAATGCGAGAGATCAGAAAGGCAACAAGAGCTGCAACGGCGAAGAGCACACCGTCCATGAGCAGGGTGAAGGTTACCGGTAACTCACCGGTGCTTTTGATGATGAGTTGTTGCTGGTGCAAATAGCTACCAAATGCTCCAAGCACAACTCGGCCCAGCGCAAAAGCCAGTGCGAGGAATAGCAGAATGGACCAGATTGCACGCAGGCCATCATGTCCGAAAAAGATTCTTTGCACACCGTGCTGCTGCGGTGCACCGTGATTCTGGTCGTCCTGCATGCTTACTCCTTCTGTGTTTTTCACCATACGCCAGCTACACTCAGCATGGAATGTTTGTTCATTTGCGTCGTGTTGGTTCCCTGGTTTCTACGTTTGTTGCCGCCGTGTCTTCTGTTGCATATGCGCAGCAAAATATTCAGCAGACCGTTACCGTTGTGGGTGAGGCTGAGCCTGTAGCACTTGGGCAGACGGCACGCTCTGTGCAGGTAGTGGATACGCAGCCGATGTCGCTTTCGTTGCAGGAAATTGCAGACGGCCTGCGTTCGGACGCTTCAGTAGATATTCAGCAGCGCGGCGCGATGGGCGTGCAATCAGATGTGAGTATTCGTGGCGGCACGTTTGAGCAGACACTGGTGCTACTGAATGGATTTCGCATCAATGATGCGCAGGCTTCACACTTCAACCTGGATGTGCCGGTACCGCAACAGGCTGTTGCTGGACTCGCTGTGCTGCATGGATCGGGGTCCACGCTGTATGGCGCGGATGCGCTTGCTGGCGTGGTGCATGTCAGTACATGGAAGCCACAGGAGAGTTCGCTGCGCTTGCGTGCGGGTGGCGGAAGCTTTGGCAGCAATGAGCAAGCTGTAACAGGTGCGCTTGCAAATCAGATGAGAAGCCTTGTGGTTGCGGGTGAACGCGACTTCTCAACCGGGTTTATTCCGGGACGTGATTATCGCAGCGAAAGCGCAAGCGCAGAAGGTCGCACCACATCGTCGTTGGGCGAATCGGATCTGCTGCTGGCGGGAAGTGATCGTTCGTTTGGCGCGAACCAGTTTTACGGAAACTACAACTCGTGGGAACGAACGAAGGGCTGGTTTCTTGGGTTCACGCAAGCGTTCCGTGAGAAGACAACGGCCGCAGTGGCGTATCGACGTCATGCGGATAATTACATTCTGATTCGCACCAATCCTGCGTATTACGCAAACAATCACGTGGATGCGAGTTGGCAGGGAGCGCTGCGACAGACCGTTACGCTGGGGCATGCGGGAAAACTGTTCGTGGGTGCGGAAGAGAATACAGACAGCATCCATAGCAACAGCCTGGGGCAGCACGGACGCAATCGCACCTCTTTGTATGGTGATGCGGATCTGCATCGTGGAGCAGCGAATTTTTCCATTGGATTGCGCGCAGAAATTCTCAGCGGAGGCCGCGTCGTTTCTGCACCGTCTTTTGCCGCGAGTCTGATGGTGCATAAAGTGTGGAAGTTACGTAGCAGTGCAGGGTATGGTTTCCGTCTGCCCACTTACACAAATCTTTACTACAACGATCCCACGACGATCAGTAATCCTTCGCTGAAGCCTGAAACCGCGTGGAACTTTGATGGCGGTGTGGACTGGTATCCGTCGACGCGTGTTGCGGCATCGGTTACAGGTTTTTATGCGCGTCAGGAAAACGCGATTGATTATGTGCGACCGTCTACTACGGCCAAGTGGCAGGCGAAGAATCTTGCAGAGGTTCGTTTAACCGGCGTGGAAACATCGGTGCAGATGCGGTTACAAGGTGATCAGCAACTGCGCGTGAACTGGACGGCTATCTTTGGATCGCAGGATGTGTTGCAGGGGCAGCAGTCACAGCTTGTGTTTCAGTTTCCAACGAATCGTGCGCGTGCGGAAGCGTGGCTTCATGCGGGTTCACAAGTTGCATTGCGTCCTGCATTCAGCGTGACGCAGCGTGTGGGGCAGACGCCTTACAGCACGCTGGATTTTGCAGTGTCGCGGGACCGCGGCGTATTACGGCCGTATGTGCAAGGAACGAACTTGTACAACACCGGCTATGCGGAGATTCAGAGTATCCGCATGCCGGGGCGAGGCATTCTTGCAGGCATTCAGATTGAGCTATCGCACCGTTAGACGGACGCGCCCTGCTCTTCCAGTTGCATGGAGAGGTCTTCCCACTCCAGCATGAGCGATTCGTGTTGGCTGCGTAGTTCTGCAAGTTCCACAGTCTGCCGCTGCGATTCTTCTGCAGAGACGAAGTTGCCCATTGCCGTTTCAAGCGCGGTCATGCGGTCTTCCAGGCGCGGCATTTCTTCTTCTGCAAAGCGCACGCGATCCTGCATCTGCTTCAGCTTGATGGGATTCAGCTTCTTTACGTTTGCGGCAGGTGTTGCCGGCGGTGGAGGTGGAGGAGGCGTTTCAATGACAGGGATGCGCGCCTTCTGCATTTCAATGGCAGCGGCCTGCATCTGTTCCGGGCCGCCATTCTTGCGCCATAAGTAATCTTCGTAATTGCCGGGATACACCTGCACCCCGCCGTGTTCACACTCGAAGACGCGCGTGGCGAGGCCGTCGATGAAGTAACGGTCATGCGACACGAAGAGTACCGTTCCGGTGAAGTTGCGGATGGCTTCCAGCAACACGTCCTTTGCGCGAAGGTCGAGGTGGTTTGTGGGTTCGTCCAGCAGGATGAAGTTTGCAGGACTGACCAACATGCGCGCCAGCGCGTAACGATTGCGTTCGCCACCGCTGAGTACGCCGAGCTGTTTGAAAACATCATCGCCCGTGAAAAGGAATGCGCCGAGCAGGCTGCGCAGTTCCACTGTCGGAATCTTCGGTGCCGCGGCGCTGATGTCTTCGAGCATCTTTGCCTGCGGATCCAGCACTTTGTATTGATCCTGCGCGAAGTAGTCGGCGAGTACATTGTGGCCGTAGCGAACGTTGCCGGTGGTGGGATCTTCCATCTGTGACAACATACGGATGAGCGTGGATTTACCCGCGCCATTCGGGCCCACGAGCGCGATGCGATCACCGCGTTCGATGGTGAAGTTCACGTTGCTGAGAATCTGTTTCGGTTCGTAGCGCTTGGAGAGGCCACTGACCTCGCATACGATTCGTCCCGATGCAGGTGGCTGCGGGAAGGTGAAGTGGATGGTCTCTTCGTCTTCGGGAACTTCGATGCGCTCGATCTTTTCCAGTTCCTTAATGCGGCTCTGCACCTGCTTAGCTTTTGTTGCCTGGTAACGGAAGCGGCCGATGAAGGCTTCAAGCTGGTCGATACGTTCGCGCTGTGAGGCATAGTCGCGTGCAAGTTGTTCGCGGCGCTCGGTCTTCTGCTTTACGTACTTTTCATAACCGCCGGTGTAGAACCATACGCGCTTGTTCCACACTTCCGTGATTTTGTTGACAGTAACGTCGAGGAAGTAACGGTCGTGCGAAATGAGGATGAAGGCGCGGGGATAGGACTTGAGATACTCTTCAAGCCAGTTGCGGCTTTCGAGATCGAGATGGTTCGTGGGTTCGTCCATCAGTAGAAGCGATGGCTTTTCCAGCAACAGCTTGGCGAGTGCGATGCGCATCTGCCATCCGCCAGAGAACTCGCCGCAATCGCGTCGCCAGTCTTCTTTTTGAAATCCAAGACCACCGAGGACTGCGCCTACCTGCGCATCCAGGTTGTAGAGATCAAGTGCCTGCAGCGTTTCGCTGACTACCGAGAAGCGATCTGCGGCGGTTTCATATTCCGCACTGGTAGGGTCGAAGTGTGCGAGTTTGTCGCTGAGTTCGCCCATCTCGTGTTCCATGTCCTGCGCCGCTTTAAAGACGCTGAGGCATTCATCGAAAACTGTGCGCCCGCGCAGTGCGAGGCCATCCTGCGGCAGATAGCCGATGGTGAGGCCTTTGCTGCGATTGAGCTGGCCGTGATCCAGATGTTCAATGCCTGCGAGGATTTTCAGCAGCGTCGATTTTCCGGTGCCGTTACCACCGACGAGACCGGTACGTTCGTCCGGTGTGATGAGCCAGTTGGCCCCTTCAAATAACAGCTTGTGGCCAAAGCGCTTGGCCCCGTCGGCGAGATGCAGCATGTGTCTATTGTCGCAGCTAGACGGCGAAATGGCGTGGGATGCTGATTTCTGCGGATTCGACTTAGTATGGAAGGCGATGGTGAGTCGTCGCCAATTCGTTGTGGGGTCGCTGCTGGTGGCAGCGAATGCGCAGGCGCAGCAGCTAGCACATGCGGGATGGCGTGGTAATGGCATTGCGCCAGAGGCATGGTGGCTGCATGCTTCGATGATTCGTTGTGCGCAGGATGTGACGTTTGCCGATGCGGTGAAAATGCTGGACCGCATGAGTGACGTGGGCGCGGACAGCATTCTGTTGCCGGATCTGGAACCAACGGTAAAGCAGCCTTTTGCGGAACGCTTTGGCACGGAAGAAGATCTGGATACGCTGCTGCGCGAGATCTCTGCGCGGCGTATGCATCTATTGCTGCACATGCCGTTGCAGCGCGCGACCAATAACGCCGGTGAGGTTCGTTTCTGGATGAGCCGTGGCGTGGGTGGAATGGATCTGGGAACACTCGGTGCCAGTGATATGGATGCGGCGCGGCAGTTGCGCGCATCGTTGGATCATTATCCGGGGCATCGCATTCTGTTGGCGCGAACTGCAGGACAAGAGGCACAGGCTGTGACGTCTGCAGCACGCAAACGCGGCGCGGCTTCTGATCCGATCACGTTGCACATTCTTTCGCCGCAGGACACCGAGAGTGGGATACGGCATGTGGGTGAAGTGAATGCGGTTGAGATTGCTGCTATGCCAGTTGGTGATGAGAAGGCAAATGCTGCGACTGCGATGTTGCCGGCAGACGTTCCGTATGTGAGAAGTTTGTTCCCGTTGCTGCTGGCTTCGGGTGCTCCCATTCTGGATAGTCATTTGCTTACGTCCGATGTGGCTCGTAAGTCCGTGCAACAGGTCCTGGCGTTTCGCAATACACATGCGGTGGTGCGTGACGGAAGTGTTGTGGTTCTGCCGGCTACACAGCCCTCGTTACGCGCATGGATTTTGCGAGCGAAGAGTGCTCGCGGTTCGTTGCTGCTGGCTGCGAATGATGGCACGACACCCGCAACTTTGCATCTGACGGCAGCGCTGGCTTCAAATGGGTTTCGCAATGTGTATCTGCGACCGCTGATGCGGTCCGATCACGGCATGGGCGCCGTCAATGTGGAGATGGGAACGCTACCACCGGGCACCGCTATTGTGGCAGAGATTCTGCACTGATCTGTGAATGGATGCGGTGTTGCGGTGAGGGATACTCCGCGACCACGGCATCGAAGATGGCATCCCACGAACAGCCTGTGGCATAGGTGCGAGCGGCTTCTCCCATCGCACGAAGGCGAGTGCGGTTCCTGGTGAGTTCCACGACAGCTTCAATCCATGCGGATGTAGGACGAACGATGCCAGTACTTTCGTTGGTCACAATGAACTTTGGACCGCCACCATCTGTGACAGCAGCGGGCACGCCGCTGGCCAATGCTTCCAACACTACATTGCCGAATGTATCCGTCTCGGACGGGAAGACGAAGAGGTCCATGTTGGCGTAGGCAGATGCAAGCTCTTCACCGCGTAACACGCCTGCAAAGTCTGCGTTCGGGAGTGTCTGTCGCAGCGCTGCTTCTTCACCACCGTGCCCAATGATGCAGAAGCGTGCGTTGATCCCTGCAGTATCAAGTGCTTGCTGAAGCAGAGGAAGCAACGCGACATTCTTCTCGATGGAGAGCCTGCCTACGTAACCAAGTATCAGTACATCGTCATGGAGGCGGCGAGTTCTTCGCGTGGGAGAGAAGAGTTCCGTGTCTACGCCGCGTCGCATCACGTGGCAGGTACGCTGTGTCTTGTGCTCCAACAGTGTGCACAGCTCTTCATTCGGTGCATACAGCACTTTCGCCAGCCGATAAAAGCTTGATGTGGCATGGAGAGCGCCGGACTCGATCCATCCCGGCGCCTTTGGCAGTAGTGCTGCCAGTGGTGCGCTGCGACGGCCTGCGTATTCGTGAACATTGGTATGCCAGCTTGCAGCCAGCGGAATATGTTTGCGCCACGCGAAGTACGCGCCGAAGATACCGAGTTCGCTGGGGCCTGTGATGTGAATGAGATCAGGGCGGAAGCGATCGAGTTCGCGACTGATAGTGCCTGCATAGCGAGCGAAGGTTGGATCGAAGCTGAGATCTTTCTCCATCGCAATGCTGAAGGAACTGCGCGGTAGATCCACTTCGGTAACGGAGCCTTCTGTATTCAGACTTGGGTTGCCGCGAATGCCAGGCGCCCCGGCGCGGATGCACAGCATGGGCAGGCCGTGGCGTTTTGCATACGCGGTAAAGTTGCGCGCGGTATGCGCCACGCCGTTTACCTCGTGGAACGAATCCGGAAAGAACGCAACGCGCGGCGCAGTCCCCATGCACGACACCATAGCACTTCTACATGAGAGACTGTTGCACATCGCCATGTCGAACCCTTCCGTCCCGCTTTCTCGTGTGCTGACAGAGATTTTGCGACACCCTCTTGCGCTATTGCGTGGTTGGAACTGGAAGGCGGCGTCTTTCTCCGCAATTCTGCGTAGTTTCTTTTTCCTTTTCTCAAATCTTCATGGCGCGCACCATGCCGCAGCAAAGGCGATGCTGACGGAGTTTGTGTATGGCACGTTTGCTGCAGGTGTTGCTGGTGCCGTGATACAACGACTGCGTCATGCGGAGCCTATCCGGGAGACAGCGATTGCGGTGTGGCTTGGGGTGCCACTGGTGTTGCTGACGGCACAGGCATCGGTGCATCGAGTAATGGGGACGCAACATGTACGCACGGGGCTGATTGCGTCGTTTATTTTTGCGTCGTTTGCATCAGGATTTAACTGGTTTGCAATGCGTCGTGGCGCGTTTGTTATCGGCGAGCAGCGTTCATTCGCACGCGATCTGTTGCTGGCTCCGAAGCTGATTGCACAGTTTCTGTTTACGCCGTTGCAACGGGAGTAGGGTGTAATCTCATTGCAAGAGGGACGACCTTCGGATGAAGGCGGCCACCACACAATGATGAAGACACGACTCTGCCTCGCAGCCTGCCTCCTCACATCTTCCGCAGCTTTTGCACAGAATGCCGATATCTTCGGCCATCCGCTTCCTGCACAAAAACACACAAGCGTCTTCGGACAAGAGATTGCCTATTACGACATGGGTACAGCCAAGGCTGGTGAGCCGGTGCTGGTTTTGTTGCATGGCTATGGCTCGCAGGCCGATGTGGACTTTGGCCCGTCGCTGCCGCTGTTGGCAAAACGCTATCGTGTGATTGCGCTGGATCAGATTGGCGCGGGACAAAGCGCGAAGCCGCTGATTGCGTATCGTGTGCAGACGTACGTTGAGTTTCTCGCGGAGTTTTTACGCACACAGAGCATTACGCATTTTGATCTCCTTGGCGAATCGCTGGGCGGATGGACTGCCGCTGCCTATGCGCAACAATCGTTGGTTTCAGGAAGCACGTTGCCGAAGCCAACTCGATTGATCCTGGAAGATGCTGTCGGCCTTTCCTTGCCGGAGACGGTGCTTTCTTCCGGCGCAAGTGTTCATTTCTCGGTGAGCACTGTAGGCGAAGTAGTTACGGGATTGCGCGCAGTTTTCTATAACAAGTCGCTGATCACAGAAGAGGTGGCGCGGCGTCGTTTCATTACGAAGCTGGCGGCCAATGATGCACTGGCGACGAGCGCGTTCAGCGGTAATCCCGCGGTGCGTGGAGAGGCCCTGGGCGAAAAGGCTTCCAGCATTACGATCCCTACGTTGGTCGTGTGGGGCGCGCAGGACCCCCTCGTGCCGCTTTCAACAGGACAGGCTTATGCGAAAGCGATACCGCAGGCGAAGCTGGTAACCATTGATGAAAGTGGACATGTGCCTTCACTGGAACAACCGCAACGGTTTGTGAAGGCCGTAGAAGATTTTCTAAATACGAAATAAATCCGCCGTTGAGATTGGTCGTGTTCGCGAGGAATCTCCCATGGCGTTATCAGCAGGCGGGAAGCGTGCCGTGCTTCCTGCCTGGAAACTTTCAACGACATTGCAGTGATGCAATGCCGTTGGGATTCTTCGCTTCGCTAAGAATGACAGTGCGCGAAATTGCTGTCCGTGGTCTTATCCCCGCGTGGCTGCGATGTCCGGTCCCAGAACTTCCTGGGCACTTGGTGCCGGGCCTTCCGGAACGCGTTCGTCCGGGCCGCATGTGGGGCAATACTTGTGCAGTCCTTCTTTCAGAATGGCGAAGGCCTCTTCTGGCGTGTCCGCAAAGCGGAAGAGGTCTGTATCGCCGACGGAGATAGCACCTTTTTCCGCGAGCAAATCCAGATTGATGACGCCGTTCCAGTACGAGCGACCGTAGATGATGATGGTCATTTCCTTGGCCATCTTGTGTGTCTGGGCCAGCGTTAGCAGCTCAAACATTTCGTCCAGCGTACCGAAGCCGCCGGGGAAGACAACGAGCGCTTTTGCCAGATACGCGAACCAGAACTTGCGCATGAAGAAGTAATGGAACTGGAAGTTCAGCGCGGGAGTGATGTAAGGATTGGGCCGCTGTTCAAAGGGCAGAGCGATATTCAGGCCGATAGTCTTGCCGCCTGCTTCATACGCGCCGCGATTCGCAGCTTCCATGATGCCGGGGCCGCCGCCGCTACAAACGACGAAGCGATGACGCCGACCTGGCAGGTCTTTCGACCACTCGGTGAGCATGTAGGCGAGTTTGCGCGCGTCTTCGTAGTAGCGCGCCATCTCCACCGCGGCTTCCGCACGTTTACGCTGCAGGTCGCTTGCTTCCGGTGAAGCGTTCGGCTGTTCTTCCGGCGGTGCGGGATGGTTGGAGTAGGAGTTCGCCAACAGCTCCATCTCATGGTTGGCCACGTCCAGTGCGGCGAATCGCGCAGAACCAAAGAAGACCACAGTGTCCTGAATACGTTCGCGTCGAAAACGCGTCATGGGCTCCTGGTACTCGGCCATGATGCGAAAGATGCGTGCATCCGGGGTTTTCAGGAAGTCGTCATTTTCGTAGGCCAGCGGAGCCTGGTCCAACAGAGTTTCGGGAACGGGAAGGTTTGTCATCCGTTAGGTAGGATGCACCATGGAAGTCCATACGAAAACTGTTGCGGAATGGAAAGTGAGTGGTGGCGGTGACTGGAATCGAACCAGTGACCTACGGGTTATGAGTCCGTCGCTCTAACCATCTGAGCTACACCGCCATGGTGTTGGGACGCGCCTTGCAGATTGGGGGCGGCGGGAGCCGCGCGCTGGGCACTCAATGTAGTTTACTGGAAGTCGGGCTTCGGCTCAAATTGCCGTCGTCTGGATGACTGTACGCATGAGTGAAACACGCATTTTGGGAGTGATTCCCGCACGTCTCGCCTCTACGCGCCTTCCCGGGAAGGTGCTGCGCCCGCTGCTGGGTAAACCCATGCTGCAGTGGGTGGTGGAGGCGGCATTGCGCTGTCCACAACTGCACGAAGTCGTCGTTGCGACGGATTCTGAGGAAGTTGGCGAGCTTTGTCAGGCGCATGGTTGGCAGTGGCAGATGACGGACGCCGCGCTACCTAGCGGAACCGACCGGATGCGTGCCGTGGCGCTGGAGCGTGAGGCTGACATCTACGTGAATATTCAGGGCGATGAGCCGCTGCTGAAGCCGGAACACATTGATGCGCTGTTGCGTCCGTTCTCGCGCGGCATGCATGTGGAATGCAGCACGGTGAAGACGCTTTGCGCGCCGGAGAACATCCACAATCCAAATGCGGTGAAGGTGGTACACGCCACTGATGGCCGCGCGTTGTATTTTTCGCGCGCCACGATTCCGTACGACCGCGATGGCGCGGGGAAGGCTACGTATTGGAAGCATCTGGGTCTGTATGCGTATCGGCGCGATGCGTTGCTGCGTTTTGGCACGCTGGCGGCGAGCCCCCTGGAACAGACGGAGCGGTTGGAACAGTTGCGGCTGCTGGAGAACGGGTTGGCGCTGTATGTGGAAGCCGTGGAGTTTGACACCGTGGGCGTGGATACTGAGGCCGATGTGTCGCGTGTCGAAGGCCTGCTGCGCGAGCGATTTGGAGCATAAAAGCAGAACGCAGCGCTCGTGATGAACGCTGCGTTCTGCTCTTCTTGCCTTAATTCTTTCTTGCGAGTGGGATTTTCACCTGCAGACCGTCTGCATCGGCAGTGACCTTCACTACTGCAAGCGACCGTGCAATCCAGGTGGCTGCCTTTAACTCTGTACGAGGCGTGGAACTAAGCACTGCCAGCACGCGACAACCTGCGGCGATGCCGCTCTCCACACCGGATACGGCGTCTTCCACTACGATGCAGTCTTCAGGTTTCAAGCCGAGTGCTTCAGCGCCGCGGATGTAGGGTTCCGGATCGGGCTTGCCTCTGGAGATATCGTCTGCCGAGACCAGCTTTGGCGGTTCAGGCAGCCCCGCTGCTCTCAGCCGAGCTTCCAGCAAGCGGCGCGTGCAGGAGGTAACCACTGTCCAGCGATCGGGCGGCAGGCTGGCGAGCAGTTCTCGCACACCGGGCAGCACTTCAATGTCGCCTACGTCTTCAATCTCCATGTCTTCAATGACGCGAAGGCCTTCATCCGGATCAATGTCCGGGCGAAGCATGATGACGATGTCGCGAGCGGGACGACCGTGAGGCAGGACGAAGTTGTCTGCGTTCGGCACGTTGTATAGCTTGGCCCAGCGCTTCCAGCACCGTGTGGCGGATGCGATAGAGCTGATGAGAACGCCGTCCATGTCAAAGAGAAGGCCCTTGGCCGTGGTATCTATGCTGGCCAAAAGTTAGCCCTCCAATACGAATTGTTCTGCTGCTTTAAGAATTTTCTGCACTGCTTCCTGCGAGGTGGATTCGCTGTAAACGCGCAGTAGAGGTTCGGTTCCGGAGGCGCGCAACAGCAGCCATGTTTCGGCAGCGTTGGGCTTGGTTTTGGCTTCCGGATTGTCGAGGAAGAACTTGATGCCATCCATGTCCTCAGTCTTCAGCACGCGATAGCCTGCGATTTCTGTGAGTCCGCTGGAGGCGCGTTCGATGGCCGACTTCTTCAGGCGATCGTCAATGTGCATGTCGATGCGGCCATACTGGTGCTCGCCGAATTCGCTTTGCAACATGGCGACCAATTCGCCCAGCGTCTTGCCTTCTTCTGCCATTACGTTTGCGAGTAGTAACGCGTTCAGAATGCCGTCACGCTCGGGCAGATGACGTTTAATGCCGACTCCGCCCGACTCTTCGCCACCGATGAGAATGTCTTCGGTGAGCATCAGATCGCAGACGTACTTGAAGCCGATGCCGTGTTCGTGGAGCTTGCGACCGTATTTCGCGGCAATGCGGTCAAGCATCTTGGTGGTGTTGAAGGCACGTGTAACTTCGCCCGGCCACTTCTTCTTCTCAAGGAGCCACCACAGCAGAATGGAGAAAATCTTGTGCGCGTCGACTACGTTGCCGTGCTCGTCGACAGAGCCAATGCGGTCTGCGTCACCGTCGGTAATCAGGCCGGCTGCGCACTTTTCTTCGACGACTTTCTTCTGCGTTAGTGCAATGTGCGGCAGGATCGGTTCAGGATTGATGCCGGGGAAGAGAGGGTTGCGCTCTGCGCGAATCTCCACGCAGTCCACGCCGGCACGCTGGAAGATACCTTTCAGTACGCCAGCACCAGCGCCGAACATGCTATCAATGAGGAAACGCTGTTTTGCCTTGGCGATCAGCGGGAGATCGGCGAAGGCTTCTACAGCAGCGATGTAGTCGGGCATGAAGTCGACTTCGGTAATGGCGGCGGGTGTTGCGGCTACAGGGACGTCTTTATCCAGGTAGCTCTCAATGCTCTTGATGATGCCGGGTGAACCGGAACCACCATAGCTGGCCTTGTATTTCACGCCATTCCATTGCGCAGGGTTGTGCGACGAAGTGATCATGATGCCGCCCGCAGCCTTGCGATGCGCTACACCGTAACTGAGCGCGGGGGTTGCAGTAATGTCCTTTGCCAGCAACACGGGGATACCGGCCTCGCTCAACACCTGTGCCGCTACCCGCGCAAATTGCGGCGAGCCGAAGCGCGTGTCATAGCCAATGCAGACACCCTTCGATGCGTCTTCGTGCGCCAGCACGTAATTGGCAATGGCACGGACGGCAATGCGGACGTTGGCGTAGGTGAAGTCATCGGCGATGATGCCGCGCCAGCCGTCGGTTCCAAACTTGACCGGGCTGGAGAAGGTGACGTTGGAAGTGGCTTCGCTCATAAGGTTCCATGATTTTATAGACCCGCTCGATGATTTTGGGTGTGTGGAATTACTTCGCTTTTTCTTTGCCATGCGGCGGGATGGATGCTAGGATGAGGTTCACTGTACGAAGGAGAATCATCAGCGTGGCCGTGGACGAACGCAGCAAAGCCGTAGAACTTGCCCTGGCGGGCATTGAGAAGCAGTTTGGCAAGGGCTCTATCATGCGCCTGGGCGCGCGCGATGCCATCGTACCGATCTCCGTCATCTCCACGGGATCCATTTCCTTCGACGCCGCGTTGGGTGTAGGTGGTGTGCCGCGCGGTCGCGTGGTTGAGATTTATGGCCCGGAATCGTCGGGTAAAACGACCATTACATTGCAGATCATCGCTGAGGCGCAGCGGCAGGGCGGTCTGGCTGCCTTCGTCGACGCGGAACACGCGCTTGATCCTGTCTATGCGCGCAAGCTGGGCGTGGATACGGATAACCTGCTGATTTCTCAGCCGGATTACGGCGAACAGGCTCTGGAAATCACTGAAGCACTCGTCCGCTCCGGTGCGATCGATGTGCTGGTTGTCGACTCGGTAGCTGCTCTGGTTCCCAAGGCGGAACTTGATGGCGAAATGGGCGATTCGCACGTTGGTCTACAGGCGCGTCTGATGTCGCAGGCGCTGCGTAAGCTCACCGGGACTGTCTCGAAGAGTCGCACTTGCCTCATCTTCATCAACCAGATCCGCGAAAAGATCGGTGTCATGTTCGGCAACCCGGAAACCACCACCGGTGGCCGTGCGCTGAAGTTTTACTCGTCGGTGCGTGTGGACATTCGCCGCATTGGCGCAGTGAAAGAAGGCGATGTTGTCGTCGGCTCGCGCACAAAGACCAAGATCGTAAAGAACAAGGTGGCTGCCCCTTTCCGCGAAGCTGAGTTCGACATCCTCTACGGTGAAGGCATCTCGCGCGAAGGCGATGTGCTGGACCTTGCTGTAGCAAACAACATCGTGGAGAAGAGCGGTGCCTGGTACAGCTATGCTGGAGAACGCATTGGCCAGGGACGCGAGAATGTGCGTAACTTCCTCAAGTCCAATCCGGAAGTCTTCGGGCGTATGGATGTTGAGCTTCGTGCCAAGTTGAAGATCGGCGCGTCTTCCGTTGCTCCGATTCCAGCAACGCCTGCGGATGGTGAGGAAAAGGCGCAAGAAGCTGTGCGGTCTTCTCGGAAGTAGTCACTCAAGAAGTAGTCATTGAAAGGGCCGCGAACTGCGGCCCTTTCTTATTCCTTACAGCGGCTATCGACCGGCTCGCGTATGCTTCCTTTTGTCATGGGAATTATCCGCGCCATCTACCCCGGCACCTTTGATCCGCCAACGAACGGACACCTGGACCTGATCAGCCGTGGGGCGAAGATCTTTGATGAGTTGGTGGTTGCTGTGTTGCGCAACACCAGCAAGGGCACACCCCTGTTCACTACGGAAGAACGTGCGGAGATGTTGCGTGAGGTGACGGCTCCCCTGGGCAATGTCACCGTCGAGACATTCGATGGTCTTCTGGTGGATTTTGCACGGCAGAAACAGGCCAGTGCGGTCTTGCGCGGTATTCGCGCCATCTCTGACTACGAGTATGAGTTCCAGATGGCCATGATGAACCGCAAGCTGGACAAGTCGCTGGAGACGGTTTTCATGATGCCTGCGGAGAAGTACACGTATGTGTCGTCGCGGCTCATTAAGGGCGTGTATCAGCTCAACGGGGATATTAGTGAACTGGTGCCGCCGCTGGTGCTGCAGCGGTTGAAGGAGAAGCGTTCCGCACAGACTGTAACGCTTGGTGGAGAAGTTCCGGGCGAGGTGTAATGCCTTTCGTTGAGGCAAAGTCTGTGTGGCTCCGTTAGAATCGGAGCCATGAGCGCAGCAGCCGCAGAAGTCCTTACAGCGAAGAAGACGTTTTCCGATCGCATCAACCGCATTGAAGTGTCGGCCACGATGGCCATTACGGCGGAGGCGCTTCGCCTGAAACAGAGCGGCATTGATCTGGCCGACTTTGGTGCGGGTGAGCCGCATTTTCAGACGCCGGAACACATCAAGCGCGCCGCAATTGAGGCGATTGAGAAGGGCTACACCAAGTACACGGCGGTGGCGGGTATCCCTGAGGTGCGTCGTGCTGTGGTGGACCGCCATGCGGAGGACTTTGGCTCCAGCTATACGCCAGAGGAGTGCTGCTTTGCCACGGGTGGCAAGCAGGCCCTGTTCAACGCCATCGAGTGCCTGGTGGATCATGGCGACGAGGTGATTGTGCCGGTGCCGTACTGGGTGTCGTACAAGGACATCATCCAGTTCGCGGGTGGTACGCCGGTATTTGTGCAGGCCAATGAGGCGGACAACTTCCGTGTGACGCCGGCCATGATCGAGGCGGCTATCACCGACCGTACGAAGGCCATCATCCTGAACTCGCCCTCGAACCCGTCAGGTGCGGTGATGAGCGCCGAGGATGTGGAGGCGATCATCCGCCTGGCGCATCGTAAGGGCATCTACATGCTGCTGGACGAGTGCTACACCTACCTGAACTTCATCGGTAAGCCGGTGAGTGGTGGGTCGTTTACGGACTGCAAGGAGCACGTGGTGGTGTTGGGTACGTTGTCCAAGACCTACGCCATGACGGGCTGGCGCGCGGGGTTTGCGCTGGGACCGAAGGCCATTGTGTCCGCCATCGCCAAGCTGCAGTCGCAGAGTACCAGCAATGTGTCCACACCGGTGCAGTATGCTTCGGTGGCGGCACTGACTGCGTCGCAGCAGTGCGTTGAGGACATGAAGGTGGACTACATCAAGCTGCGTGACCGCTTATTGGCCGGGTTTGCAACCATTCCGGGGCTGACCTGCACCGTGCCTCAGGGAGCGTTCTACGCTTACCCGAACATCTCGGCGTTCCTGGGACGCGAAGGTGCGGCGACTGCATCGCAGGTGGCATCGCGGCTACTGAACGAGGCCCATGTGGTGTGCGTGCCGGGTGAGGCGTTTGGTACGGAGCATCATCTGCGGTTCTCCTATGCCACATCGGCTGACGTGATCGACAAGGGCATTGAGCGTATGCGTACCTTCTTCGCGGGGCTTGCCTAAACCTATGAACGACTCCGTGACGAAGTCCCTGAAGCTTACGCCGCTGGTTCTTGCCGGTGGTAGCGGTACTCGGTTCTGGCCTCGTTCGCGGAAGTCGCGGGCGAAGCAGGTGCTGGCGCTGTCTGGTGGCACGGAGACCATGATCCAGGAGACGGTGGCGCGGTTGCTGCCGCTGGCTCCTGCGGACGACTTCCTGGTGATTACCAACGGGCTGTTGCTGGAGACGATCCGGCAACAGTTGCCGGGGATTCCACACGACCGCATCCTGTGCGAACCGATGGCCCGGAATACTGCTCCCGCTTGCGCGCTGGCGGCGATGATCGTGGAGAAGACCGCACCGGAGACGATTCTGGGTGTCTTTCCGTCGGACCATGTGGTGACGGACAATGCGCGCTTCCAGCAGGTGATCCACGCGGCGATGCAGATTGCCGCGGCGGGCGAGAACATTGTGGTGCTGGGTGCGCCGCCGACGCGTCCGGAGACGGGTTACGGCTACATCAAGCAGGGAACCGTCGCGAGTGAGTTCACCGATCTGGGCATGCCCGCACGCTGTGTGCAGCGGTTCACCGAGAAGCCGCAGATCGACCGCGCCATTGAGTTCCTGGCGGACGGCAATTATGCCTGGAATGCAGGCATCTTCCTGTGGTCGGCGAAGACGCTGGCGAATGCTATCCGCGAGCATCGGCCTGCAGTGGCTGGACCGCTGGAGACGATTGCTGCCGCATACGGAACGCCGAAGTTTGAGGCAGTATTTGCTGCCGAGTATCCGAAGGTGGAGAACATCTCGATTGACTACGCTGTTCTGGAACCGCGTTCCGCGAAGGGCGCAGCAAGCAATATCTATTGCCTGCCTGCCGATTTCGGCTGGAACGATCTAGGTTCGTGGACTGCTCTGCACGAACATGCCATGGCGAAGGGCGGTGTGAGCCGCGGCCACGGGAACATTGTGGAGTGCGATCAGGCGCTGCATCTGGAGGCGTTCGGCAATTACGTCTATTCGCCGGGCAAGACGGTTGCGCTGCTGGGTGTGAGCGATCTGGTTGTGGTGGAGACCGATGACGCGATCCTGATTACGACACGCGCGCATTCGCAGGAAGTTGGGCGCGTGGTGAGCGAACTTACAAAGCGGCAACGACTGGATTTGATTTAGAAGTTCGGGGGGGTACCCCCTCCCCCCTGTTTTTCTAAAATCCTCTTTCTACAGGGTTTACAGCGCGAGTGGCTGTAAAATCGTCTGCCCATTGGGTTTAGAGTCAAAATCGTCTTTCTAAAAGAGTTAGGGCCACGCGAAAGCATGGCCCTTTTCTCTCTCTTTCTATTTTAGAGCTTTGGTGGAAATTCCATGCCAACTCTATTTCTTTTGATTTGTTGGGGTTGGATGGTGTAGGGGCTTGACAGCATTTCGTCGTTTTCCGGTTAAACCCAGACGGGCTCACAAGCGTCTCTCAGGACTCATCGATGAATCCGTATATTTTGCCTGTTGACTGAACTAATGTATTAGTACACTATTTCAGTCATGAGAGATTCAGGGCAGAACTTTGTGTTTCGTCTCGATCACTCCTCCGGTGTATCCGTCTATCGGCAGCTCATGGATCAGGTCTTAGGGGCAGTCGCATCCGGTCGTCTGAAGCCCGGAGACCAGTTGCCTACGATCCGTAAGGTCGCAGTCGATCTCGCCATCAATCCAAATACCGTCTCCCGTTCCTATCGCGAACTTGAACAGAGTGGCGCCGTCGACACGCAGCACGGTTCGGGCTGTTTCATCTCCGAATCGGTTGGTCAATCGAACTCTACTGCATCGCGTCGTCTCGGCCAGCTTGCGCTGGAGGCCGCAGCGCGTGCGGGAGCGAACGGATTTACTGTCGATCAACTCATCACCGAACTTCGGAAAGTAGAACTGGGAACAAATGGAAGGGAGCAGAATCATGCAAGTAAAGATTGAAGCGAGCGGCCCTGCTGTTGCTGCATTCGTGCTGTGTGCCATTCCCGGCATCCTTGTTGCCGATTACACGAACCGAGAAATCGCTGTCCTGCCATTTCTTCTCGCCGGTTTCTATCTGCTGTTCTCCATTCGCGTTGTGCGGCAGTGGGAAAAGGTCGCCGTTCTGCGATTCGGTCGATTTCACCGTTTGCAGGGCCCCGGCCTTTTCATGCTTGTGCCGGTGATTGATACGCTGAGCGCATATGTTGATCAACGTGTTCGCACCAGTATGGTGACGGCTGAATCTACGTTGAGTTGCGACACCGTACCGGTGAATGTCGATGCGATCGTGTTCTGGCTTGTTTGGGACGCGCAGAAGTCGATCCTCGAAGTTTCAAACTACGAGAATGCCATTACGCTCAGTGCGCAGACCGCGCTTCGAGAGTCTATAGGCCGACATCAACTAGCCGAGATGATCACGAACCGGGACACGCTTGGGCATGAGCTTCAGAAAGCGCTCGACCAGAAGACGAATCCGTGGGGCATTACGGTGCAGTCCGTTGAGATACGCGATGTGCGCATACCGCAGGCGCTTGAGAACGCCATGTCGCAACAGGCCCAGGCGGAACGTGAACGGCAGGCCCGTGTGATTCTTGGCGATGCAGAGTTGCAGGTGACGGAGAAGTTTGCGGAAGCTGCGCGCGTGTATGAAGCGAGTCCGACTGCTCTGCATCTGCGCGCGATGAACATGCTCTATGAGGCCATCAAGGAGCGCGGCTCTATGGTGATTGTGCCTTCGTCAGCGGTGGAAACTATGGGGTTGGGCGGCATGCTGGGAGCGACGGCGATTAAGAAGGATGCATAGGGGTGAGGTTACTCTCTGCGCTCACATATCTGGCGGTGTTGGGGATTGCGTGCGATCAAAGCGCTCTCGCTCAATCGGGTATAGTCCCCGCTGGTGAGAAACATTTGTACCTTCACTGCGAAGGCCAACGCCACGGTCCTGTCGTCATACTGAGCACCGGTCTTTTTCGCGAAGCAAGTGACTGGAAACTGATACAACCCGAGATCGCTCGCTTCACGCAGGTGTGCGGTTATGACAGAGAAGGCTTAGGGCAGAGCACGGTCGATCACCTGTCGGGACGCCCTGAAAGTGAAAGTACGGATGAGCAGGTAGATGACCTCAAGAATCTGTTAGCTTCTGCCCACATCAATCCACCGTACCTACTTGTCGGTCATTCGGCAGGTGGTGTTCTGGTACGAAGATACGCACGATACTTCCCACAGAATGTCGCTGGTTTTGTCTTCATTGATTCAGCTCACGAAGAGCAGATCTGGCGCTTTCAGGCGATTGACCCACGCTCCGTTCAGGGGCCTCCAGCCGATCCTGTTCAGATCAAACGCAACGGAGGTCTTTCTGCTGGCGAACTGCTGGTCTGGCATTTCGATAAACCCCTGATCGTGCTGGAGCATGGGAAACCTCTCACCTTCGATGGGCCATTGGCGGCGCATGCAGCAGAGTTCAATGCAGCTGTCGATAGCATGGCAAGAGATCTCGCCAGCCGCTCCTCCATGGGACAGTTGCGAATTGCTATAAGAAGCGGTCACGAGATTATGCTCGATGAACCGAAGGTTGTCATTGAAGCTGTTCATGACGCCTGGAGCGAAGCGCTTGCATTCGAGGAGAAGTAGAGCTGTGCAACGCAGTTTGAAATAGTTCGTCCTTGTAAGTCGGTTTGTCGGAAGTGATCGTCAATTGAAGAGAACGGCGTTTATGAGACTAATCCGTATCTCTTGTGATGTACAGTCGAAGCGCTGTCCGGAGATCATGCGTTGACTTTCCATGATTGAATCTGACCGATTACACTCGTGCCGCGTAGTCAGCTTCCCCGGGGAATGTTCGCAATGCTGCCGAATCTTGAATACAGTCCTTCGCCACACATGAGTCGTTGGTCCACGGAACGGAAATTACGATTTCGCTGGGTCTTCTGCTACCTCATCTTGTACCACGCCGGATCAGTGCTTCACTGGCTACCTGGGATGAGTTTTCTCCTGTCTTGGCCTGAAAAGATTTGGCACTTCTTGATGTTCCGTCTTGTAATTGTGCTTTTCCACCCGCAGCACATGGTTGACTACGCACAAACTACGGGGAGCGGAGATAAACTCATCGACTATGTCGGCAATGCTGTTTGTGTGATCGCAGCCGGAGTACTCGTCGCTGTCTGGTCAGCCCTCGACTGCCGAAACGAGAACCACGAATTTCTTGAGGCTTGGTTGCGAGTGTTTGCGCGGTATTCTCTCGCCTTGACGCTGCTCAGCTACGGCATGGCAAAAGTGGTCCCAACACAGTTTCAGCACCTGGATGCAGTTCGGCTCAACGAGACATACGGTGCTTCGTCACCTATGGGGCTGTTATGGAACTTCATGGGATACTCGACCGGCTACACAATCTTTGCAGGGCTGATGGAAGTTCTACCCGGAGTATTGCTGTTCTCTCGGCGTACCGCTCCTCTTGGTTCCCTCATCTCATTCGCCGTACTGACCAACATTGTGGCTTTGAACTTCTTCTATGACGTGCCAGTGAAACTTTACTCCGTCAATTTGCTCTTACTGTCGGGCTACCTAGTATGGCCTCATGCCCGACCCTTGTGGCAGCTGCTGATACAACAGAGACCTGCTAGACCATCACTTGAAGTCAATATTCGACTCGACAATACTCGGGCACTAAAGCTAGCCAACGCAGCAAAGGCCATCTTTTTAACATGCGTGCTCCTTCAGTGTGGCGTGGGTGGAGCGGAACGCTATATATCCTTTCGACTCAAGCCACAACAACCGCACTCGGAGCTGACCGATCGGGGCTTTCATTGGTCGCAGGAGGCACCATTCAACCATTGAAGACACCTGGTCCCTAGAAGTCCGCTTCGCGTCAGCAGGTCACCTGACGCGAACGGCGTTTATCGTTACTAAACTCGTCTCCAATCCGTCCATCTTGCAGCCGTTCCAAACTTAAGTCGCTAGGAAGTGTTTGCGATGAGATTCTCACTGAACTTCCAGACTTGGATTATCACTGTCTTATTGATGTCACCTGTGGCCGGTTCCCAGAGTGTTCCGACTCAGGCGTCGCATGATCAGATCGACCACTGGCTGCGGAGTGGCGATCCTCGTCTGGTAGCCTGGGGCGCAACTTTCGCTGCAAGCACTGCTGATACGGATGAGTTGCCTGTTCTGCAGGGCCTCGCAGAAACGTACAACTCTGTTCCACCCCAGGAATATGATCCGCGGGGCAATTACATTCCTAGAACGCCGGAGCAGAAGCAGCAGCTTGACTCGATGCAGGCTATTCTTGACGCTCTAATCCAGCTCCACGGCACGCTGTCGTTCGAAGGAGTTGAGGCGGCTCTTCCTGACTTCCCAGCTCAGGCGCTTGTGCTCTTCGCCACAATGCCTGAACCCGAGCGCTCAAGATATGCGCTACGAGTTTACGAAGCCCGCGACAAATCGGACCAGCCCTACAATTGGCGCCACCTCGCGCACCAGCAAATGGTCCATTTGGCTGCCGCGATCCTCGCTCTTAATCCCCCGCCGGGGTTTACAGCAACACTCCTCAACGAGACGAGGATCACCTTGAAAGTAGCCGTGATTGATGATGATCGGCAACGCGATGGCACGTTTTTCGGAGGAGCGTGCGGGGATTCCTTCGCGCTCTCGCCAGCTGACGGTTGGCCACAACCTTACACCTACGTCGTGGAAGAGCGCTGGCAGAACCAAGGGACAGCCGAAGGAATACTTGTACCCGGCGTTCCCACTATTACTTCACGCCGTGCACTCAGCAGTAGCTCCTGTTCGACGCTCTCAGGCTTCACCAGTGTGCAGAAACTTCTCTTGGCACGACAGGAAGCGGGTATGGAATCTGAAGGACGGAACGTAGGCACTCTTCAATACGACTCACTTCACTATGGCAGTGCGGCTGATTTCGCTACCTCTCTGGCTGCCTTAGTAGCTCATCACCAAGAGCCGTTTCATGAACTTAGAGAAGCTCTACTTAATAAATCGTTCATCACCACCCCAGAAGCTGAGAATGCGATGCCCGCATTTGCAGTCGAAATTGACGACCAGCGAAAGGATAAAAGCCAGCCTCTCCCCATTCCCCGGCCTCTTGGCCCACGCACAACCGTTAGCCCGTACAAAGCAGAGACCGGGCGGTTTGTGAAAGAAGACTGACCGTCGATTTTGTGCTTTGGTAACGACAAGTCGGCTTATCGTTACCAATCCAATTGGATGACAACAGATTTGTATGAGGGGGAGCTATTTCAGCGCGAGTGGGTGCTTTGATTCAACTCCACTGAACTTCGTCACTGGAAATCTGCAGCCGGGATGACTTTGCAGGTGTTCGATATGGGCTCGGGCACCGGTGGAAGATTCTTTCAACGCTTGCACTGGGCCGTGGCAGTATTTGCAGCGCATCAACTCGCCTCGTTCGGTGAGAGCTTCGTAGAGAGTGCATGGCAGCCAGCGACCTCTGACTTTGACTTCGCACTCCGTCATTACGGGCGGCTTTTTCTTACTGGACACGCATGGTGAGATGCTTATGCGCGGTGTTGCGATCACCGCCATTTTCGTATTGCCAATATGAAACGACGATCAGCAGCTACACTGAGGCCATGCCGCGCTTCGGCCCGTGACTGGCGGCGTTGAGGAGCCTTGCCTCATGCAGCCACCGGTGGTGACAGCGTCGCGTTCCAGTCGTGTGCCGAGCTTCGCTGTGATGGCTCGGCAGCCGATGCGGCCCTCTGCGGTGTTGCTGGCTGTGATGATTGCTGGCGGCGTTCTGTCAATGGTTGGCATGGGGTTGGGGCACGGCAAAGCCAGGCGTTTTCGCGATGACGAAGGTGGTAGTGCGGCGCGCACTCCTGGTGCGTCTTCTTCGAGTGGTTCACATGCAGACGATGATGAGGACGATGATCCTTCGCAGGTGGATACGATTGTGCTGGGTGATGCGGCCGATGCTCCTGTGCCTGCGAAGAAAGGACAACGCATTAGCAATGTGCATGCGACGGTGATTGTGCATCTGCCTCGGTTTGGGGAGCAGTCGGGGTTGATCCCGGATAGTCCTGCGGGGCATTTGTTGTATCGCTGGTTAGCTGCGTTTAATCAGGCGAGTTATTCCGCGCTGGAAGATGCGTTGCCGAATGATGCTGCGAGTGCGACCGCTGCAGCGCAGATGGAGTTACGCGAGCAGACGGGCGGTTTCAATCTGTTGTCTGCGAAAGAAGTGCAGCCGGGGTTAATTGTTTTTCGGTTAAGAGATCAGACGCCCGAGGCGAGGGAAGTGTTGGGTACTTTGTACATGCGTCCCAATTCGAATCCTGCGGCGGTGGCAAGCTTCAGTTTGCGGGCCGTTGAAGTGACACGGCCTGCGGCTGCTAATACATCCAGGTAACTTGTCATTCGGAGATGTTGATTAGTTCTCTTATGGTGCGGCGAAAAACTCAGTGCGGGCCTGCACCTTTAAGTGCGGATCCTTCACTTTAAGTTCCAGCTTGTGGAACCGATTGGTGGTGGTATCCGGCGGCGGAATGTAGCCAATCTCGTATTGTTTGTTGAGACCATCAGCAATCTGTGCCAAGATTTTCTGCAATGTCATCTGGCGGGTTACGCGAAAAGTTTCTCCACCTGTTTCACTTGCAAGTTTCCTGAGGATGTCATTAGAACGGTCAGCCATGGCGTTAATAACTTGCGATGGAGCTCCGGTGAGGCCGGAGTCGCTTGCGCGGTAGCAGATGGAATAGACGGCTACGTTTGTTTTCTGCGCTTCTTCGATGGTGGACTTTAAAGAGACTCTGCTATCGGTGTCGCCGCCGTCGGTGATCAAGATAATCGCCTTGCGGCCATTCTCCTTTGCCAATACCTTTTCCGTTACACCGGCGACGGCATCCATAACGCGCGTGCCATTCTTAGCCTCGGCTCCGCTTTTCACAAAGCTCAGAGCCAGGTGCAACAGGGAGTATTGATTGGTAAGCCCCTTTAGCTGTTGGATCGTTGTATCGAACTGAACCAGCATGGCTCGATCCTGCGGCCGCTGTAACATGGTCTCAAAAAAGATGTCACTGGCCTTTACTTCGTCGGCCACCATCGTACTTTGGCTGGCGCTCACATCAACCAGAACCGCAAACGAAATTGGTAGTTGCTCTGCAACAGAGAAGTAGCGGATGCTTTCCTCTTTGCTGTCCTGCTTCAGAATGAAGTCGTCCCTTGTTAGATCATCTTTGGGCAGGCCATTCTTATCCTTCACCACTGCGGCAATCGGAATAAGGCGCGCACTTGTATGCAATGTGGTGACATTCGAAGAGGCTTTCTGTGCCGGGGCTGTAGCCGCCAATGCAAGCAATAGTGCGGTAGACCATATGGAAGCAGCCGTGCGTTGCGTCAACGTGCAACCTCTCTTGCCGAGAAATAAGTTTGAAGTTAACTCGTAGCAGGATGGAGGGTCAATTAGTTTTGTGAAAATGAAATTCAATCTGCTTAATACAGCTACGTCATCTATCCAGGTAGATCACTAGCTGTACAGAGTTGCGTTGATTGGTATCCAGCGGCTTCTTAGTGTGATGTTCTTGATTTTTATGCTCAGGATTGGATCGTTCCTTCTGTGATCGACCCAATGTGTCTCAATAACTAGTTGAAAGGACACTTTGAGTGGCGCCGTGTGTATTGGTGGCATGATTCGTTGTGTGTGATGGATGCGGGGAATCCATGAGAGCAGCAATGCTGTTGCGAGGATGAGTTTCATGGCAGCGCGTTCCTCATTTAGTTTTCTGTTGGTGCTTTTTCGATGTGGTCAACGATGAGCATCTGTAGTGGGGCTTTGCGCGGTTCGAGTTTCAGGCCGAAGTCCTGCACGGCTTCGAAGAGAGTTACGCGTGGCTGTGCTTCTGCGCCTCCGTCGACTCCCTGGCCTGGGCTACCGGGGCCTCCGCGCATGCGCATGTTGTCGGGCATGAAGGTGAGGTCGATGTCGTAGCGCTCCTTCAGGCCGGTCTGGTCTACGACAGGTTGATCGACAAACATGGAGAGCGTTTCGCAGAGGCGGCTAAGGGTGATGGCGGGGCCTTTCAGGTGCATGCCGGCGGGGCTGCCCATGATCTGGATGTCGCCGCGTACGGGTGTGCCGGGTTTGCGATTGGGGCTGTCGGGATAGTCCGTTGCTTTGACTTCGGATGGTTTAAGTTTTGGTCCGTTCTTGCCTACGACGAGTGCGAAGACTGCGTGCTCTTTCGACTCGCTGTGAAGCTGGAGTTTGAAGCGGTCGCGCAGAAGAGACTGGAGCATTTCGGGGACCTGATCATCTGTGGCTCCGGCGGGGTATCTTGCTTCAATGTTGAAGCGGTTGCCGAGCCAGTCAGGGCCGCTCACTTGAAATGGCATGACTCGGTAGGCGACGCGAATGAGATCGCGCAGGGAAACGTTGACGTAGTGGATGCGGGAGCTTTCTGCGCTCATGCGAATCGCGATCATTTCCGCGTCGGGGGACGCTCCGGGACGGATGGAGGCGACTTCAAACGAGAGATTGCTTTGTGGTTGTTGCGCTGTGGCCACCGAGAAGGAAGCTGCGAATACGACGGGAAAGACAGAGAGGGATTTCATGAGCCTGATTGTGGCGCGATGCGCAGGTCAGGCGTGCAAATTGTATGTAAGGAATGTAAAGGTGTAGAGGAGTTAGATGGCGAGTTTGTATCCCGCGCCTTTGATGGTGAGGAGGAAGCGCGGATAGCGCGGATCTTCTTCGATCTTTTTGCGCAGGCCTGCGACGTGCACATCGACGGTGCGGCTTAGCATGCCGCCGTCTGCGGACCACACGTTCTCAAGCAACTCTTCGCGGGTGATGATGTTGCCGCGGTGTTGGTTAAGGTACTTAAGCAGTCGGAATTCGATGGGTGTGAGTGCTACTGCAATACCCGCGCGCGTGACTTCGTGTTGACGGAAATCGATGCGGATATCGCCGAGAGTTGCGATGTCTGGCGATGTTGCAGAGGGCTGCGAACGGCGTAGGAGAGCTTCAATGCGTGCCATGAGTTCGATGGGTTCGCAGTTCTTTTGCACGTAGTCATCTGCGCCGAGCTTGAGGCCGAGGACGCGGTCGATGACTTCGCCGCGTGCGGTGAGCATGAGTACCGGTGTGGCGATGCTGTTACTTCTTAGATCGCGACAGATGTCGAATCCGTTTTTGCCGGGGAGCGCAACATCGAGCAGGATGAGATCGAAGGCGCTGGCAGAGGCGGCTTGATAGCCTTTGCCTCCGGTGCTCTCCCATTGCACTTCATAGCCATCTGCACGCAAGCGGTCCATGAGGCCGATGGCAAAGGCGTGTTCGTCTTCGATGAAGAGAATGCGTGTCATACAGGGATTCTCAGTGTAAAGGTGCTGCCTTGTCCGGGTGTGCTTTCGACGGTGATGTTGCCGCCGTGTGCTTCGGCTGCGGAGCGCACGAGGCTGAGGCCGATACCGGAGCCGGGGATGTTTGTTTCTGTTGCGGCGTGACCGCGGTAGAAAGGATCGAACAAGTGTTCGCGATCAGTAGCTTCGATGCCGGGACCGCGATCCGAGATATGTACGAGGACTGCGCGATTGCCTGCGGAGTATTCGGCATGAATGCCGATCCAGCGGCCACTGGCGGCGTACTTGATGGCGTTGGAGATCAGGTTGTCGATGGCGATGCGGAGCAGGTTGGCGTCGCCGTGAATGGTTGGAAGGTCATCGGGGATGTTTTGCTCGACTTGAATTTGTGCGCGCGTGAGTTCGTCGCTGTGTGCAGTTAGAGCGGTGGTGATGATGTTCGCGATGTTAATCGGGGTGCGGGTTTTTGTGCCGAGGTTGGAGTGGATGCCTGCGTATTGCAGTGTCTGCTCAATCATTTCGCTGAGGCGGCGTGATTGCTGATGGATGAGTTCGCCGTATTGTGCGACCTTGTCAGCACCGGTCACCAAGCCGTCTGCCTGATTGCGCGAAAGTATGGAGATGGACGATACGGGTGTGCGCAGTTCATGCGAGACCGCTGCGACGAATTGCATGCGTTGTTCGGCGGCGCGTTGCATGCGATGCGCGCTGATGACGAGGAGCATGATGGATGCGCCGAGCAGAGCTTCTGCTGTGAACACGAGCAGAAGTTCTAATCGGCGCTCGTGCCGGAAGGATGCTGCGAGAGGAAGGCCGCGATGCGCTACTTGTAGTTCCCATATGTCGTTGGGAGGAGATGGTCGTAATGGCAGACCGTTGTTTTCGGTTTGAATCTGGTAGCGCTGGATGATTCTGCCGGGAGGTGTTGGTGTGTTGGTTGGACGTCCTGGTATGGGCGGGAGATTTCGCAGTGATACTGCGAAGAATGGTTTTCTTAAATCGGGATTGACTTGGGGGCCGTAGATTCGCTGCGCGTCGCGATGTCGCGGGACGATAGCGAAGTCGTAGTCGTTCATAGAAGAGTTACCGAAACTCTCTTGAAGAAGTTTCGGAACGAGTGTGGTCTTGATGAAGTCTTCATCGAGCAATGCAACGAAGCAATGGTTGGCGCGCGAGATATGGAAGACGCTCTGACCTTGTTTCGTTTTTTCGACAATGGATTGAAACACCGGCGTGGTGATGGTGAGCGGTTGCTGTGAGAGGATTGCGGCGCATTCTCCTGGACCCATCCACTGTGGTGTCGCTACTGGTGCGAATGAGCCGGAACGATTGGCGCGCAGGATGCGGGGTTGCGGGCTGGAAGCATCGACGAGGTAGAGCTCCTTCACAAGCCTTGGAAGCGCGGGCAGCTGCGCGTTTGTGGACCACGCTGTTTGAGCATCGTTCTGGAGGAAGCTGACGGTGTCAGCGATGTTGCGATTGAAGCGCGATGCGAAGAGTGATGCGGAGAGATCGATGTGTTCGCGTTCGCGTTGCAGATCTGCGGTGACCACGCGTTTTGACCATCGGTACTGCATCCATGCGACGACGCCGAGGAGTATGGCGAGCGTGATGCAGATGGCGATGAGAGTCCGGAAGCCGAAACGCAGGTGCATGGACGTGGATTGTAGTGATGGGTTGAGGGAGATACAAGGATTGCGCCCACTCAGGGGCTAAGGCCCCTTTGTTTTCGCGATCTGTACGGCAGGATAAGGCCTGTCCTTCCGGTTACTTCGTACCGTTCTCTTCGCTGTGCGTGTTCGCACTTTGTGCGATGTCCAGATCATTTTCACGAATTCAGGGAACCGTGGTTTGTCTGGGTCCGTATTACTTTTCACTTGATTGTTGGAGAGGCGGGACAGCATTTTCTTCCTTCCCATAGAAATTCGAGTGGTGTAGTATTCACTCCCATAGGAATTCGAGGGGAGAAATGGCAATGGCGAAGAAGAATCAGGTGGACGGCGAGATGTTGAAGGGCACGCTGGACATGATGATTCTGCGGACGCTGGTGGGCGGCGATGCGCATGGGCACACCATTGCCAAGGTGATTGAACACACTTCAGAAGATGTACTTGAAGTGGAACAGGGATCTCTTTATCCCGCGCTGCATCGGCTGGAGGATCGGCGTTGGGTTTCTTCGTATTGGGGAACGAGTGAGAACAATCGCAAAGCGAAGTTTTACAAGCTGACTGCGGAAGGCCGTAAACAACTGGTACGCGAAGTAACGCGGTGGCGACAGATGACGCGTGCGATTGGGTTGGTGATGGGCGAAGAGGGAGGTGCGCAATGAGCTGGTTCCGGTTCTTTCGTCGTAAGCGTTCCGATGCGGAGTTGCAGGAAGAGATGGCGTCGTTTCTGAATGAGGAGATGGCGGACAATGTGGCGCGCGGCATGTCGAAGGAAGAGGCGCGTCGACAGGCTCATATGAAGTTAGGGAGCAGGGAGAAGGTGCGTGAATCGTTGTGGGCGCAGAACTCGTTTCAGCCGCTGACGAGTGTTGCACGCGATGTGAAGTTTGCGTGCCGCACACTGCGACGTACACCGGGGTTCTCGCTGGTTGCAGTTATTGTGGTGGCGCTCTGCATCGGCGCAGCGACGTCGTTATTCACGATTGCGCGTTCGGTGCTGCTGCGGCCGTTGCCGTTTCACGATCCTGACAAGCTTGTGATGTCGTATGAGGACCGCACGAAGGATGGCGTGCGTCCTGCCAAGCCGGGATACAACCCGGTGTCTCCTGCGGACTTTTACGATTGGCGATCGAAGACGCATGGCTTTGAGGACATGGCCGTGACGCGCGGCGCGGGTTACAACCTGACGGGCGAGCATGGTGAATTGCCGGAGTCAGTGCGTGCCGCTGCGGGGTCGTGGAATTTGATGCGGGTGTTGGGTGTGCAGCCTGCGGTGGGTCGCTGGTTCACAGAGGCGGAGGATAAGCCGGGCAGCACCTTGGTGATGCTGACGTGGAGTGTGTATCAGCGGCGATTTGGTGGCGATGCAGCGATCGTGGGTCACCAGATTCATCTGGATGACAAGCCGTATACGGTAGTGGGTGTGTTGCCGTCGTGGTTCCGGTATCCGGATGCGGGGATTGTGTTGTGGGTGCCGTACCAGGGCGATATGGGAGAGACGCTGCTGCACCATGACTATCACCAGAGCCAGGTGATTGCGCGCATGAAGGATGGTGTTTCGCTGGCGAGCGCGGTAGCGCAGGTGCAGGCGGTGCAGATGCAGCTTCACCTTGCCTATCCGAATGAGCCGGTGCATGACCTGGTGGAAATGAGGCCGCTGCATGAGGACGTGACGGGTGATGTAAAACAGCCGCTGCAACTGATGCTGGGCGCGGTGGCGTGCATGTTGTTGATTGGCTGTTTGAATGTGTCGAACCTGCTGGTGGCGCGTGGCGCTGCGCGGCAGCGTGAGGTTGCGATTCGTAGTGCGTTGGGTGCGCAGCGTGGTGCGTTGATCCGCGAACAGATGACGGAGAGCGTGCTGATCTGTCTGGTTGGTGGCGCGTTTGGCGTGGCACTGTCTGTACTGGCGACGCAGATTCTTGCGCATGCATGGAAGGATTTGCCCAGCGTGCAAAGCATTCATCTGGACGGCACGGTGATTGCCTTTGCTTGTGCGTTAATGTGTGTTGCGGCGCTGGTTGCAGGGCTGCTTCCTGCGCTGTCATCTACGGACAAGTCGATGCTGAGTGCGATGCAGAGTTCTGCGCGTACTGGAGCCAGCAGCATGGGTCGCACCGCGTTGCGCAAGTGGATGCTTACCGTGGAGATTGCGATCACGGTTGTGTTGCTTGTGGCTGCGGGATTATTGGGTAAGAGCTTTCTGAAGTTGCGAACCACGGATGTTGGTTGTGTGACGAAGAACGTGCTGACTCTTCGTTACAGCCTTCCCGACAAGCAGTACGACACGCCGGAAAAGATTAATGCTTTTCATGAATCACTGTTAGAGCGCGTGCGCGCGTTGCCGGGCGTGAAGGCAGTTGCGCTGGGTAATACGGTGCCTGCTGCTGGATACTGGGGCGACTTTGTGTTCACGGTGAAGGAGCATCCACCACTTCAGGCGGGTGCGCCTTTACAAATTGGACTGGAGCGATGGGCTGATCCGGGGTACTTCACAGGGTTGGGAATCCCGCTGGTGCGTGGACGCTTTTTCACGAACCAGGATCGGTTGGACCGTGCGTACAAGGTGATCATCAGTAAGCAACTGGCGGATCGTTACTTTCCTGGAGAAGATGCGATCGGCAGGCACTTGCATGTGGCGGCTCATGCGTTGAAAGGTAAGCCGGACGCGGTGGATTACGAGATTGTTGGCGTGGTGGGCGATGTGATCTACCAAGTGGGTAAGGAAGCGCGACCGATGATGTACTTCCCGCTGCTGGATGGAACGATGGGCGGAGCAACGTTGGCAGTGCGCACGCAATATGACGCATTGCAGCTTGCGCTGCCGATACAGAAACAGATTGCGGCGCTGGATCCAGGGTTGCCGGTGGCGGATGTGCGGACGATGGATCAGGTGGTTGGTGAGTCGCTGGGGAATCAGAGTTTGAGTGCTGCACTGGTGCTGGCGTTTGCGGTGTTGTCGTTGCTGCTGGCTTCCGTAGGTTTGTATGGCGTGTTGTCCTATCTGACGGTGCAGCGAACGCAGGAGCTTGGCATTCGTATGGCGTTGGGTGCGAGGCGTGACCAGTTGCTGCAACAGATGCTGGTGGATGGCATGAAGCCGGCACTGTTCGGGCTTGGGCTGGGGATGGTCGCGAGTTTTGCAGTGACACGTGTGTTGCAGTCGATGTTGTTTGGAACAAAGCCGCTTGATCCTGCGGTGTTGTTTGGTGTGATTGCAACGCTATTGCTGGTGGCAATGTGCGCGTGTCTTGTGCCTGCATGGCGGGCTTCGCGCATTGAACCGATGCAGGCTTTGCGGATGGAGTGAGTGAGCAGCGCTTTCCGCGAGCCTATGGAATGCGCAACCTGTTTCCGCGTTGTGAGGCCCGCGTTCACTTGCGGTTGCTGGAATCACTACTACTGAGTGGACGTACTTTGTGCGTATCGTAGCGCGATAGGTACGTTGGTTTGCTATCGGCGTTGTAGTGGGCAGAGAGGAATGCAGGTCCTTCGGCTTCGCTCAGGATGACGAACTTCGTTCGTATGAGCTTTGCTTGTGAAGCTGGTTTGAGTATGGGCTTCGCTTCGAGATGAGGAAGATAGGTTTCTTCTCTTGCGAAGAGTTGCAAGATGTGGCGCGGATACGGCAGGATTGCTGGGTGAATTCACCCAAGGTTTTTACTGCGTTGTTTGCCGCGCTGGCTGTGGCTGCGCTGGGCTCGTCCGTTGTTCATGCTTATCCGGCTGATGCGCCGAAGGTTCCCGCGTGGGCATATCCGCAGGGAGTTCATGAAGAGCCAGCACCGGATGATGGGAAGCTGTATCATTTGCCGGGCAGCACGCAGGCGTTTACGGATACGCAGATTAATCGCGTGAATGCGACGATTGACTGGTTTCCGAAGTCGCATCCGGTGCCTCCTTCGCCAGTGATTACGGGGACGGAGAAGTACAAAGCGTGCGGCACGTGTCACCTGATGAATGGCGCAGGTAAGCCGGAGACGGGTGATCTGCAAGGGCTGCCAGTGGCTTATTTTCTGCAGCAGTTAGACGACATGAAAAATGATCGTCGTCATCCTGCATATACGCCATCGAGCCTGACGGGCATGATTGCGATTGCCAAGGCGCTGACGCCGGAAGAGGCTCGGCAGGCGGCGGAGTATTTTCACTCGGTTCCGGCGGTGACGCATGTCCGAGTGGTGGAGTCGGCGATGGCACCAGTGACGCATCCGGGGCCGCATACGATTCAGCTTCCTGATCCTTCGGGTGCGCAGGCGCCGATTGGCGATCGCATTGTGGAAGTGTCAGAGAATGTGGATCGGACGAAGCTGCGTGATCCTTCTACCGGGTTTGTTGCTTATGTACCTGTTGGCAGTATTGCTCGTGGTGAGGCCCTGGTGAAGAGTGGTGGCGCGAGCAAGATGGCTTGCACGATGTGTCATGGTGCGGATTTGAAGGGGATGAGTGATACGTTCCCGTCGCTGGCTGGACATTCGCCCACGGCTACGGCGCGGCAGTTGTTTGATTTCCGTAGCGGCACGCGCGATGGGAAGAATGCTGCGGCGATGAAGCCGGTGGTGGCTGGACTTTCTGATGCGGACATTGTGGATGTGGCGGCTTATCTGGCTTCGTTGAAGCCTTAGTGGTTGTTTCACCCCCTTGTATCGCGCGGCTTTACGGCAGGGCTGAAGCCCTGCCCTTTCGAGTACTTCGTACTGTCTCGAAAAGGTGCGCGAATGAGCGGTTTTGCCGCCCCAGGTTCGCTCTGGTCCCGAGGCATCGTAGTGAGCACAGAGGAATGCAGGTCCTTTGGCTTCACTTCGTTTCGCTCAGGATGACGACCTTTGGCCGTGTGAGCTTTGCTGGTTTAGCGGACGAGCAGGTCGATGGGTTCGTGTGGGTCGCGGATGCGGAAGTGTTTTGCAAGTGATGGGTATTGCTTTGCGACTTCCGAATACATTTGCCATGCGACGTTGCGGTAGCTCCAGTGGCCTGCGGGGGTGCTGCGGAGTTCGCAGATGTAGACGGCTTCTGCGAAGTCCATGGTGAAGAGTGAGCGGCAGCGGGTGGCCAGTGGCAGCACGTAGTCGGCTGCGTGCGGGTTGCACTTGTGAGGCTTGTTGTCTGTGCTGGAGATCCCGCTGGGTGGTGCGGCCCACTTCATCTGGATACCTTGTTCGTTGAAGTGAGGCAGCGGCACGGATGCGGCTGAATGTGCTGCGAGCTTTGGCGATGTGAGTGCGGCTGTCGCGTTGGCCGGGATGCCTGTGGCGTTGGCGTGGAAGGCGAACGCCTGCTGGATGAGTTCTGTGTAGCGCGCGAAGACGGGCGATGCCGATAGCGCGGGCTGCGATGGGAAGTCCGGGAGTTCGTAGCCGTGTGCTGTGGTCCAGGGCTGCAGGAGTTGCGTGCAGCGGCGGTGGCGGTGCATATCGCGGAAGCCGCCGATGTCCATGAGGATGTCAAAACGCAGGCCGTTGGCGGCGGCGAAGGCGCGGGGCAGTTCGTCGTGACGGCCGCGGTGCTGCAGGCCGAGGTCGATGATTTCGCTAATGCGCTTCTCGCTGAGTGAGGCGACGGCGTTGCGAATCTGACGGAAGCGGTACTGCGTGTGCGGGTAGAGCAGCGAGGTTGCGAGGTCGATCTCAAGGGAGAGTGTTTCGCCGGTGGGCGGCGTGATGAGTTCGACGTTGGGCGAGTCCGGCGGCATGGGGACGATGGATTCGCCGGCGAGGAGTTCGGCTGCGGCCTGCTCCAGCAGGGGTTTTGTGACGCGCGTAAATTCGCTGGGCGTGGTGTATTTGACCAGCGTGGGGCTTACGCGGACTTCGCGGCGCAGGAGTTCATGGGCCGAGCTGGCGATTTCCGGTTCGAGTGCTTCAATGGCCTGCACCAGATCGCTGCAGGCGGTTTCATTGACCTGCCATGCGGGGCCGGCGGCGGCGGCGCGGAGCTTTTCGCCGAGTGTACGGATTTCCGGGTAGTCGCTGCCGAGCAGGCGGGCTACCTGACCTTCTAGGGTGCGGGCGTTGGTGATCTGGCCGAGTGAGGTGTTGGTGGCCAGCGGCAGCAGGTAACGCGCCATGTCGTAGGCGCGGGCGCGGAGGGTGCGCGTGTAGGCCGCGTCGTCCATGCCCTCAGGCCGCGGTGCGTGTGCCTTCAACTCCGTGAGCATGCCTTCGCCGATTTCCGTGTAGCCGTCGAAGAGGCTTTCGATGGTCCTGGTGTATTCGGTTTGATTTTCGGCGTCGTCGAAGGTTGGCGTGTACCAGCCGGATTTGCGGAAGTTCTGGTAGCGCGTGCTGCGCTCCTGACCGTCCCAGCGCTGCTCGTCGACGAGGTCGATGGCGGCGAGGAGGGAGAGTCGCTCAATGGCGAAGGCGACGTGCGCGAGGTCCGCGATGGAGCGATGGCCGTACTGGAAGTAGAAGGTGTTGAGGAACTGCTCGGCCTTCTGCGAGGAGATTTCCGCCAGCGATTCGCGCAGGGTGAGCGCGGAACGGGAGTACTTGGCCATGGCGTAGGCGAGGACTTCGGGGTCGGCCCCGTGGATGGCGTAGACGTCAGTTTCGTTCTGGAAAGTGCTCATTGGCGTAGGTGTCAGGATAGCAAGTCAGCGGGTCGGCTTGGTTTGGCTTTTCCAGCGGAATCGTAGTGCGTGAAAGGAATGCAGGTCCTTCAGCTCCGCTTCGCTTCGTTCAGGATGACGGTCTTTGACCGTATGAGCTTCGCTTTTGCGAAGCTGGTTTGGTTTGGTGGCTGGAAGGGTTTGAGCGTGTCGCCGCTTGAAAATGTGTTGGGATTCTTCGCTTCGCTCAGAATGACCAACTGGTTGCTGTTCAGGATAAAGAACTGCGTTGCCGCTCAGAATGACGAACTGCGTTGTTTTTCACGATGGCCACCCTGCGTTGCCGCTCAGAATGAAGAACTGCGTTGCTGGTTCAGAATGACCAACGTTGCTGTTGAGGATGACGGACTTCCTTGGTGCTTTGACGGAAATGCCCGGATTTCTTCAGCGAAACCCGGGCATTCGGTTGTTGTTTACTTTTGCTTTGCTATTGGAACTTGGTGGGGTCGGTGTGGATGCTGGCTGGGGGCAGGTCTGCGTCCGCGGTGCCGAGGGTGGTGTTAGGGATGTTGCTCATGTTCAGGCTGAGTGTGCCGCCCGAGGTGAGGTTGCTGTGCGTGAACCAGAGGCGCGTGAGCGGCTGACCGTTCCATGTGGCGGACTGCACGTACTTCGCGTCGCGGCTGGTGTTGGGTGCGCTGACGATGAAGTCCTTGCCGTTCTTCAGATGGATGGTGACCTTGCTGAAGATAGGGCTGCCGATGTCATAGACCGGGACGCCGGGTGAGATGGGGTAGAAGCCCATCATGGAGAAGACGACGAAGCCGGTGAGGCCGCCGCCGTCTTCATCGCCGGGGATGCCGTGCAGAGTGGCGGGGAAGAAGGCGTCAATCAGTGAGCGGATGCGCTTCTGGGTTTTCCATGGTTGGCCGAGGCGGTTGTAGACGTAAGGGATGGGGAGCGAAGGCTCGTTGGCCATGCTGAATTCGCCCACCATGGAGGTGCTGTCCGGAAACTTTGCCTGGAAGGCGTACTTGCTGGCGGGCAGCGGTTCGCGGAAGAGTTGATCGAGGTTGGCGGTGGCTTTCTGCTTGCCGCCCATCAGGTCAAAGAGGCCGTCGTAGTCGTGGACCACGTCCCATGTGTAGGTGTAGGCGTTGTTCTCGTCGTAATAGTCGCGACCGCCCATGCCACCGTCGAACTTGGGATCGATGTTGATCCAGTTGCCCTTGTCATCCTTGGGCCATGCGAGGCCTTTGTCTGCGCGGAAGAGGTTGCGGTAGTTGGTGCTGCGCTTGAGGAAGAGTTCACGGTCTTCCGGCTTCTTCAACACGGTGGCGAGTTGTGCGATGGACCAGTCGTCGGTGCTGATTTCATACGTGACGGCGACGGCTTGACGCTTTTCGAAGTCGTTGACACCGGCTACGGTTTCCTTCTCGCCGGGATGCAGCGCGGGCATGTAGCCGTGCGTGCTGTAGAAATCGTCAAGCGAGGTCCTGGGGCCGAGTTCCCACGGCAGGACTGTGGTGTCGAGTGCGCGCTTGCGCAGACCTTCATAGGCGGTGGGCAGATCGAAGTTGCGAACGCCCTTGTTGTATGCGTCGGCGATCCACGGAGCGGCGTGGTAGCCGTTCATGGTGGCACCGGGGCCGGATGCCAGAGCGAAGGTGGGCATGATGCCGCCCTGTTGATACATGCGGACGTACGACTGAATCTTGTCTGCCTGCATGTCAGGATTCAGGATGGTCTGCAGCGGCTCCATGGCGCGGAAGGTGTCCCACAGCCAGTTGTCCACGTAGAAGGGGCGTGCATCGGTGTGGACCTTGTGATCGTAAGCGGAGTAGTACTTGCCGTCTTCTGTGATGAGGATCATGCGCTCCATGCAGCGATAGAGCGAGGTGTAAAAGACGCGGCGCTGTTCGGGTGTGCCGCCTTCAATGTCGATCTGACCGAGCGCCTTGTTCCATTCGGCGCGGCCTTCGTCGCTGGTGCGCGCGACGTCCCAGTGATTGATTTCGCGGTGCAGGTTTTTCTTTGCCTGCTCGACGGAGATGAAGGAGACGCCGTAGCGGACTTCGAGATCGGACGTGTGCGCGGTCAGGGTGAGTTTCTTGTCGCCGGGCGTTGCGGTGACGGGATGGTTGGTCTCCGCATAGAAGTAGGCGGTGAGACCCATAGCCTTTTCTTCGCCGGACATGGCGTCTTTGCCTTCTACCTTGAGTGCTCCGGGATGCAGGTTGCGCAGCGTTACGGTTGCCGTGTCGGCGTCGTAATGAAAGCGGAAGATGCCGGACTGATGCGACGGTGCGAACTGGATATCAATCTTCGCTTGATCGAGACGGCTGGTGTAGAGATACGGCGTTGCGTGCTCGTTGTCGTAGGTCTGCGGCGTGCCGTCGCCGGGCAGGATGGCGAAGAGATCGGGCTGACGATGCGAAAGGATGGTCAGCGGGAAGTATTGGATCTGGTCATCGAGCGCGTCATTGCGCACGGGGTACACGCGCACCATGCTGTTGGGGCGATACGCCGTGGGACGTGTGGGAACAAGCAGGATACCGACGTTGCCGATGGTGGTGTCCACTTCGTCGACGGGGGATTTCTGCTGCGCATATGAGGCGGTGGTTGCTACGAAAAGGGCTGCGATGGCGATGAGTTTGCGCAACGTGGAAAGCTCCTGCTTAGGGTCGAGGGAAGGATATCGCAGAGGGGATAGTAGACGGGTTGCCGGCTGTTCAAAGCTGTAAGTGTCTTTTGTTTGCGAGTTACCGTTTGTGGCTTGCCGGTGGAATCGTAGTGCCGGGATAGGAATGCAGGTCCTTCAA